>NZ_CP018835.1:3155512-3471064 GCF_002196515.1 Vibrio gazogenes | reverse complement strand
ATTACTTCGCTTGTTCGGTCGCGAAGATTTAAAAGCCAATGCCCAACAAGCAATTGATATCATGAAATCAGGACAGGCATTCCAACGAGTCCGTCAACTTGCACAGCGGAGCTAATACATGACAACACAGTTATCAGAACATATCACTACAGAACATACAGAAATGGCAGAAGTTCTCGTCAAGATTGTTCGCGATAAACATCTCTGGCTCGAACAACGTCAACAGAATCAGCCATTAGCAAGCTTTAAGAATTTACTTAAGCCTTCAGACCGAAGTTTTTATGCTGCGTTGAATACCGGAAAAACGGCGTTCATTCTTGAGTGCAAAAAGGCATCGCCTTCCAAAGGGCTGATTCGAGATATCTTTGATCTGGACTATATCGCATCGGTCTATAAACAGTATGCCAATGCGATTTCGATTTTGACTGATGAAAAGTATTTCCAAGGCAATTTTGAATTTATTCCTCAGATTCGCAAGCAGGTCACCCAACCCGTGCTGTGTAAAGATTTCATGATCGATACTTATCAGGTTTATCTGGCCCGCCACTATGGTGCGGATGCCATTCTGCTGATGCTCTCCGTATTGGACGATGAAACTTATCAGACACTGGCTCAGGTCGCGCATCAGCTCAACATGGGAATTTTAACCGAAGTCAGCAACGAGGCAGAGCTGGAACGGGCTGTCGCCCTCCAAGCGAAAGTCATCGGGATCAACAACCGTAATTTAAGAGACTTAACGACCGACCTGAACCGAACCAAAGCACTGGCACCAAAATTACCGGAAGGCACCACGATTATTTCGGAATCTGGCATTTATACGCATCAACAAGTCCGGGATCTGTCTGCCTACGCTCAGGGATTCCTGATTGGTAGTTCTCTGATGTCCGAACAAAATCTGGAAATGGCAGTTCGTCGTGTGATTCTCGGTGAGAACAAGGTTTGTGGACTGACCCGCCCCGATGACGCTGCGCAAGCTTATCGGGCCGGAGCCGTCTACGGTGGGCTCATTTTTGTCGAAGCTTCTCCACGCTATACCACACCTGAGTCGGCTCGTATCACCATGTCCGGTGCACCACTCAAATATGTGGGTGTATTTCAGAATCATGCCGTCGAAGATGTAACTCAGATTGCGCATGAACTTCAGTTAAGTGCGGTACAACTGCATGGCAACGAAGATCAAGCCTATGTCAATCAGCTTCGAGAAGCGCTATCTGCCGATATTGCAATTTGGAAAGCGTATGCGGTCTCTGATCAGCTTCCAGCACCATTAGCGCAGCATATTGACCGTCATTTATACGATAGCAAAGTCGGCCAGCAGAGCGGCGGGACCGGGCAAACATTTGACTGGCAACAACTCACTCAAGTTGAAGGCGTAATACTTGCCGGCGGTTTATCACCGGAAAATGCAAAAGAAGCGGCCGCTCTCGGATGTAACGGACTGGATTTTAATTCAGGCGTTGAATCGGCTCCCGGCATCAAAGACGCTGACAAACTACAGCAAGCATTTCAAAAAATTAAAGATTACTAGTCGTCGGAATACCGATACCTGACAGAACAGCAAAAAGGAATCCATCATGTCTAAACTTAACGCCTACTTCGGCGAGTTCGGTGGCCAGTTTGTCCCACAAATACTGGTTCCGGCACTCGATCAGCTAGAACAGGCTTTTATCGACGCTCAAGAAGACCCTGAATTTCAGGCGGAATTTATGTCACTGCTTCAAGAATATGCAGGACGCCCGACCGCGCTGACGCTCACTCGAAATATGACCAAAGGCACCAAGACTAAGCTATATCTCAAGCGAGAAGACTTGCTGCACGGTGGCGCGCATAAAACCAATCAGGTACTCGGACAAGCCCTACTGGCAAAACGGATGGGTAAACAAGAAATTATCGCAGAAACGGGCGCCGGACAGCATGGTGTTGCAACCGCCATTGCCTGCGCGCTACTGGGATTAAAATGCCGGGTCTACATGGGCGCTAAAGACGTTGAGCGTCAAAGTCCGAATGTGTTTCGGATGCGTTTGATGGGTGCAACCGTTATTCCAGTCCACTCTGGGTCATCAACCCTCAAAGATGCTTGTAACGAAGCAATGCGAGACTGGTCCGCAAGTTACGAAACATCCCACTATCTATTAGGCACAGCTGCGGGGCCTCACCCATTCCCGACCATTGTCCGGGAATTCCAGAAAATCATCGGTGAAGAAACGAAACATCAAATTTTAGCGCGTGAAGGTAAATTGCCGGATGCCGTGATCGCTTGTGTCGGCGGTGGTTCGAATGCGATTGGTATGTTTGCTGATTTTATCGACGAAGAAAATGTCCGCTTAATCGGGGTCGAACCCGGCGGCAAAGGGATTGAAACCCATCAGCACGGTGCACCGCTAAAATACGGCAAAACCGGCATTTATCTGGGCATGAAATCCCCATTGATGCAAGATGCGTACGGTCAGATTGAAGAGTCTTACTCAGTTTCTGCCGGGCTCGATTTCCCGTCCGTCGGCCCGCAACATGCTCATTTAAATGCGATCGGCAGAGCCGAATATGAAAATATCACCGATGATGAAGCACTGGATGCTTTTCAAGAATTGGCCCGTCATGAAGGGATAATTCCGGCCCTTGAGTCTTCTCATGCTTTAGCCCATGCCCTCAAAATGGCTCGCAGTGAACCAGAGAAAGAACAGACGCTGGTGGTGAACTTATCCGGACGAGGTGATAAAGACATTTTCACCGTCAATAAAATCTTAGAAGAAAAAGGAGTGCTGTCATGAATCGCTACCAAACACTTTTCCAACAACTTGCGGAAAAGAATCAAGGTGCATTTGTGCCTTTCGTCACCATCGGAGACCCAACCCCGGCACTCTCGGCAAAGATTATCAATACCTTGATTGAAGCCGGTGCAGACGCGTTGGAGCTTGGTATTCCATTTTCTGATCCGCTCGCAGATGGCCCAACGATTCAAGGGGCGAATATGCGGGCGCTGAATGCAGCAACCACGCCTGATATCTGTTTCGAACTCATCACGCAAGTCCGTCAGGATTATCCTGATATACCGATCGGTCTGCTGGTATACGCTAATTTGGTTTATGCGCGCGGCATTGATAACTTCTATCAGCGTTGCCAACAAGCTGGGATCGATTCCGTTCTGATTGCTGATGTCCCGACCAACGAAAGTGAAGATTTCATTCAGGCTGCAGAGAAATACGGTATTGACCCTATTTTTATTGCCCCGCCAACAGCCGATCAGCAAACCTTACAAACCGTGGCGTCACGCAGTAAAGGCTATACTTACCTCCTTTCTCGTGCGGGAGTCACGGGTGTGGAAACCAAAGCCGGGATGCCCGTTGACAACCTGCTGAAAAACCTAAAAGAATATCAGGCCCCCCCAGCATTGCTCGGATTTGGTATTTCAGAGCCGGAACAGGTAAAACAAGCGTTGGCAGCCGGTGCAGCAGGCGCTATTTCAGGTTCAGCAGTCGTGAAAATTATCGAATCCAACCAACATGATGAATCGACACTACTGACTCAGCTTCATCAGTTTGTCTCGACGATGAAAGCAGCGACACACAGATAAGCAGCTTTATATGCGGTTTCCATCACGGAAACCGCCAATCATGCCACTTAGTACTATTCAAACCCATTCACATAAACAATTATTTTACAATTAAAACAATATTTAGCATAAATTACTACCCGCATTATATTTTGCCAAACGTTTGCGTAAATTTTCTATCTATTGAGCATTTTCATAACTGATTTCTTGATCATAAAAAGATATCAGTGTAAAAACTTAGCCGGAATATTTATCCGCAAATGTTAAGTATGTTAGTGGGTAATCCTAGTAAATTAAAAATTCATAACACAAGGGTTACGGTAGTGTTAAAAGAAAAGAGTTTATTATCAAATATTGGTGTTCAGGTTGTCATCGCGATGATTCTGGGTTCGATTGTCGGCGCCACGATGGGACATGACGCCGCAATGTTCTCACCACTTGGGGCTATCTTTATCAATTTGATTAAGATGCTGGTCATTCCATTGGTTGCCGTTGCACTGATTTCAGGCTCGGCTGGTTTGGGTAACAGCCATTCCGCGGGTAAAGTCGGCGCCGTGACCTTAGGATACTTTGCTGTCACTTCTGCGCTGGCAGTTGCTTTGGCACTGGTGATGGGACACATTTTCCAACCCGGTATCGGCATTGATGTTTCTGGTGTTGAAGGGATGTTCTCTTCAGAATATGCGTCAAAAGGTGAACTTCCTACTTTCTGGGCAACCATTATCGGTATGATCCCAACCAACGTTTTCCAGTCACTGAATAACGCAAATATTCTGCAAATACTAGTGTTCTGCCTTTTCTTCGGTGTGGCGCTTGCCAAACAGAGTGAAGAACGGCGTTTACCAATCATCAATGGTGTAAACACGATTGTTGATGCCATGGTCTGGATGATCAACAAAGTGATGGTTATTGCACCAATCGGGGTTTTCGGTCTGATGGCAGAAGCTGTCGGGACATTTGGTTTCAGTGCCCTGACTGTTGTCCTTAAACTCTTTGTCGTCTATGTTGCTGCAATTCTGATTTTTGGTTTCATTGTCTATCCACTGATGATTCAGATTTTTACCAAAACATCAGCGCGTAAATTCATTGGCGCAATGAAAAAACCGCAAGCCGTTGCCCTATCTACAGCATCGTCAATGGCAACGCTGCCAGTGACCATGGATACGGTTGAAAACGACCTAGGTGTCAGAAACTCAACTGCATCGTTCGTACTTCCGTTAGGAGCGACGATCAACATGTCCGGTAACGCAATTTACTACGGACTCGTTGCGATTTTCTTTGCCCAGCTATTCAACATCGATCTGAGCATGGGTTCTTACATCGCTATCATCGTTACCGCAACACTGGGCGCTGTCGGTCAGGCGGGTGTTCCGGGGCCATCTTTCCTTGTTGTCGCGGTACTGCTTGCCGCCGGGATTCCAATTGAAGGTCTGCCGCTGTTATTTGCTCTGGATCGTATCTTCGACATGATTCGTACCGCACTGAATATCACTGGTGATGCAGCCTGTGCAGTGATTGTCGATTCTCTGATTGAAGAACCGGAAGCAGAAGAAAAGACAGTTGAACAAGAAGCATAAAGATTCGTTTATCGCTGATTGATAAGAAACCACTCAACTTTGAGTGGTTTTTTTTCACCCGAGCATTACAGGTAACTGCGATGTCATACGAAGCAAGAGATTCAACTATTGACGACAGTGCCCTTGCTTCGCCATTTTCAGTTTTTGCATCGTTTTCTTGGCTTCTTCCGCATTCATTTCTTCCAGATTGGCACCACCAACAAATACACCCAGTTTGATATATTGTTTAATAAAGTAATTCTCGCCACTCTTGGTGTTTACTGATAACCGATGTCAATGTAGACACTCGCTGGCAACGATCGGCTCATGCAGACTTCGTCATCCATATTCTTAATCAGGATCAAACCCGTCAGAAATCGTGACAAAACGTGATCTGACTATTCAGATACCCGTCAATTTTGGTTAGACTGTAGCGCTCTCTAGTGAAGGACTGAATCCCCATGAAACAACTGATCGACTTTATTCCACTTATTGTGTTTTTCGTATTGTTCAAACTATACGATATCTATGTCGCAACAGGTGCCCTGATTATTGCCAGTGCGATACAAATTGCTATTACCTACTTTTGGTATAAAAAAGTCGAGAAAATGCAGGTCATTACTTTTGTTCTGGTCGCTGTGTTCGGTGGGATGACGATTTTCCTCCATGATGAAAATTTTATTAAGTGGAAAGTGACTATCGTCTATCTTGTCTTTGCCATCGGCCTGACGGTTACCCATCTCATGGGCAAATCGGCAATTAAAAGCATGTTGGGTAAAGAGCTACAACTTCCCGATGATGTCTGGTCAAAAATTAACTGGGCCTGGGTGTTCTTTTTTGTTGCCTGTGCAGCAATTAATGTCTATATCGCGTTCAGATTACCTTTAGCTGTCTGGGTCGATTTCAAAGTCTTTGGTTTGCTGATCGCAACATTGGTATACACCTTACTCACTGGTGTATATATCTATACGCGATTACCCAAAGATGAAGATCATCAATAGGATGAAAAACGTGAACTTGCATCGGTTCTTTCTTGCTTCTGTGTGAAATCCGATGCACCATCTGTTATTGTTTCGAAGTTGGATGAATTCATTGTATTTGATTGATGAATCAACGCTTCTCCTGAAAGCATTCAACATAGTAGTACGAAATTATGAAGTCTGAAGTAAATACCCCGAAAGGCCAGCTCCTTTCACGAACGCTTGCAATGCCAGCGGATACCAACGCTAACGGTGATATTTTCGGCGGTTGGATTATGTCACAACTGGATTTGGCCGGAGGCATTCTGGCCAAAGAAATCTCACACGGCAGAATTGTGACGGTTTCCGTATCAAGCATTGCCTTTAAAAAACCGGTGAGTGTCGGTGATGTGGTTTGTTGTTACGGTGAATGTGTCCGCATTGGTCGTAGCTCCATGTCAATTGAGCTTGAAGTCTGGATTAAGCCCGTTCATGCACACGGTATCGGTGATCGGTTTCAGGTCTGTGAAGCCACATTCAACTACGTGGCCGTCGATAGTGACGGACGCCCGAGAATGATAGCGCTTCATCCATAAGTAAATCATTGTTCTTCCTAGGCCACCAGCTGAAGAGGAACATAAGTCGCGTCAATCACCCGGCTTTTGTATAAGGATATAAATATGTGGTATGTCATATTTTCTCAAGATGTAGAAAACTCTTTAGAGAAGCGGATGGGCGCCCGACCGCAGCATCTGGAAAGATTACAGCAGTTACAAAATGAAGGGCGATTACTGACTGCCGGGCCTCTGCCTGCGATTGACTCAGACAACCCGGGAGAAGCCGGATTCACCGGTTCAACCGTGATTGCTGATTTTGCATCTCTGGATGAAGCCAAAGCATGGGCAGATGCCGATCCTTATGTCACAGCCGGTGTATACCAGTCTGTGATCGTCAAACCCTATAAACAAGTTTTTTAACGATCTGAGAATAGCATTTCATGATAAGAAAAATATGTATTGCAGTTGGGCTAAGTGCTGTCTTAATCGGTTGTAGTAGTCATAGTGAGCAAAAACAGCTGGAGCTACTTGCAGCCAACCGTGCGAGTATTCTTCATGCTGAACTCCCGATTAAGTCCGGACCGTTGTCCATCATGCGCGCTTCTTCAAAGCAAAATGTCATTGAAATCATGATGATTTATAACAATGATGCGCCAAAGGCCAAGTCAACAAAATCACTTTTAACCCAAAGTATCAAGAGTTACTGTACCAATACAGAAACCAAGTCGAATCTCGACGCAGGTCTTGCCTACCGGATAAAAATTCGTAATACCCGTGGGCAATTGATGATTGATCAACTGATCAACCAGGCTACGTGTAAACCGTATTCGGCAAAACAATAACTGAGTCACTCATATTCGTTCATTGAGTACCATCAAATCGCAAGAAGCCCCGATATCGGGGCTTTTTTGTTGATGGATCTTTCTCTACTTTCCCAATCCGCATGAAGCGTTTTAACACCCGCGCCTTCAGATATATCATCGGCCAGAAATTCCGGCACAATGTTATGATAATGAGTAAAATTCATAATCATAAAAACAAATTGAAATTAACGAACGTATATAACCGTCCGGATGTTTACATACGGCAGGCTTCAGCGTAGTTTAGTAAAAATATTCAACATGATTAATCATGAATGAGGAAAACTCATGTTAGAAATCAAACACCTCAAAACATTGATTTCACTTAGAGATACGGGTTCTTTAACCGCAACCGCGACAGCACTACACCTGACCCAGTCAGCCCTGTCCCATCAGATTAAAGATCTCGAATCACGGATTGGCAGCCCACTATTTCTCCGTAAAACTCGCCCCGTTCGATTTACATCCGAAGGTGAAATCTTGCTAAAGCTGGCGGAAGATGTCTTGCCACGCATGGCTCAGGCAGAGAACCAAATCGCCGGTCTCAAAGAAGATGTGAATGGGCGTCTGCATATGGCGATCGATTGCCATTCTTGTTTTCAATGGCTGATGCCTGCGCTCAAGGAATATCAGATCAGTTGGCCGGATGTAACGCTGGATTTTTCTTCCGGATTTGGTTTTGAACCCCTCCCTGCCTTACTGGCGGGAGACCTCGACCTCTTGATTACTTCAGATATCATGCCCCGCTCCGAAATTCATTATGAGCCGTTGTTTGATTTTGAGATGCGCCTTGTCACTGCAATCAATCATCCGTTGGCTGACGCGGCAGCCATTCTACCCGCAGACTTAGCTGGCCAGACCATGTTGACTTACCCAGTCCCGAAACAACGTCTCGATGTGTATAAACACTTTCTTCATCCGGCCGGAGTGGAACCGCTGAAATGGAAACAGGCAGACAATACGCTCATGCTGGTCCAGATGGTTTCTGCTGGTTTGGGGGTGGCAGCACTGCCCAATTGGGCCATCAGCGAATTTTCTCGCCAGCGCCTGATCACCAGCAAACCGCTGGGACAAGGACTATGGCGACGCCTGTTTGCTGCAGTGCGACATGGGGAGAAAGAGAAACGTTACCTTCAGGCTTTCTTTGCTACTGCCCGGCAACAGTGTAAAACACACTTAGAAGGGATAAAAATCGCCTGATAGAAATGACTTCCGCCAGTAAACTGGCGGAAGGTATTGATTATAAAATTTTAGCCAGAAACTGCTGCAAGCGAGGATGTGGCGGAGATTCAAATACAACCTGAGGCGTGTCATCAACCAATAGTGCGCCTTCTTCCATAAACAACACGCGATCAGCAACCTCTTTGGCGAATCCCATTTCGTGCGTCACAATCACCATCGTCATGCCTTCCGCTGCTAACCCCTTGATGACATCCAATACTTCACCCACCATTTCAGGATCCAGCGCTGACGTCGGTTCGTCGAACAACATCAAATCCGGTTCCATGGCCAGAGCCCGGGCAATCGCAACACGTTGTTGTTGTCCGCCGGACAGATGAGAAGGATAGTTATTCATCCGATCAGCCAGACCAACACGTTTCATCAACGCTTTCGCGGCCACTTCAACGTCTTTCACCGGTCGCTTAGCCACTTTCAGTGGTGCCAGCATCACATTTTCTAAAGCAGTCTTATGGGGAAACAAATTAAAGCTTTGAAACACCATCCCGACATTTTGCCGCAGTTGATTGATATCCGTTGATTTAGCGTACATATCGATACCATCAACAATAATGACCCCTTCGTTAATGGCTTCAAGTTGATTCAGGGTCCGTAAGAAGGTGGATTTACCGGAACCGGAAGGTCCGATAATCGCAACAACTTCGCCTCTTCTGACCCTCGCGCTGACAGATTTTAGTGCATGGCAACCATTGGGATAAAATTTTTCAATCCCCTCGGCTACAATCATGTCTTCACCGGAATATTGATTATTAGTCACTAGCCGATAACCTCTTTTCTAATACTTGGATCGCCCACGAAAGTGAGCCGGTGACGAGCAGATAAAGCGCTGCAACGGTAAACCAAACTTCAAAGGGGGCAAAACTCCCCGCAACCACTTCCCGACCCGCTTTGGTCAGATCCGTAATTGAAATCACCGATACCAAGGACGAATCTTTGATCAGATTGATAAATTGACCGGCGAGCGGTGGCAGTGTTCTCTTAAAGGCTTGCGGTAATATGACATACAGCATCGCCTGAGGATAAGTCATACCTAATGAACGGGCAGCTTCCATCTGACCACTGGATACGGATTGAATCCCCGCTCGGATAATTTCTGCGACATAAGCACCGGTAAACACCGACAGTGCAACAACGCCTGCGGTAAACCGGTCTAAATCTAATACAGTCCCAATAAAGAAATAAACGATAAAAATCTGCACCAGTAACGGTGTACCGCGAATGATTTCAACATAGGTCAGGGAAAGGTCCCGGGCAGTCTGGTTTTTAGCGACCCGCATCAGCCCGAAAATCAGCCCCAGAAAAATGGCAAAGAAAAGCGAGATGAAAGAGATTTTCACCGTCACCCAAAGACCGACGGCTATCGGCCCGAACTTCCAATCTTCGACGCGTGCAAGGGTATCCCCTTCGAAAATTAAATCACCGTCACCAATCGCCCGTTGATCATAGGATTTGATGACCTGATCGGGAGCGCCGTTATCAAATTTCACAATAATTTTATTGCCTTCGATAACAGACACACCATCACCACTGGCTCGGATATTCTGCATCTCAGTATTGACGATATAGGGCCACAATCGATCCCAATGCCAATTATAATTAATCGTTTTGCCGGAGAAATAGATCCCACTCACCAGCAACACCATTATTACGGCATAAATGCCATGGCCTATCCAACGGCTGGATTTTGACTGCATTACAATGATTCTCTTCTGTTTACTACTTCACCGGACCCGGGAATCTCCGAGTCCGGCACTTTACATCAATTGATTTGAATAGCGAGGAAATTACTGAACATCCTTCAGCCAGCTATCAGATTTGAACCATTTATCATAAATACGCTGATAAGTTCCATCACCTTTTACCTGACGCAGGTAATTGTTCAGGAAATTAAGGAAATTCGGATCATCCTGACGAATCGCCCATCCCAGTGGTTCATAGGTAAACGGTGTTTCCAAATGTGTCACCTGTTTGGGATGCTGCGCGGCATAAATGGCATTATATGGTAAATCATACACATAGGCATCAGCTTTACCATTCGAAACTTGAAGTACCGCATCAACTTCTGTGTCATAGAGATCCAGCTTCGCTTTCGGAATATAACGTTTCGCAGCTTCTGCGCCCGTGGTGCCCAACTTACTGGTTAACGTATATTTCGGATCATTGAGGTCCTGATAACTTTTGATTTTGCCAGCCAGCTTCGGTGAAATCAGTACCGACTGGCCGATGACAATGTAAGGGTCGGCAAAATTAACTTTCAGGTTGCGCTCCGGTGTAATGGTCATCCCGGAAATAATGATATCGCATTTGTCGGTCTGCAAAGCAGGAATGATCCCATCCCATGCGGTATTGACCGGCACAAATTTCACGTCGATAGAACGTGCCATATGTTTTGCCATATCTAAATCGAAACCGACAAAACGACCATCTTTGGTCTTCATTTCAAACGGCACATAACCAGCGTCAAAACAAGCTCTGAGTTCTCCTTTATTCAGGATGTTTTCCAGCGCAGAGGATGCTGCATAAACCTGAGTCGTCAATGCCGAACAGGCAAGTACCGCCCCGGCAATGGCTGATTTTAATATTTTATTCATACTGTCCCTTTATGATTTTTATATCTGTAACCATTTCCATCAAGAAATGCGATGTTGTGTTGTTAACTTTTGCGGAATGATTCAGCAAAGTTATCTTTCACATAGTGCGCCAGAACGGTAGCATTTTTCAATACTTTCGTCACAATTAATCACAGCCTTGTCTACAAAAAAATCAAGCAATATGGACAGTATAATACACTGTTCATGCCTTGCTCTCTCTAGTGCCCCAATAGGCTCTAACAAGAGATAGGCAAAAATCAAGCCGCACTCATCAACACAGTAACCGGTCGAGCTCTTCAATCAGATCATGTGGATTTTCCAGACCAATCGACAGCCGGAATAGCCCATCTCCGGCATAGCGTCGGTATTGTTGTTCCTGCTCCGTCGTCATCCGGTAAGTCGATGCCATCAAGTCTGCTGTTTTGAGTAAGACCGCTAAGCTACGCTGATGACCGATCGAATAAGCGTAATAAAATAAGCGTGCATCTCTGGCAAACCGTTGTGCAATCTCATCCATCGCGTCGATCTGAAAGACAATGATTCCTCCGCCATAAGCCATTTGTTCACAGGCCAGAGGATATTGAGGGTGAGAAGCAAGTCCCGGATAATTCACTTGTTTGACCCGGGGATGATTCTCCAGCCATTGCGCGATCTGTAACGCAGAATCACTGATGGTTTTCATCCGTGGATACAATGTCTCGATACCACGCATAATCAACCAAGCATTTTGAGCACTGATCGTTGCACCAAAATGCGCCGCCGCTCTGGAACGAATTTGTGCAATCAACGTTTTACTCCCCGCAACACATCCACCCAATGCATCCCCGTGCCCGTTGATAAATTTCGTCAGAGAATGAATTACAAGGTCAACTCCCAGCATGACCGGGCGAGTAATGACTGGCGTAGCAAAGGTGGAATCAACCGACAGCAGTACATGATGCTGTTTGGCTAAATGGGCCAATTGTGCCAAGTCCGTCAGACGAAGTAATGGGTTACAGGGACTCTCAGCATGTATCAGTTTGGTATTGGGGCGAATCGCCTGTGCAACTGCATCGAGATCCGTCAGATTCACCGGAGTCACTTCGATACCGTAATCAGGCAGAACGTCTCTTGCTAACTCATAAACAGCGGCATAGCACACATCACTGATAATCAAATGATCACCGGCGCGAAGCAGTGAAAAAAACACGGCAGACAATGCTGCCATACCGGTTGTCGTCGCATAAGCATCATTGGTACATTCCAGTGCAGCAATGCGCTGTTCAAGCTGGCGGACGGTTGGATTCGTCCAGCCGGCATACAAAAAAGGTGCATCGGCCAAATCCTCAATCCCGTTCGCAGAAAATGAACCTTCTTCTGGAACAAAACTGTGATTCACCGACATTGTAATGTGAGGCGTTGTGGGTTGGGTTTGTTGATCCGGCAAAAAACCAGCTGACAGTGCCAGCGTTTCAGAACGATACGCATCAGGGCGATACGTTTTACAATAATGCGGCAAGGGCTTAGACATCAATACCTGCTTCCATAAGTTTCAAATCGAGGTTTCAAAAAAGAAATTTCCAATAGCGTGCACAATAGAACAGATGTGAACGGTGACACACATCATCTCAGATCAAATAGTATCGGGTAAAAAAGAGCGGCTGAACGGAGAAATCACCCGACCAAGTTATGATTTTCTGCATTGTTTATCGTAATATGCAGAAAATCCGCATCTTGAGACCTTAAAATATGCAGCTTGACTTATTTGATAAAAAAATACTGGATATCATGCAACGCAACTGTCGGCTGCAAACCGAACGGATTGCAGAACAGATTGGATTATCGGCATCCGCTGTACAACGACGGATCAAAAAACTACGTCAGGCAGGGGTCATTCAGCAGGAAATCGCCATCATTGATCCGCAATATCTGATGAATCATATGAGCTTTTTGGCGGGTTTGGAGATCGAGCGAGATAACTATCAGACCCTCTCCCACTTCAAAAGCTGGGCCGAGCAGAAAGAAAATATCCAGCAAATTTATTATGTGACGGGTCAATTCGACCTGATGGTCTTGGTGACCGCAGCGACAGCGCTTGAATATGATGCGTTTATCGAAAAATTGATGCAGGAGAATCCGAGAATCCGGCGGGTTACAACGCATGTGGTTCTGGATAGTCCGAAACGTTCCTTTTATACCCCGGTCAAAGACCATCAACCCGAGTAACCATCACGCTCAACACCGCTAGTCATTCACGAAATCAATGATACAGAATAACGCTTCAAAATCAGCAAGGCCGAATGTCACGTCCGGCCTTGCTGATGCCAATCTGCCCTGTTCATTCAATGAGACTCACCCTTTCTCAACCAATGACTCGCTCAGTTTTCGGCTTTAAATTGATTGGTGAGCGGATCGTACTGATAGCCCAGATGACCCAACTTATCGAGTACGGCTTGAGAGTTAAACTCATAAGTGGTCACTAAATCATCAAAACTTTCACATTCGAGTCGCAGTTTCTCATTGATGATACCAAGCAAAATCGAGTTATCTAAACGATCAATCATTGAAAAATCCATCACTATCCTCCTGTCGGCGATTCTGAGGCCATAAGCCTGAATGAAGTCAACCTGATTTAAGTGTAGTGCGAAATCCTGACAAACAACGGAATAAAAATACTATCGAATTAAAAATACAACAGATGAAATCCGGTCATCGATGTTAAAAGCACCACACAGGAAATCCCCAGTTGAACTTTATCCGCGCTTTTGGCCATGAGTAAGTGCCACGACCAGATAATCACAGCCGTGACTAACAGGGAAAAGCTGAGCAAAATGGAATGGAGTACGTTTTGCAACTGAATCGGATCCATATTGGCAGCCAGCGGTACAATACAAAGCGTCAGTAACATCGCCGCCAGAATCCCTGCGATGGGTAACAGTCGGTGGAAAGCTTGCAGACGTGTTCTGGCAATCGTCAGTAACCAGTGTGCTGCAATTGCGCCTAACAACAGACATGACAATATCAACGTCACCGCAGCAACCCAATTCGGTGCAGTCAGTATGGCATAAAGCATTGTCAGTCCGGCCACCCCATTTGCGAGATAAAGTATTTTGAGCGGCCCTTCTTGTCGCGTTTTACCCGTTTTAACCTGAGAATAGAAATAACCAATCAGCACAACATTGAACAATGTATATAAATGCTGGGAAGCAACCAGCAGCCATAGCACCAGTAAGAGTGGTAAAATGCGGTGAATTCTCCCACGCTGTCCCGGACAGATTTCTCCTTTAGTCAAAACGAGGGTAAGAATAAATTGTGCTCCGGCGGTCATTGGAAGCAATACAGCAATAAAAGCATTCAGCATAACGAAATCTGGCATAAAATTAGATAGCGCGATCATACCAAAAACGCAGTTGGATGAAAGCCGAATGATGCAGAACTGTCGAGGCACATCGTGTCAACAAGCCCTGATCATAACAAATCAATCCCCCGATTAATTTTGTGGATGAATGAGGCTGGCGAGTCCCCCCACTTGCCGCTATAATGCCCGCCGCACATTCATGAGGTCAAAATATGCACAGCTCCACAACGCCAATTCATCATTATGAACCCTACTGGGCCAAGTGCTTTGGTCACGCACCATTTCTGCCAACCAGCAGACAAGAAATGGACCAGTTGGGCTGGGATAGCTGTGATGTCATCATCGTCACCGGTGATGCCTATGTCGATCACCCAAGCTTTGGTATGGCGATAATCGGTCGGCTGCTTGAGGCTCAGGGATTCCGGGTCGGCATCATTTCGCAACCGGCGTGGCATAACAAAGATGATTTTATGGCGCTGGGACAGCCAAATCTGTTTTTTGGCATCACGGCCGGCAATATGGACTCAATGATCAATCGTTATACCGCAGATAAAAAACTGCGTCATGATGATGCCTACACACCCGGAAATGAAGGTGGAAAACGGCCGGACCGAGCGACACTGGTCTATTCTCAGCGCTGCCGCGAAGCCTATAAAGAGACACCGATTATTTTAGGCGGTATCGAAGCCAGTCTGCGTCGTGTCGCCCATTATGACTACTGGTCCGATAAAATCCGTCGTTCGATCTTATTTGATGCCAAAGCTGACCTGTTACTGTTTGGTAATGCTGAACGGGCTTTGGTTGAAGTGGCTCATCGACTGGCGCAGGGAGAAGCCATTCAGTCGATGACACGTATCCGAGGCACAGCCGTGATCCGCTCGCAAGCCCCTGATAACTATCGAGTCATCGACTCTTCACGGATAGAAAAACCGGGAAAGCCGTTTGTACCGACCAATCCTTATCAGGCAGAACCCGACTGTGAAACCAATACCACCGGTGAGACTGCGGCACAACCCATTACTGTTCGTCCTTCCCGTCATGATGCTGAAACGACTGCGGTTCGTCTCCCGTCGTATGAAAAACTGGTCAATGACCGGATTCTTTATGCACACGCAAGTCGGGTGCTTCATTTGGAAACCAACCCATACTCAGGACGAGCGCTGATACAAAAACATGGTGATCGGGAATTATGGGTCAATCAGGCGCCGATTCCGCTGTCGACTGAAGAAATGGATTTCGTGTTTGGCCTGCCTTACGCCCGGGTTCCACATCCTCGCTACGGAAAAGCGAAAATTCCGGCCTACGATATGATCAAAACATCGGTCAATATTATGCGTGGCTGCTTTGGCGGCTGTTCTTTCTGTTCAATCACCGAACACGAAGGCCGGATCATTCAGAATCGTTCGAAAGAATCGATTCTGGAAGAGTTGCAAGAAATTCGCGACAAGGTTCCCGGCTTTACCGGCACAATCTCTGATCTCGGCGGGCCGACGGCCAACATGTATCGTTTAGGCTGCTCGGATCCGAAAGCCGAAGCCAATTGCCGTCGCCCTTCCTGCGTATTCCCGGGCATCTGCCATAAACTCAATACAGATCATAAGCATACAATTGATTTATACCGATCAGCCCGCCAGGTAGAAGGTATCAAAAAAGTATTGATTGCTTCCGGTGTCCGCTACGACTTGGCTATCGAATCACCAGAATATGTCAAAGAACTGGTAACCCATCATGTCGGTGGCTACCTGAAAATTGCCCCGGAACATACTGAAAAAGGGCCGTTAGATCTGATGATGAAGCCCGGGATGGGGACTTACGAACAGTTCAAAACAATGTTTGAACAATACAGTGCTGAAGCCGGGAAAAAACAGTATTTGATCCCCTATTTCATCTCAGCACATCCTGGCACCGAAGACGAAGATATGTTGAATTTGGCACTATGGCTGAAGAAAAATAATTTCGAGTGCGATCAGGTTCAAAATTTTTACCCATCCCCGATGTGTAACGCCACAGCCATGTACCATGCAGAGACTAATCCTCTCAAACGCGTCAAATATAAAAAGCGGGATATTGTTCCGGTGGCTAAAGGAGAACGTCAGCGCCGTCTGCATAAAGCATTGCTTCGCTATCATGATCCCAAGAACTGGCCATTAATCCGACAAGCGCTGGTCGATATGGGGAAAAAATATCTGATTGGAGACGGACCACACTGTCTGATTCCGGCAGATGATCAACACAAGCAAACACCGGCGCAGCGCAGACAATCCGGCAGACACGGGGCGAAACGTTTTGCGACCAAACACAGCAAATCTCAACCGGGATTTGCACCATTACGCGAGGGACGCGATCGCGATCGATCTCAGGGAACGCGATCTCAGGAAACGTCATCTCAGCCAGTGAAATCCCAGCGACGTGGCAAAAATACTGCCAAATCCAAACGAGTAAAAACATCGTAACCCATAAAAAAACGCAGCACTTTTGCTGCGTTTTATCAATCAATATTGCGGAAATTCAGAGTTATGCGTATTCCGCCTCGAATTCTTGCATAAACGCAACCAATGCCTGAACACCGGCTAATGTCATTGCATTATAAATTGACGCTCGCATACCACCTACGGCACGGTGCCCTTTCAATGCCACCAAACCTCGCTCTTTGGCTAGCTCAAGGAATTTGCCGTCCAGTTCAGGTTTTGCCAACTGGAACGGAACATTCATCCGAGACCGATTATTCGGGTGAATCGTATTGCGATAAAAGGACGACTGATCGATGTAGCCATAAATTGTCTCGGCTTTTTCACGGTTGATCTGCTCAATTGCTTTGACCCCACCCTGACTTTTCAGCCATTTAAAAACCAGACCAGAAAGATACCAAGCATATGTCGGGGGCGTATTGAACATTGAATCTTTTTCCGCCAGTTCTTTATAGCTCAGGACACTCGGTAACATTTTATGGGCGAATTCAAGTAAATCATCCCGAACGATAACAATCGTAATCCCAGCCGGCCCGATATTTTTCTGAGCACCGGCATAGATCACGCCGTACTGACTGACATCAATTTGCCGAGACAGAATATTGGAAGACATATCTGCCACGATAGGTTTATCCGTGACCGGCAGGTCATTAATCTCAATACCATCAATGGTTTCATTCGGACAAAAGTGAACATACGCGGAATCCGATGCAATTTGCCATTCACTGGCTGGTTTTACCGCCAATTGTCCGTCAATATCGGTCTTGGCATCAAATGTATCGATGTTGCAGTATTTACTCGCTTCATCAATCGCACTCTCTGCCCAATATCCGGCATCAATATAAGTCGCCTTGGTTGACTGACCCAATAAGTTCAACGGTACCGCTGCAAATTGTGCTCTGGCCCCCCCCTGACAAAACAGGACTTTATAATTATCAGGAATATTCAACAGATCCCGAAGATCCTGCTCCGCTTCTTGGGCGACTTGAATAAATTCTTTACTGCGATGGCTGATTTCCATCACCGATGTGCCCAGTTGATTCCAGTCGATAAATTCGGATTGCGCTTGTTCCATCACGGCTTTTGGTAAAGCTGCAGGGCCTGCACTGAAGTTATACACGGTGTCAGACTTTAACTTCATGGGTTCGTTGCTCCTACGGTCAATCATGCGTTTATAATAGAGACTTTGATTAATATCACTTTTCCTGTGACAAAAAAAGCAGAAAAGAGGCAAATTGCCTCTTTTCGAATTCTGATGCTGAAATAACCCGGAATAAATCGATTGAACGATAAAAAGTGGTTACATTTGCATCATTACGGACATCAATATCACCATCAGCGGGACTTTTTTCCCACTTTCAAACACAAGGTCGCCATCTTGCACAGTTGCGTTCATTTGATAGGCATCACCATTTTCCTGCATCATTTTCATGGTCACCAGTTCATCGACGCCTTGACGCAATACAGGGAAAGCATCAGCAACCGCTTTAGGCACTTGACTTTCGACATGCCCCGTCAGTTTTTTGACAACTTCCAGCGGGTCTTGTGGGGTGGCTTGCATATCTTCTGCCGGCAATTTCAAATCAACTTTAGACTCGATTTGTCCTTGTGCTAAACCGATATCCAACTGTTCTAACGCCATTGAGAAACCTTTGGTAACCAATTGATCAAGTGCTTGCTGTAAACTTTGCGCATCAGCCGGTGTGATATCGGTATAGTGCTCCAATATTTTCGCGATCTTCGCCAGACTGTCGACATCTAACTGCCCCATCGAGAAAATTACATTCAGGTGTTCGACGACACCATCCTGAGCTGAAATTTTGGCAATGTTGAACTGTTGACGAGTATCGTATCGAGCCCGATCCGCATCCATTGATGAGGTGTTCTGATACCCAACCTTCTCTAAAGTAAAATTACCGAGTTCTGAATCATCAGACATCACCATTTTATCGACTTGGAGTGTTTGAGAACCAATCCAGAATCCTTTTTCTTTCTTACCCTGACCATTGCCATAAAGATTGGTTAAATTGATTTGCAGATCGGCATGACTAAACTGCACTGATGGAATATCCAGTTTATAGTCAACTTCACCTAATGTGGTTACATCACCAGATAAAGACATCGGTGTCGATGTCATTGACCACGTGGTGCCCTGATAATGGGCCACCTGACTATCGATTTCAAAATGAGTATTGCCGTTAAGTTGTGTCTGAGTCACGATTTTTAGCGGCTCATCCGGCTGATTGTCTAACTGCGTCACTGCATCAATCGAAAAAAGGCCATGTTTCACATCACTATTCAAAATCCATGACGTGGGTAAATTATCATTCTGCATCTGGGCTTTTAAACCTGGGTCAGTCACCTGAATCTCGGTTTGAACATGTGACGAAAGATATCCACGGTCATAATTCAGCACTTTTGCGGTCACCAACTGATTCTTAATATTGGCAATGTTGTCTTGAAATACTCTTTCAGCTATCTGTCCGACGACTAATGGCCAACAGGCCACCAAGCAGACCGCACCGCCAACTGCTGCTACTTTTTTAAGTTGATTCATAACACAGGATCTCTTTGGTTTATTGTCTATCATACATAGTCAAATAACCTTGAAACGGATATCCACCCGTTTGAACAGAAAAGTTATTTGAATATTTATTCTTACACTTTCAATCATATTTATCGATGATATTCACATCAATCGTGCAACCCAGACTGTTTCATTTCTTTTCACCGATAAACCGTTCATTATAGAACTTAGCTCTCATCCCCATCAGTAAAACCTTGGTAAAGTTTCAGAAAAATATTGTATCCGTGAGAGCATTGTGAACCACTACGCGATTATCTGCTTAGATAACAACCCGATCAGTGTGGAACAGTATCAGCATGAACTGACCCCTTTCACTGGCCTGTTCGATCTATATTGCGTCGATTCTATCAGCGACGCGCAGTATACACTGGATTTTATTCATCAACGTTCACAAATTGTTGCTTTAGTGATCGCCTGCCACCATGATGCACTTAATGGCGCAGATTTCTTAATTCAGCTTGACAAACAACCACATACCAAAGATGCCAGAAAAGTGCTTATCAGCGCGGGAAAAGATATTCAGGTCATTTTGTCTGCCGTCAATGAAGGAAGATTGGATCACGCACTCACCAAGCCACTGCCTGATCAAATATTGTACCAAACCGCCTACAAAGAACTGACTCAATTCATTCTCGACGCCGAATCTGACAATTTATTAGACTACAGTCAAGTGCTTGACCAGAAACAACTCTTACGTGCTCATGTGGATAATTCCATGCGACATTTCCGCCAAGGATTTATTCATGATTATCATCAGATGAGTGACACTGAACTGGCAGAAAAGGTGATCGTCCTTCTTTATGCCTTCTTTGAGCAAAAAGATGAAACCCACGCGTGCCGGACATACTCCTCAAATCACCTGCTCACCCGGGAAGGCGAAGAAAATCAGTTTCTCTGGTTTATCACGCAAGGAGAGGTTGCCCTGTTTAAGCAAGATGAACTGGGTCATGAACGCGAAGTTGTCCGGCATCAGAAAGGAAATCTGGTCGGTGGGATGTCATTTGTGACCGGAGAGGCTTCCTTTTCAACGGCTGTCACCCTAACCAAAACCCATGTCATCAAGCTTGATCGAGAGGTTTTTGCCAAAGTAATGCATTCCGATAGTCAGCTATTGCCACTATTCACTAATTTACTTTTACGTCATTTTAACCGACGCCTTCAACGCAGTATTACCACAAAGCTGGAATTACAGAAAACGCTCGAATCACTGGAAGCAACGCAGCAACAGTTAGTCGAACGAGAGAAGCTTGCCGTCCTTGGCCAACTCGTAGCCGGAGTCGCCCATGAACTGAATAACCCTGTTGCAGCGATTCAACGTGGCGCTGAAACACTGGCCGAACAAATTCAGTGGGTATTCAATACACACACACCGGCATTGACTGAACAAGCAACTGCGTTACTGCACCGAGCCATGACCGTCACCCCGCTTTCAACATCAGAAGAGAGACAACGGGTAAAAGCGCTGGAAAATCAGTTACCGGATCGCAGCCTCGCCAAAAAATTAGTCAAATTACAACTGGATCATGATCATGATCTCATCAAACAGCTCACAACCGACCAGACCGATGCCAAAGCGTACGTGCATCAACTTGAACATTATATGAAAACAGGTCATGCGCTGCGGTCCGTGCTCATCTGCACTCAGCGGATCACAGATATGGTCAAAGGCCTGAAGAGTTATGCGCGTAAAGATGATGAAGGCTATCTTCCCGTCAATATTCATGAGGGCATTGAAGATACATTAGTCATTTTTGAAAACCGACTCAAAAGATATCAACTGATCAAAGAATATGCCGATCACTCATTGGTTTACGGTCAACCTACTGCATTACAGCAAGTCTGGGTCAACCTACTGTCGAATGCACTCGATGCGCTCCCTGAACACCATGGCAAGATTGAAATACACACCCGACAGGTCGAACACCAACATCGCGCTTACTTATGTGTGACCGTGACCGATAATGGGACAGGTATTCCGGCTGAACTCCAAGATAGAATTTTTGAACTAAACTTTACCACCAAAAAAGAAGGAAACTTTGGTCTCGGGATCGGCCTTTCAGTCTGTCAGCAGATCATTCAACAACATCAAGGCTGGATTCAGCTCAATTCACAAGTGGGTGAAGGCACAACAATTGATGTTTATCTACCTCTCGTCCAACCGAGCATAGATAAACACATGCAATCATGAATAGTGATGATGAAGGAGCACACTATGAATCAACGTTATTTGATCCTCTGTGTTGATGACGAACGGGAGATTTTAGACAGCGTGGTCCAAGACCTCGACTGTTTTGAAGATGATTTCGTCGTTGAGGCAGCCCAGTCGGTATCGGAAGCAAAAGAAGTCTTGTCTGACTGTCAACAACAAGAGATTCCTCTGGCACTGATTCTTTGTGATCACATTATGCCGGAACAGACTGGGATTCAATTTCTGATAGAACTCAATGCCGATCCGCAAACGGCCAAGGCACGTAAAGTCCTCCTGACCGGGCAAGCTGGCCTTGATGATACCGTCAAAGCGATTAACCATGCTGGTTTGGATTTTTATATCAGTAAACCTTGGCAAGGTGATGCACTTCGCCAAACCATTAAACACCAACTCACCCAGTATATGATTGAGAACGAATCTGATCTGTCCCCCTGGATGAAAATACTGGATACAGCGGAAATACTTGCGGCACTTTCACAACGGCGTCGTGAATTTGGCGAGTGATTCAAACAACGCTTAAGGACGCCTTGAGAAAATGACATGATTGAATGGTCTTCAATAGTCATTCGCTTTCCCATACTTTTATATGGAAATGGTTATCGCCCCCGTCATCAATGTGATGATGTGTACCAACATGATGATGTGTTTTAGCTCTCATTTATGGCATTGTATTTGCAATACGCTTCACTCACACGACAAAAGCATGACACTCTTAAGGTAGCATTATGCCTCTCATCCGGTTTATGATGTGTTAAAGGGTTGATTGAAGGCAGAATTACTGCCATTTTACAGGGATTCTAAATAAGATAGGTTCGGTTATGCGTAAAATTATTAGTGCAGCAGTGTTGTTACTAGCCTCTGGTTATACATTTGCAGCGGTAGATCCAAATAGTCCATCGGTAATGAGCAACTTCAGTTATGACTACTATGAAGCTCGGATAGGTATTAGTCCCAATACTTATGGCGCAGGTTTTAGTATGTCAGTTCATCCCAATGCGCATGTGATAGGACGAGTCGATTCAGAACTTGAAGGTGATTACGACCTGACAGGCGGCTTAGGCTTCCACGCTCCCATTAACAATTGGGCTGACTTCACTGGTGAAATGTTAGTCCGCATGGTTGATCACGATGACTCCCGAGGTAGCGATACTGGCATGGAATTGAATCTGGGTGTTCGCCAGTGGTTAGGGCCACAACTTGAAGTCGGTGGCAAAGTGGGCTATCTGAGCATTGATGACGACGACGACTGGTTGGGTGCTGCCTATGCTCGCTTCCACTCGACAGAATTGTTCTCGGTTGCGGCTGAAGCTCGCTTTAATGACACATATGATGATCAAATTATCTTAAGCGCTCGCTTCAAATACTGATTTGAACAATTGACCTAATTACTCATGACTAATACAGCCAAGTTAAGCGACTTGGCTGTTCAATATTACCCCTCCTCTATTCCCATCAGGATGCAGCACTCATTCAACAACTGCTGTTTGCGCTTTTCCGGGATCAGTTTCCAGTGAATTTCGTCAATGGCTCCTACAAATTTCCATAACAGTTTAATGTCTGTCGTCGTGCCATACAGTTGCCTGACTTTGATAAAGGTTTTCAAAGCCCCCAATTTAAAGAATGTGGCAACATCCGGAATCCCCGATTTCTTCATCATGCGTTCGATAGTCAAGTGTAAATTGGGCAAATCTCTCAAACGCCGGTTCGATAATGCATATTTTTGCTTTTTCTGAAAAATAGCCAATGCCTTGGAACGACTGATCAGCTCTCCCAAATAAGGATAATCGGATTGAAACAATTCAGTAATATCATAATAATTCACTTTAGAAATACTTTGTTTTTTAACAAAGACATATTTTGAGCAATTTAACGCATTTAATTTTTCATCCAGAACACCGCCTCCTCGAATATAAATATGATTGGTGCTGATTAAAGCAAACATGGCATCTTGCCAAAATAGCCCGATATCCCCAAATATTGACTTCGTGTCAAAGTTTTCTCTTTCCATTAAGTAATCAAAAAATTTTGTTGCTATCATTTACCCTAGCCTCGGTAGTCGTTATATGTTTATTTCAGGCTGACGTCATAGGCGATAACTCGGAGATTCATTGCGGGAACGTCCGAGCTGTCGTCTTATTGTCGGTTTAAAAGATATAACGAATTGATTTCTAAAATCTCGGCAAGGGGTGTGAAATGAGTCCCATCAAAACTAGAGCAATCACGCAGAGATAATAAATATGCGTGTGTATTCTCAATTTGAACTTAAGACCGATATTTTTTATAACGCTTCGATAATTCATTGCGGTGCTGTCAGTGCAACGCTAAAATAACCTAAATAGCAACGAATCTGATGAATATGAATCACGTCTCTTTTTTTTGGCTTCCGAGTGATCAACAAGCCTTATTTCTGGCAATTGAAACCGAATTTGCCCAAATGGTTGAACTGTCTATACGAAGCGGAAAGATAGAACTCCCTCCGATCCCTCAGGTTGTACTGGAAATCCAGAAACTCTGTTTGGATGAAACGACGACTGTCACTGATGTCGCAGAATGTCTGATCGATGATCCAGGCTTGACCGCAGTTGTCCTGCGTATTGCGAATTCCGTCATTTTTAATTCCAGAAGCATTGCCTATAGCGATATCAACACAGCTGTATCAAGACTGGGAATTTTTAGGGTCAGAGACATTGTCACGGCACAGGCCGTGAAACAACTGAAGTACTCGGTGAACCTTCGCGACGACTGTAACCAAATCCTCCGTCAGAGTGCGACCAACTCAAGAAAACTATGTGCAACAATGGTCTTGGTCACGAATACATTTAAACATCTGGATCCACAGGAATATGCTTATCTGGAATCAGATAAGGCCTTGCTGGTCGGTCTATTAGCGGATATCGGGTTATTCTGCCTACTCAATGAATATCATCTCTACCTTGAACAAGGTAACTACCTTGATCATGACTTGGCCATGCGTATTTTTGAATCTCGCTGTAGCCGAACTAGCTACCATGTCCTCAAAACATGGGGATTTGATCAAGATTTTCTTTCTGTGGCATCCAACAAAGAGAGACCACATAAACCCAAAGAGGTCTCTTATCTTGATATCGCCAAGATTGCTTACCACTTATTGCTGTTTCGTGAGCAAGATGAAAGCATTGACGATCACGAGGTTGAAATCAACGCGACTGGTGCTGAAGTTTTATATGAACTAAGTAACCTATCGGATAACGACTTTAAATCTCAGATTCGTTCGATCATTCATTTATCTGGATTTTGACCTTTTATTATTGAGCCTCCCAAACCGCCATCATCGAGACAGTCGTGGTTTGGGTAAGCCCATCAATTAATACGGGACATTCACTAGGTTTTCGTTTAGATTGTCCCGCCCAAATAAGCCACGACACGATTTGATAGCTTTATGGTTGTAAAAAGCAAAACAGCGCAAGCCAATTTTGATAGCCTGCTTCGAATTTTCACCATACCGGAAGGTCCGGGGTCCACGCTGACCCAAATCGAAGAAGAGATCTCTCAGAACCTCAATCAGTTCTTACGAGAGCATATCGTTTCCGAAGAAAAACCGCTGAAAACCATTGAGCAAGATTTTCTTTCTTCACAGATTCCGGAACAACCGACATTTGTCTCTGAACATACCCAACATTTGCTGGACAAAGTCGTCGCTCAGTCGGTTCATACATCGGCTCCCAGCTTTATCGGTCATATGACATCGGCGCTGCCCTATTTTCTGATGCCGCTGTCAAAAATCATGATTGCGCTGAACCAAAACCTCGTCAAAATTGAAACCTCGAAAGCCTTCACACCACTCGAACGTCAAGTCATCGGCATGTTACACCGACTGATCTATACGGGTAATGAAGAGTTCTATACGCAGTGGATGCACAGTGCCAACCATTCACTGGGAGCATTTTGCTCAGGCGGAACCATTGCCAATATCACGGCCTTATGGGTCGCCCGCAATAATGCGCTCAAGGCTCAGGGTACATTTCAGGGCGTTGAGCAGGAAGGTCTGTTCCGAGCCATGCAACATTATGGCTATGAGGGGTTAGCGATTCTGGTCTCAGAACGCGGTCATTATTCGTTAAAAAAAGCAGCAGATTTACTGGGAATCGGTCAGCAAGGTTTAGTTGTCATTCCGACGGATGAACATAATCGAATTATACCCGACGAGCTAAAAGCAACCATCCAACGGTTGAAGCAACAACAGATTTTGCCATTTTCAGTCGTCGGTGTCGCCGGAACAACGGAAACAGGCAATATCGACCCACTTGCTGAAATGGCTGCAATTTGTCAGCAGGAACAGTGTCATTTCCATGTCGATGCAGCATGGGGTGGTGCAACATTGATGTCGAATCAATACCGTCATCTGTTAAACGGTATCGAACAAGCCGATTCAGTGACCATCGATGCGCATAAACAACTCTACCTTCCAATGGGCGCTGGAATGGTGATATTTAAATCACCCACATCAAGCCATGCGATTGAGCACCATGCCCAATATATTCTTCGCGAAGGCTCGAAAGATTTAGGTAGCCGGACACTCGAAGGTTCCCGCTCCGGCATGGCAATGTTGGTTTATGCATGTATGCATATCATCAGTCGTGCGGGTTATGAATTGCTGATCAATGAAAGTATTCAAAAAGCGGCTTATTTTGCCGATCTTATTGGTCAGCAGGATGACTTTGAACTCGTTTCAGAACCTGAGTTGTGTTTATTGACTTATCGTTACGTTCCTCACCAAGCACGTCTTGCCTTGCAACACTGCACTGGTGATACACTTGCCCAACTCAATCAACAATTGAATGCACTGACAAAATTCATTCAGAAAAAACAAAGAGAATCAGGAAAGTCATTTGTTTCCCGAACGCAACTGACACCCAAGCGTTGGCAGCATCTCAATACCATTGTTTTCCGCGTCGTGCTTGCCAACCCGTTAACCACCAAAGATATATTACATGCAGTTTTAGAAGAGCAGCGGCATATTGCTACGCTCGCCCCGACATTACTGCGCCAAATCCAACGCTCAGCAGAAAACATTCTGTCAGGCAACATATAATATGCATCCCCTGTTTTCAGTCACCCGATCACATCTGCTGAAATTTTATTTCTGACTGATGTAAGAAATGAATCATTTTGTCTTAGATAAATACTGTTTTGTCGGATTTGGCGGTAAAATTAGGGGATCATATGAAATTTAGTTTGAGGCCTGTCATATTCTTATCATTTGATAACCTGAAATGTTACAGAATTACCGGTGCATACGTTTATACTCATTTCCCATGCCCACTTCGTGATGAATGTTGAATGCTTTGGGTATCATGATTCGATATCGCCAGTGATCAGGTCGAATTCCTGAAATGTTCTTTCCCCGTGTGAACACTATGAATACATTAGAAAAAATTCAAAAAAACCTGGAAAATTTTAGCAAATCTGAACGCAAAGTTGCAGAAGTCATCATGGCATCACCACAAACTGCAATCCATTCCAGTATTGCGACCCTTGCCAAAATGGCTGATGTGAGTGAGCCTACAGTCAACCGCTTCTGTCGCCGTTTAGATACCAAAGGCTTTCCTGACTTTAAACTTCATCTTGCCCAAAGTCTGGCAAACGGGACACCGTATGTGAACCGTAACGTTGAAGAAGATGATGGCCCCGATGCTTACACGCATAAGATTTTTGAATCCACGATGGCTTGCCTTGATGTTGCCAAAAACAGCATCGACGCTGCACAAATTAACCGTGCCGTTGATTTGCTGACACAAGCCAAGAGAATCTCATTTTTTGGCTTAGGGGCATCTTCTGCGGTCGCACGTGACGCGCAGAATAAGTTTATTCGTTTTAATATTCCGATCTCTTGTTTTGAAGATATTGTCATGCAGCGAATGAGCTGTATCAATTGCACCGATAATGATGTTGTTGTACTGATCTCTCATACTGGCCGGACGAAGAGTCAGGTTGAGATCGCACATCTCGCCAAACAGAATGGTGCAACCGTCATCGCCATCACTGCCAAAGACTCACCGCTCGATCAGGTCAGTTCACTCTCCATCTGTCTTGACGTCCCGGAAGATACTGATGTCTATATGCCGATGGCAAGCAGAGTGGTTCAGATGACGGTCATTGACGTGCTCGCAACCGGGTTTACATTACGTCGCGGCTCAGGGTTCAGGGAAAACCTCAAACGAGTGAAAGATGTCTTGAAAGACTCCCGCTACGATAAATTACCTCAGTTCTGACACAGCGCATCATATCCTTAAGATTTTCACCGCATGTGGGCCCATAAATGGCCCACATTTTTTCAGCGGCAGCTCATCGATTACATCGTTTTAATCTATTAAAGCAAGAGGCAGATGTAACTTTATTTCCGAAGTCACTTCAGGCATAGTTACGCCAACAACACATGAAGGAGAAAGTTATGTTTGTAGTGATATTTGGTCGTCCCGGCTGCCCATTCTGTGTTCGGGCAAAAGAACATGCAGAAACGTTGAAAGAAAAACGTGACGATTTTAATTTCCGCTACGTTGATATCCAAGCAGAAGGCATCAGCAAAGCCGATTTGGAAAAAACCGTAGGTAAGCCCGTTGAAACTGTACCGCAAATCTTTATCGATCAGACTCATATTGGTGGCTGTACTGAATTCGAAGCTTATGCTAAAGAAAATTTAGGTCTGTTTGACGCATAATCACGACCTGACTGACCTGCCAATTATCTGGCAGGTTTTGTTTTTCTGACACGCCAACGCATTGATTCTCTCCCCTCTCCCCCTCGGTAAGATGAAAATTCTTCTTTGTGCCAAAAAGCCTAAAAAATACCCTTATTTTTTCTTATATTTCAGATACAATTTATCCGCCATCTTTCTTCCACATCCCTGAGTCAAGTTGTGAATATAAACGTTGTTCTGCTGTTAAAAGAAAATCCTATTCTGCTTATTTTTGTTGTTCTGGCGAGCGGTCTGGCGCTGGGAAAAATTCGTTTCGGTAGCCTACAGGTCGGCAACTCCATCGGGGTTCTGGTGACCTCGCTCCTGATGGGCCATCTGGGTTTTTCTCTGAATTCAGAAGCACTCACTATTGGCTTCATGCTATTTATTTACTGTGTCGGTATCGAGGCGGGCCCCAATTTTTTCGGGATCTTTTTCCGAGATGGGAAACACTACCTCGTCCTGAGTCTGACGGTCCTGATCATTGCCAACCTAATCACTTATTTCGGAGGCAAAGCCCTGCATCTGGATTACGGCCTTTCTGCGGGAATGATGGCTGGCGCACTGACCTCAACACCGATTCTCGTCGGCGCCCAAGATGCCTTAAGCTCCGGACTGGCAGAAATCCCCCGAAACATGGATATGTCCCGCGTTCTGGAGAATGTCTCAGTCGGCTATGCGATTGCTTATCTTATCGGCCTCATCAGTATGATTATGTTTGCGAAGCTTCTGCCGAGACTACAAAAGCAAAATCTCTCCGATTCTGCCCGACAAATCGCTCGGGAGCGCGGCTTAGGTCATAACGGACAACGAAAAGTCTACTTACCTATTATTCGTGCATATCGGGTGGGAAAAGAACTGACAAACTGGATTGATGGTCGGAATCTTCGTGAATTAGGCATCTACCGTCAAACCGGCTGTTACATCGAACGAATCCGGCGAAATGGCATTCTGGCCCATCCGGACGGTGATGCGATCTTACAAGAAGGCGATGAAATTGCACTGGTCGGCTTCCCTGATAGTCACGCTAGACTGGATCCCAGTTTCCGAAACGGTAAAGAAGTTTTTGACCGCAATTTACTTGACCTGCGCATTTCAGAAGAAGAGATCGTCGTCAAAAGTGACAGCATGGTCGGAAAGCGCCTGTCTGACTTGAACCTTTCTGAGTATGGCTGTTTTCTCAACCGCGTGGTCCGGGCACAAATTGAAATGCCAATGGACTCAGATATTGTGCTCACCAAAGGCGATCTCCTTCAGGTCAGTGGTGAAAAAAGTCGGGTGCAAGGGCTCGCGGATAAAATCGGTTTCATTTCGATTCACAGCCAGATGGCAGACTTATTGGCTTTTTGTGCCTTTTTCATTTTTGGCATTACGCTCGGCCTGATTACCATGACCTTCGGCCAAGTGTCTTTTGGTTTAGGGAATGCTGTCGGGCTATTACTTTCTGGAATTACGCTCGGCTTTTTACGGGCCAATCACCCAACCTTTGGTTATGTCCCGCAAGGTGCGCTCAATATGACCAAAGATCTCGGATTGATGATTTTTATGGTTGGTATCGGGCTGAGTGCCGGTGGCAGTATGTTTGAACACCTGTCAGAAATCGGTATCAAAGTGATTGGCCTCGCATTTCTGGTCAGCGTCGTCCCGGTATTTTTTGCTTACCTCATTGGTGCTTATGTCCTGAAAATGAACCGCGCGTTGCTGTTTGGTGCCATTATTGGTGCAAGAACCTGCGCACCGGCAATGGATATCGTCAATGACTATGCGAAATCAACCATCCCTGCGCTCGGATATGCGGGCACCTATACCATTGCCAATATTCTGATGACACTAACCGGTACCGTCATCATTCTACTGAGTTAATCAATCAGGCTAACGTCTGCTCCGATGCGGATCAAAAAAAGCGCCATGATGGCGCTTTTTTATCTTTCATCGAAAACAAATCAGATATCAATTACATCAAACTCAACGGCCGGATTGACATCCGCGTCATAATCTACGCCATCAATACCAAAACCAAACAGCTTCAAAAACTCGTCTTTGTATGCTTCATAATCTGTCAGTTGTTTGAGGTTTTCGGTTGTGATTTGTGGCCACAGCTCACGACAATGTTGCTGAATGTCTTCTCTCAGCTCCCAGTCATCAAGACGCAGACGATTGTGGTCATCCACAGCCGGTGCCTGACCGTCAGCGCGATACAGTCGCTCACTGAACAGACGATAGATCTGCCCCATACATCCTTCATGAACGCCTTCTTCACGCATCTTTTTAAACACCATCGAGATGTAAAGCGGCATGACCGGAATTGCAGAACTGGCCTGAGTGACAACCGATTTCAAGACAGCAACATTTGCCGAGCCCTGTTTGGCGCTCAGTTGCTGGTTCAGCGCTGTTGCAGCACGATCCAAGTCCATCTTCGCACGACCCAACGCACCATCCCAATAGATCGGCCAGGTCAGCTCGGTACCGATATAGCTATATGCAACGGTTTTACAACCATCTGCAAGTACACCAGCGTCGTTCAATGCATTAATCCAGAGTTCCCAGTCTTGTCCGCCCATGACGGTCACTGTGTCTTCAATTTCCTGCTCAGTTGCAGGTTCAATACTGGCCTCAATAATGACATCCCGATTGGTATCCACAGCAGTTGATGTGTAAGTTTCACCAATGGGTTTCAGCGCTGAGCGAACCAATTCGCCACTATCAGGCATTTTTCTGACTGGGGATGCCAAAGAATAGACAACCAGATCAATCTGACCCAAATCTTGCTGAATCAGCTCAATCGCTTTCTGTTTTGCTTCATGAGAAAACGCATCGCCATTAATGCTTTTCGCATAAAGACCGGCTTCATGCGCACATTTGTCAAACGCAGCAGCGTTGTAAAATCCTGCGGTCCCCGGTTTCTTCTCGGTTCCCGGCTTTTCGAAGAAAACGCCGATTGTTGCCGCACCACCACCAAATGCCGCAGCAATACGTGATGAAAGTCCATAGCCACTGGAAGACCCGACAACCAGTACGCGCTTAGGCGCATTATCTACGCTTCCTTGTGATTGGGTATAAGCGATCTGCTCTCTGACATTCGCTTCACATCCGACTGGATGTGTTGTCGTACAAATAAATCCACGAATTTTAGGTTTGATGATCATATTCAACTTCCTTTAAAAAACCCCGTAAGAATAAAAGTTTCGTCTCGAAATCTCACCCTATTTCTTAAGATTTCCCCTCAAAAAGTGAGTGGTTGGATCTCTTCTTCCCAACTTTAAGACTAGAAATGGCATTATCTCATTGAAAATAATATTAAATTTATTTAACAGTGCCTCGCTCGCACTATGGATTCAAACAAAAAAATGAAAACATAAGGAACTATCTGTGACACCACCAGTCTGATTTAACAAGATTGACAGAAACGTTGAATGATTTTTTTGTCAATACTGCTTTTTCTTGTTAACTCCTATTTATAGCAGCCAGTACAGTTTGTACTGGCTTTTTTTTGTCTTGGATGCGTATTGTGATGGCGAACAACTCAAGCTATCCTTGCCGACATGAATATATTGACCCATAGCCCGATGACCGAGCACACGTTTGACGGCAAGCACTTCTATCTCAAGCGAGATGATTTACTTCACCCCCAGTTTTCAGGCAACAAAGCCCGCAAACTGATGACCTTACTTGATGCGCCTTTGCCTCAAATCACCACGTTAATCAGCTATGGCTCTCCGCAAGCCAATTCTCTTTACTCATTTGCCGCACTGGCACAACTCAGAGGCTGGCAGTTTGAATATTACGTTGATCATATTCCTCAGTGGTTAGCCGAACACCCACAGGGGAATTACAAAGCAGCGTTGGCACTCGGTGCAACAATCTACCCCACAGGACAACATCCAACTTCAGCGATGCATCCTTGTGACTATATTCAACACGTTCGTCGCCCTGATGAGCGTTGTCTGGTTTTACCGGAAGGCGGACGAAGTGATATTGCTCAGCCGGGAATTGCGACTCTTGGGGATGAAATCATCGACTGGTGCCATAAACACCGGATTGAGCGCCCTGTTGTCGCGCTGCCCGCTGGCACCGGCACCACAGCACTCTATTTACATCAACATCTGGCAACGCATCAGATTGAAGTGCTGACCTGCGCCTGTGTCGGTGGTGAATCTTACCTGAAGCAGCAGTGGGATATGCTGTCTGCCACCAGCTACCCGACCGTTTTATCTCTGTCGCAAAAACACCATTTCGGTAAATTATACCGCGAAGACTACATAATCTGGCTGAATCTCTGCCGCGAGACCCAAGTCGAATTTGATTTACTCTATGACCCACTGATGTGGCGCTGTCTGCAACGCTGGTTAACCGAGCACCCTGATACACCGCTGATCTACATTCATCAAGGTGGTTTACTGGGCAATGTCAGTATGCAGGCCAGATACCAACGTAAATACGCGGATCTTCTTTCAGGCAGACATGATGGTTGATACAGCAACGAACACAACAGATTGGCTATCTGCTACCCAATAACCAGTTTTGTTTCCGGATAACGTAAACGATGCGTTCTGGGGCTAGCAAGAAAGTACGCGATTGTGAGCGGTCCCAACCGGCCGATAAACATCATCAGCATGATAATTACCTCTCCGGTACCAGACAGCGATGCTGTCAATCCTCGGGAAAGTCCGACCGTTCCCAATGCCGAAATGGCTTCAAAAATAATATCAACCATCGGGGCATGTTCACTCAGCAGCAAACCGAAAATAGCCATCCAACTGACCCCAATGGAAATAACGGTCAGCGCCAATGCTTTATTGATCGTTTCTTTGGAAATTTCTCGTTTAAATACTCGAATGGCTGAATCGCGTCGCAAATACCCATATGTCGCCAGAATCAGCACAATGAATGTCACCACTTTTATGCCACTGGCGGTACTCATTGAACCGCCGCCGATAAACATCAGCACCAGTATCACGGATGTAGTGGCATCTTTAAGCTGATCGATTGGCAGTGTGTTGAACCCGGCGGTTCTCGGTGTTACCGCCTGAAACCATGAGGCCAACCACTTCCCTGTTTGGCTCAAAGGTGCCAGCGTATGAGGATTATTATATTCAATACAATAGATTAGAATCACGGCTACCGCGTTAATGATTATCGTCCCGGAGATCATTAATTTGCTGTACGGTGTCAGTAAAACCCAACGGCGATTACGGATCAAATCCAGCCAGACGGAAAAGCCCAATCCCCCGATAATCAACAATCCGGTAATCGTCAGATTGACGACCGGATCCGAAACATACGGCATCAGACTACGGCTATCCAGCGCAAACCCGGCATTGTTAAACGCACTGATGGTATAAAAGAAACCATGAAATAAACTGGTTTTCCACCCCAGTTCCGGCAACCAGTAAAGCGACAAAATGACCATGCCGATCGATTCGACAATCAACGAAAAATATAAAACGGATTTGGCAGTAGAAACTAATGTCGGCGCATCGGTTTGGTTGAATGCTTCTCTGATCACCGTTCGCTGCAAGAAATTGATTTTACCGCCCAATGCGATTAACGTCACAACCGCAAAAGTCATCAGCCCCAACCCACCGAACTGGATCAGTATGGCAATAATCACCTGACCAAAACCGGTAAACTCGGTTCCTGTATCAACAACGGAAAGTCCGGTCACCGTCACTGCCGAGGTCGCTGTAAACAGACTGTGCGCCCAACTAATGGGGGCCACTGTCGCCAGCGGCAACTTCAGTAAACATGTCCCCAGTAAAATCAACAACAGAAAACTGCCACATAAGACAATCGGGGGCGCGGCTGCAATCTTGCGCCTTGTTTTTGGTCTTCTGACTATCGGAGATGTCGAGGGCTGCCATAATGCCATATCACACCAACCTTGGCGCAATATGCTCTAACGCTTCTCTGCTCCCGCACAACAAACATGTATCATTTTCCTGTAAGAGAAAATCATTCGTCAGGCGGGTAAATGTGTCTCGCCCGCGTTTCACCAAAATCGCTTCAACCTTGCCTTGCGCTTTATCCAGCAAGGTCGAAACTGGCTGGTGATGCAGTCCCGACTTCACTTCAATATCCACGACATATAAGCCATTGCCGATCGCCAGGTAATTATTCACCATTGGATAATTGAGAGCCTGTGCGATTCGCACTCCCATCTCTTCTTCAGGGTGAATAATCCTCGCCACACCAAGCTTTGACACAATGTTATGATGGGCTCTAGAGCTAGCCTTCACCCAAATCTCTTTTACACCCAGATTCTTTAACGCCAGAATACACAGCAGGCTCGATTCCAGCTCTTCACCAATCGCAACGAGCACGGCACTACTCGCTGCCAGTTCCAGCTCCCTGAGGGCATGTTCATCGGTCACATCACAAATGATTGATTGCGTCAGATCTTCGACATACAACTCAGCGATTTTCGGATTTCGATCGACGCCGGTCACGGTATGCCCGAGATTGATCAACTCCAGACTTGTTGCCACGCCAAACCGCCCTAAACCAATCACCGTAAAATGTGCCATACTTTTCACCTTTTCCTCAGGTCGCCCTGTATTTGCCGTTACTCATCGCGAGTATTAACTGATATGTCCCTTCGGCGTTCATTCTCAGATTTACTCCTGAGTGAACATCACTCGTTTGGAATGCTCGAGAGCCGAACTCTGCTGATCAATAAATTTGCCTTGTTCTGCACGAATAAAGAACACCTCTAGATTTTCCCGCTGCGCGACCTGATACCCTGCTTTCGGCCCAAGACATAACATTGCCGTGGCCCAGGCATCACTTTCTGCGGGGGTCTGGCCGAATACTGATGCAGACACCAAATCATGCGTCACAGAAGCCCCGGTGCGCGGGTCAAGAATATGCGAGTATGACTGACCATCAGCATCAAAAGAACGGCGATAAGTCCCTGATGTATCGAGCGTCACACCTTGTTCATCCTGAATCGTCACAATTTTATAAGGCTGAATATCAGCCTCTTTATGAATTGGGCGTTCAATGGCAATACGCCACTTCGAACCATCGGGTTTGTGACCTTTGATTTTCATATCTCCGCCAAACTCCACCAAATAATTGCTAACCCCGTGAGATTCCAGAATCGCACTGAGCTTACCAATCGTATAGCCTTCTCCCATCGAAGAAAAATCGATCTGTACCTGGGGTAAAGTTTTACGAATGCGTTTGCCCTGTTCATCAACCTGAATTTTGTCCAACCCAACCTCGGCTTTCACGGCTGCGATTTGCTGACTATCCGGTACTTTGAAATCATGCTTTCTGAATCCCCACAAATTGAATAACGGCCCGATAGTCGGATCATAGCACCCCTGGGTTTTCTGATTGATTTTCCGAGCAATACTCAGGAGTCGTAAGAAATCATCTGAAGCAGGTTGCCACTGAGTTGAGGTGCTTTGATTAAATGTTGAAATATAAGAATCATTCCGATAAGTCGATAACTCTTTATCAATATTCGCCAATTGCTGATCAAACAGCGGACGAATGTCATCGCTCGAAACATCCGACGCTGACCACCAGCTGATATGATAGGTTGTTCCCTGTGCATAACCTTCCAACTTTTGTAACTCAGGTGTCCGGCTACAGGCCGTCACCATAACAAGGCACACCAGCGCAACAACACAACGAAAACGGTTCAACAACATTCTTTGGGTAAACATAAAACAACCTGATTGCTAAAAAAATTGGACAAAGTTTAACGGTAGGCAGAAAAGATTACTATACCCAAAGTATCGGGGATACGCCCCAAAAACATTGACTTCACAGCCAAAAAATCACTCAGCACCGGGGGATTTCGAGTCGCGTAACAACCGCAATCATGCCAACCATGCGACAGCATAAAAGCAAGTTCAGGACGCCTGACTAGGGGCTGCTGACCTTTCGTGGTTGAATTTTGTTCAATCTGAACGGGTATTGATCGCGGCGCGGGGCATGCCGCTTAGCTATCCTAAGCAAATGACCCGTAACAAAGAGCAAGACACGTTCAGATGAACCCTCTGGGCAGCATTTGTCGCTCATTTATCCAGCGTTAGGTCATGGTTCATGTAGATCGCTACACTTCACATGACCTGCCTTGACTAAATGCACGACAAATTGCTGCAAAAACCATCACGAAAGGTCAACAGTCCCTAGACAAGGTGACTTGGTTTACGTAAGAATGTTCCGGTAGACAATGAAACCGACTCAATATGGGCAGCCTAGAAAAAGCAACGCTCACTCGCTTATCCGGATAAAAATTACATGCAATTATTTCAACACTTGGGATGGTTTTTTCGCCGCTATTGGCTGACTTACACATTCGCGTTACTGATGCTCGTCATCGTCGCGCTGATCAACATGGCTATTCCATGGTTTATTGGTCAAATCATTGACCACCTGCTCGAAACTCGTACCATGGCGCAAGCCAAATACGACCTGCTCGGTTTATTGCTCGCCAGTATCATCGTCTACCTGCTCCGTTATGGCTGGCGACGCATGTTATTCGGCACATCCTATAAACTGGGCAATCTGTTACGCCAGCAGTTTTATCAACGCCTGACCCGGCAAGGGCAGGCATTCTATAATCACCACTCAACCGGTGATTTGATGGCGCGCGCGACCAATGATATTGATGCCGTTGAAATCGCGGCGGGTGAAGGGATTCTATCGGGCTTTGACGGGCTGCTGACCTTTATTCTGGTCCTCGTGATGATGTTTATTTTTATCGACTGGCGGTTAGCAGCCTTAGCCATCCTCCCCTTTCCATTGATGGGGATTGGCTTTTACCGCCTGTCCAGCCAGATTCATCACCAGTTCAAGACCACACTTGACCGTTTTTCCTCATTGAATGAGCAGACCCAGCAAGCCATGGCTGGCATTCGTATGATCAAATCAATGGGCAGAGAGTCCATCGAAGCCGAACAGTTTGACCAGATTGCAGAACAGGCAGCCAACAGCACCTATAAAGTGCAGCGTTCTGAAGCCTTGTTTGATCCCATCATTCAATTGAGTCTTGGCGCGGCTTTACTCATCGTCTTACTTGCCGGCGGCTGGCAAATTCACGAAGGCCGCTTAACTGTCGGACAATTAACCAGTTTCACATTGTATTTGTCAGAATTGATCTGGCCGATGTATGCCTTTGGCTGGTTAATGAACATATTGCAACGCGGGAATGCGGCCATTGAACGTCTCGATGAATTACTCACCTTACCCGATACTATTGAAGACCACGGTCAGTTCACCCCCAGAGGATATCGGGTAACGGTCAGCCATCTGACATTTCATTACCCGAATATCTCTCAACCGAGCTTGAAGAATGTTTCGTTTCGCTTGAGAGAAAACCGCGTATTCGGGATTGTCGGTGCCACTGGTGCAGGGAAATCAACCCTACTCCAGCTTTTGATGCGCTACTGGGAATCCGGAGAAGGTGCCATACAAATTGGTGGCACACCACTACGCCAGATTCCACTGGCTCAACTGCGGGCTCTTTATGCCTATGTTCCTCAGGATGCATTTTTGTTCAGTGCGACGATCATGGAAAATATTCGCATGGGACGCCCCACAGCCACCGATGAACAAGTCTATCAAGCCGCTAAATTAGCCGCGATTGATGATGATATCCGCCAATTCCCCGATGGCTACCAGACCACCGTCGGGGAACGCGGCGTGACGCTATCCGGGGGACAGCGACAACGGATTTCGATTGCCCGGGCATTGATCAGTGATGCACCGCTCCTCATTCTGGATGATGCGCTCTCAGCCGTTGATATCCGGACGGAAAAAATCATCATTCAGCATCTGCGGCGACGAAAAGCTCAGACACTCATCATTGTCAGTCACCGCTTATCCGCTGTAGAACATGCAGATGAAATTATTGTCATGGCCCATGGTGAAGTGATTGAGAGAGGCAAACATCAACAATTAGTTGCAGGTGACGGCTGGTATTCACGAATGGCAGCCTATCAACAAATGGAACAGGCGATGGAGAGTACATCCTCATGAGTACCAAGAGTTCTAAGCAGGATGATAAACACGCAGGCTCACTACGCCTATTGATGAGTTATGTTTTCGCAGACAAAGCTTTATTGATTAAAACCTTAATTCTGGTTGTAATTGCGACGGGATTTGAGGTGTTAGGGCCGCTATTGAGCAAAGTATTTATCGATGACTTCATTGTGCCGGATCATTATCCGTTCTGGCCGATTGTCGGCATTATCAGTTTGTTTATTCTGTCAACAATCGTGGGAACTTACCTCAAATATCGACAAACGCTGCGTTTTCTGGATATGGCATTGTACGCAGTGCTTGATATTCGCAAACGGGTGTTTAAGCATGTCCTGTCTTTACCAATGTCGTATTTCGATTACGCCCGTACTGGTCAGCTGGTGAGCCGGATTACCAACGATACCGAATCAATTAAAGATATTTATGTGCAGTTTTTATCGAATGTCCTGACCAATATCATTCTGCTGATTGGTATTTTGATTGCCATGGCGATTTTGGACATGCAACTGATGCTGGTTGCCCTCATGCTGCTGCCGACAGTGGTCGGATTAATTTATTTGTATCAGCGTTTCAGTGTCAAAAACGTCACCGACAGCCGCCGTTTACGTTCAGACATTAACGCCACAATGAATGAATCGATTAGCGGTATGACCGTGATTCAGGCAACGAATCAACAACAGGCGAAACTGTCTCAGTTTGATCAGATTAATGCGCATTACTACGATACCCGGCTGAAAACCGTGACGATTTCATCCTTGCTGCTCCGCCCGGCAATCAACTTATTCAGTATTATAGTGCTGGGTGGTGTGGTGTGGTTTTTTGGTCTGCAAGTGGTTCAGGGAGTCGCAGAAATCGGGGTGCTATACGCTTACCTCAACTATTTGGGAAGATTCTCAGAGCCATTAATCGAGATTACCCAACGTTTCGGACTATATCAGCAAGCCATTGTCGCCGGTAACCGAGTCTATGAACTGCTGCAAGAATCTTCGGCAAAGCCCGAAAAAGGCACCCTTTCCAAGATTGATGCCGGACATCTGAGTATCAAAAACTTGAATTTTGCCTACCACAATAATCATCCGGTGTTGCAGGATATCAATGCCGAAATCAATGCCGGACAATTCTTTGCCATTGTCGGGCATACCGGCAGTGGTAAAAGTACCTTAATGAGTCTGTTACTCAACTTCTATCAGCCCCAGTCTGGCACGATCTGTATTGATGAGCATCCCCTTGATCACTATAGTCATGATGCCTTACGTCAAGGTGTCAGTTTTATTCCACAGGATCCGTTTATTCTTGCCACCACCATATTCGATAACATCGATATGGGGCGGAACTTAAGTGAGTCAGCCGTACGACGTGCCGCGCGTCAGGCGCATTTGCATGATGTGATTATTGCCATGAGCGAGGGTTACCACACACAGCTCGGCGAAGGCGGCTTACGGCTCTCAACCGGACAACGTCAGCAACTGATTATTGCGCGTGCTTTGGCAGGCTCACCTAAGGTATTGTTACTGGATGAAGCCACCGCGAATGTTGATAGTGAAACGGAACAGGTTGTCCAGCGGGCGCTGAACGATCTGCAAGGTCAGGTCACATTGATTGTGGTTGCCCACCGCTTGTCCACCATTCGTCATGCCGATCAAATTCTGGTACTGGATCATGGCCACTTAATCGAACAAGGTGACCATCACCAGCTTATGGCGCTACCTCAAGGTCGATATCGTGCCATGTATCAATTACAACAGCAGGAGAAACGCGTGGCTCAAGCCGCTAAGTGACAACGTCACCGATATCAAATCTTCCACCACAGAAATGAGAGCCATATGGCTCTCATTGTTATGCATTTTCAGGGGTGACAAGCTATTCAATGGCAACAGCCTATTCAATGGTGACAATCTCTTCAATGGTGACAACAGCGCCCTTTGCCAGATCGATGTTGATGATGTTCACCGTTTTCATGGGCACCACACCCACGATGCTGCTCACCTGTCTCACAACAACGATGTCCCTGACCATGGGCGTGATCATGATGTCCATGCTGATGATGTCCGCAACAACCGCCTTGCTGTTGCTTCGTTTGATAATTTACAGACTGACGCCCCTGCTCTGCATCCGTGAGCGGAACCAGTTCCGCACCGGTCTGGACAATGTGCTGTAACGTCTGGCGGCCTGTATGCGTTTGAAACACCGCCAACTGGCTTTCAAGCAACCGCCCCAGCATCCGCTGCCCAATCTGACGGACAATCACTCGCTCAACCTGCTCGCTCTGGAGTAATGCCAGTAATGCGGACTTCCCCGCACAACCAGCATGTTGTGCAGGATTGGGTTTCTGCCCCACGACCTCACCAGACTCATCCATAAAAAGAAAATGGTCAGCTTTGGTAAAATGGTTGGCAATTCGGTCTTCTTTCATCGGGATAGCAATAATCATCAGAAATAACTCCTGTACTGAGTGTTGATCAAACCCAACCGACAAAATGAGCTTGGTCGAAATAAGCGTTTGATCGAAATAAAAACGGTGCTCACCAGTGCTGCCTTGTCATCGACAGCGTGAGGCTCGGCACCTCAATTAATTAGCATATGCTATTTATAGTCCTATTTTTTGGCATATGCAAATTATAAATTTTCAGAAAGTGCCGGATAACGCCCCACAGAGTGACGTAACAGGAGGATGTGAGCGATGTATCAAGAAACCAGAAAGACAGGTTCGTCACGGATACCAATAACCGGACATACCGTTGATGCGGCATGCCTAGGGGCTGTTGACCTGTCGTGGTTGAATTTTGTTCAGATGACCCCTCTGGGCAGCATTTGTCCGAAAAGCGGGCAGTCAGAAAGTAGAGAGGCGGATGATTTAATGGCTCATCATGAGCGCTTTGCCATTGACTAAGCAGTCCGCGACTTTAAAACGGGCAGCTTTGACCAAATTTGCCAGCGTTTGTCGGGAAACCCCCATTGCGGCAGCCGCATCCTGCTGATGCATCCCTTGTAAATCAACCAAGCGCAATGCTTCAAATTCATCGGCAGCTAAGTCAAGATGCTCAAGCTGGCTCATCGGAATGCCGTTCGGTTTGAAACAACTATCCGCAGGTTTACCACAAATAACACGAGGAATTTTATTCCGCCCCATCGATGAATCCTTCAATGTATGTATCAACAAATCATCCGCTATCTTAATCGAACAATGGCAAAACCGATAGTTTCTATAACACTCATTGTGACTGACAGGTCGAGACAGGTGCATATTATTAATATCGACATGACGGTTTTGAACAACAACGACGCATCCCGCACAACAACACATCAACGTATGCCATTCTCATCGCCTTATATTCTGAGTAAACCGACTGTCAGACAAATTGTGTCTGATTGTCGCTTCTATCACTTTTTCACACTTTTGTTCTTAGCATTGATTTAATGTAATCCGGCTGGTTTTCATCCCCCAAATTTAATATCAAATAGTTAAGATACAATAGGATACAACGATGATTTCAATTTCATGGATCAAATATACTTGCCGGTTTGTCTGCATTATGCCCCTCACTTTATTCTCTGCTTGTCATGCTTCAGCGCATTTTGATGGGGTGTGGAAACATACGGGATACGGTGACATTTATCAGTTGAACGATACTGAAAGTAAAATCTATCAATTTAACAGTGAGGGCTGTGTGTTGGCAGAAACGATGACCAAAACAGCCATGCAAGCCACCTACTTTCCCAATGCGACGCTCTCTGATGACGGTATGAACCTGACGTCACACCAAATAGCACGTCCTTTTGTGCAGCAATTTGAACGCCTGTCCGCATTACCCGCCATGTGCCAACCCGGACAATTATTCGATACGCAGACCTCTCCCCTTGAGGTCTATCGTTTTTTCTGGGCAATTATGCATGACTATTATGCTTTCTTTGAGGAACGCGGTATCGACTGGGACGAGGTCTATCAGCAAGCAGCAGCGAATTTGAGTACCAACATGACCGACAGTGAATTACTCGCGGTAATCAAAACGTCACTCGGTGGCTTTTCCGATGATCATGTCTCTCTGACTGATGGTGATGAAGAGTATTCTCCCGCCCCACCGAAAGGTGTGTTACGGACACTGCAACAAGGCTTTCTCAATCAAACCGCAGTCAGCGACTTCGATACCTATATTGCCAACAGTCTGGCGCAAGTCTCCCAGACTCAACAGCAAATGATGGATTCCGGCAGTGTACGAGTCATCAATGGCAGCTCAGCAGATACTTTATATGGTGCGGAACGCATCGTCTGGGGCACGTTCAATCAAGGAAGTATTGGTTATTTTCGCCCGAATATGATGCTCTTGGATACGGGAGAGAACCCAGATGATCCTGATCAATGGGTGGGCAGTATGGCGCAGGTCATGGATCAGGCTATGCAGGAGATGCGTGATACGAATGCCATGATCATTGATATGCGCTTCAATGGCGGTGGTGCCGACGGTGTCTCACTGGCGCTGGCCAGTCGTTTTAATCCGATTGCTCAGCGAGTCATCGGTAAATTTACCCGAACCAATGCAGGTGACGGTGAGATCCATTGGCTCGAATTACCGACGCCACTCAATTCACCCGCTTATACGCACCCAGTCATCATTTTGGTGAGCGGCAGTACCGTGAGTGCCGGAGAAGTGTTTCTGATGATGATGAAAACGCTCCCACAAGTGACTCTCATGGGAGAAACGAGCAACGGCTCTTTATCCGATGCTTTGGTGAAAACACTGCCCAATGGTTGGCAACTTACTTTATCGAATGAAGTCTATATCGATGCTCAGTATCAATCTTATGAAGCGAAGGGAATGCAACCGGATATCCCGATGATACCTTTTACGCTGGCTGATCTCAGCGATCATCGGGATGCGGCATTAAGTCAGGCGATCCATCAACTGTCACACTGAAATTACCTTCAATCATGCAAAACAATTATTTTTGAGTGAGAGCCGCACCGGCCAGCCATATGCATGTCGGTGCTTCTGCGCATCGTTTACACGAAAGTTACACAATGTTGCATTTTTCCACTCAAGATCACTGATGAAAATTTAATCATTGACAGAAAACTGATAGAATCCTGACATTGTATTTGCAAATGCTGATGATGTATGAAAGAGAACCTCGTTATATCAGTATCTTCTATCAACGGAACCCATCATTTCTATGTCGGCCGTTGGTATCAGAAATTTATTAAGAGTGCTGGTTATATCCTGATGGCAGCCATTATTGGTACTGCCGGGATCATTTATTACCTGATGAACGAAGTGGATTTTGCTAAATCAAAGCAAAAAGAGCTAGAAAATCAGTCGATGTCACTTTCTGAAGATGTCGCCTCACTCAAAAAACTAAAGGTCGGCTTACAGAGTGAGCTGCTTGATCGTGAAGAGAAAATGCAGACAGTCTCGGATCGTCTGGGTGATTTGGAAAAAGTTCTCGGTGTCAGTGACTCCGACGATGCCACACTTGAATCCCGATTAGATACCGCAGCGATCACCTCTTCTGTTCGTATGGTGCTACTGAATCAGATCCCGAACGGCTACCCGGTTCTCAAATCCAGAATGTCTTCCGATTATGGCCGCCGGATTAATCCGGTAACCGGAAAAAGTGAATTCCATCGCGGTCAGGATTTTTCAGCGCCAAAAGGCACCAAGATTTATGCGCCAGCCGACGGTGTGGTCGAAGTTGTGCGCCCCAGCCTGGTCAAAGGTTCTGGAAATTATCTAAGATTGAGACATTCATTCGGATTTTCCAGCTCTTATTCTCATATGAATAAATTTGCTGTCAAAATGGGTGAGTTCGTCAACAAGGGCGATCTCATTGGTTACGTGGGTAATTCTGGATTGAGTACCGGACCACACCTCCATTATGAAATTCGTTTTGTTGGCCGCTCGTTAAATCCCAAACCCTTTGTGAACTGGGGAATTAATAATTTTGATACGATATTTACAAAAGTTGGAGGAGTAAGATGGGAATCTTTGATAAACAACGTCGAGCAAAGAGTCAGTGCTCAGTTACAACTCTCATCGCTGAAGGCTGCACCATTAATGGCCAGTTCAGAGTAGAAAGCAATATGCAGGTAGATGGCAAGATTGAAGGCCAAATCCAGACGGATAAAACGCTCATCATCAGTGAGTCCGGCTCTGCAAGTGGTGAAATTTATGCCGAGCACATTATCGTCAACGGTTGTTTCAACGGCACCTGCTATGCCACTCGTGTTGAAATCTTAAGTAAAGGCCGTGTCGATGGCACACTCTATACTGACGATATCAGCATTGAACAAGGCGGACGCTTCAATGGCGTGACCAAACCGGCTCCGGAACAACAAGTCGTCGATTTTCAGGAAGCCAAAACAACTGAAAGTTTAACTGCACCGGCTAAAGCACCGCACAACAAAAAAGCGCAACAAGGATCGTCATCCTAATCAAGTCACCTCTTTGTTTTAGGTAAGATTGCTGAAGGTGCTCATTCTATGTCCGACGCAACACCGATCTGACAGTCCCCGTCGCGGGACTGTCAGGTTGAGCAACACGGATAATCACGCCATTGATAACCAAGCCCCTCAAAATGTGATCAAAATCTCATTATAAATAATATTTAACTCAGTAATAATTTTCTGTATCTGTCATAACTTGTGAATGAAACGATAATATTTCATCGACGATCTTGAGAAAACATGTCGCGAAAAAGCAAAAACACTCTGACAAAATGATATATCCCGTCGATTTTTTGTCATAAATACGTCACCTGCGATTCCTAACCTTGCTGCAATACTTGGGAGGGAAATGATGAACATTAAAGATATTGCAGCACTTGCCAATGTATCTCCGGCAACCATATCGCGTTACTTCAATGGCAATGAGCTGATATGTCATCAGACGCGTGAGCGGATTGAGAAAGTCGTGCACTTAACCGGCTATCATCCAAAACAGAAATCGACTCGCGTCGCACTCAACCACAATCCGACCATTGGTGTCCTGATCCCCAGTTTACTCAATCCGGTATTTGCTGAGATCGTCGCAGGGATTCAAGCAAGAGCCCGTCACTTTGGCTACTCGACCATCATTATCGACACCGAATATCACCAAGCGCGTGAACACCAAGCCGTGGTCGATTTCATTCGCCAACGCGTCAGTGGTGTCATCCTGACCGTCGCCAGCATCGACAACAATCAAGCCTTGTCGCTACTGAAAGAATTCAACTTCCCGCTCAGTTTGGTCCACAACCAGTTTACCGCTGATGATGCCACGGTGTACGTCAATAATTATCAAGCCGGCTGGGATGTCGCAGATCACTTGCTCAAACTCGGCCATCACAAACTCGGAATGGTCGCAGGCCAGTTCAATCGTTCTGACCGGGCGCAATTGCGTTATGAAGGCTTCAAAGCTCGCATTGCTCAGGATAAACAGGCCCGGTTGCTGACGTTACTGGAAATAGATCCGATGGCGGACGCTCCATTCACCGACCTTGAACAGTCACTAACGCACCGTTTTGGGTTAAACAATGATCCGTTAAACAACGATCCGTCAAACTATGATTCGTCAAACAACGCCTCGCTAAACCATGCTCCGTCAAATACTCCCTTGTTCAATAATCCCTCGTTCAATAACCGCCCGAGTGCTTGGTTTTGCAGCAATGACCTTATTGCGCTGAAACTCATCCGTCACCTACGCCACACCGGGATACGCGTTCCCGAAGAGACCTCCGTAGTCGGGTTCGACGGTATGTCACTCGGACAAATCACCTACCCTGCTTTGGCAACGGTGAAGGTCCCCCACCTACAAATGGGACATCTTGCCGTTGATTTACTTTTAAATTCGAAACACCACACCGCTTTACCACGTCAACGAGAACTACCCTATGAGCTCAGCCTCACAGGGACCGTTGCGCCGGTTAAACCTCACTTTGAATCAATTCAATCAATAGGATGATTGTTATGAAATTAAAACATATTGCTACTTTGGCGCTGATGGCAACCGGCTTGATTGCCGGTAGTGTGCAGGCAGCCGATGCCATTTGTTATAACTGTCCGCCGGAATGGGCTAACTGGGGCGGCCAGTTACAACAGATTAAAGATAAATTAGGTATCAATATCCCCATTGATAACAAAAACTCAGGACAGTCTTTGTCTCAGCTCGTCGCAGAAAAAGACAACCCGGTTGCAGATGTAGTCTACTACGGTGTTTCTTTTGGCATTCACGCGGCTCAGAAAGGGGTCGTCGAACCGTATAAACCACATAATTGGGACAAAATTCCGGCAGGGTTGAAAGATCCGCAAGGCTACTGGTTTGCGATTCATTCCGGCACCTTGGGCTTTTTTGTCAATAAAGCAGCCCTCGATGGCGCACCGGTGCCTCAGTCATGGCAAGATTTACTCAAACCGGAATACCGGGGGATGATCGGTTATTTAGATCCAACCAGCGCGTTTGTCGGTTATGCCAGTGCCGTGGCGATCAACCAAGCCATGGGCGGCAATATGGATGACTTCACTCCGGCCATTCACTATTTCCAAGCCCTGCGTAAAAACCACCCAATCGTACCCAAACAAACCTCATACGCGCGCGTGGTTTCAGGCGAGATCCCGATTCTGCTTGACTATGACTTTAACGCCTATCGGGCCAAATATAACGATAAGGCCCCGGTTGAGTTTGTGATCCCCAAAGAAGGAACCATTGTTGTGCCTTACGTCATGAGTAAAGTGAAAAACTCGCCTCACCCTGAGAATGGTCGCAAAGTGCTCGACTTCGTGCTCTCTGATGCAGGGCAACGGTTGTGGGCCGATGCCTATCTTCGTCCGGTTATCCCTTCGGCAATGAGCGCCGCAACTCGCGCGAAATTCCTGCCGGATGCGGACTATCAACGGGCACAGGCAGTCGATTTTGCCAAGATGTCACAGGCACAGAACGCCTTTGCACAACGTTATCTGAATGAAGTTAAATAATCACAGGCTGGGTGGTGGCAACACCACCCTTCATTTTATGATGAAGCACGATTTTTCACGGCTGATGTTACTGCTCCCGGCATTGATTATCAGTCTGGCTTTTTTTCTACTGCCCGTCGGAAAGCTCGTCTGGCTATCGCTGGCCGATGGTACGGGGCTGCCCTACTGGTCAATTTTCACCCAACCGACGTACTACCGCAGCCTGCTCTCGACGATTGTCCTGTCAGCCATTGTGACCTTCGTCAGTTTGGTGATTGCGACGATCTCGGGGCTGTTTTTAACCCGCTACCAGTTTCGCGGTAAATCACTCCTGATTGCCATGCTGAGTTTTCCGCTGGCCTTTCCGGGGGTCGTGATTGGCTTTTTCGTCATCATGCTGGCAGGCCGACAGGGGATTATCGCTCAGACGAGTCTCGCACTGGTTGGCGAACGTTGGGTGTTTGCTTATACGATGGCGGGGCTGTTTCTCGGCTATCTCTATTTCTCGATTCCGCGTGTAGTGCTGACCGTCATGGGTGCGGCCGAAAAACTCGATCATCATCTGGTTGAAGCAGGACGCTCACTGGGTGCCGGTCGCTGGCAAATCCTGCGGGATATCACCCTGCCGGCTTTAACGCCCGGCCTGATTTCTTCCGGCTCAATCTGTTTTGCAACGTCGATGGGCGCGTTCGGCACCGCCTTCTCACTGGCAACCGACATCAATGTGCTGCCGATGACCATCTATACGGAGTTTACCTTGAATGCCAATTTCGCCATGGCGGCAGCATTGAGTCTGATATTGGGTGCGGTGACATGGCTGTGTCTCGCACTGGCACGGATGAAAGGGGCGACATCCCTGAACATGGGAGGCTGACATATGGACAAAAATCGTTATTTCTACGCACAACTGATCTTTACCATGCTGGTGTGCGCATTTTTGATTATCCCCGTGGTGATGTCCGTCATGGCAGGTTTAACCGAGAACTATTTCGTCGGTCTGAAAAGCGGGCTCACGTTACGTTGGGTTGAACAAGTCTGGTCGATGTATGCCGATACGGTCTGGCTGACATTACAAATTGCGTTAGCCACCACCTGTATTAACGTGATCGTCGGTGTACCGTGTGCTTACTATCTCGCCCGCTACCGCAATCGTTTTGCGCTGTGGTTCGAAGAATGCCTGACATTACCGATTGCCATACCGGGCATGGCGATTGCGCTGGGGCTGATTTCGATTTACGGCGGCTTTCACAACTTCCGCTCCAGTTGGCTGTTCATCTTAGTCGGTCATGTCATTTTTACTTTGCCATTCATGGTCAAAGCGGTACTGGCGATTCTCACCAGTATCAACTTTCACGTGTTGGAAGAAGGTGCAGCCAGTCTGGGAGCGCGCTTCTCACAGCGATTTATGCATATTATCGTGCCAAATTGTATGACCGGCATCATCAGTGGCGTGCTGATGACACTGACCCTCTCCGTCGGTGAATTTAATCTCACCTGGATGCTGCACACGCCCCTCACCAAAACGCTACCGGTCGGGTTGGCGGATGCTTATGCGTCGATGCGTCTTGAAGTGAGTTCGGCCTACACCCTGATCTTTTTGTGCCTGATCCTGCCGCTGCTGATTCTGGCCCAACTGTTTAACCGAAAAACTCAGCGTCGTTAACCGATGCTGCATGAAAGTGATATCCATATGAATATAGCGAAATCCAGTGTTGCAATTACTCTGAATCAAGTTCAGAAGACCTTTGCTGATGGCACATTGGCACTCAAACCTCTTGATTTACACGTCGAACCCGGTGAGATTTTAGTCCTGCTCGGCCCTTCCGGCTGTGGCAAAACCACCACCCTGCGCCTGATTGCCGGACTAGAGTTTGCCGATCAGGGCGGCGCGATCCATTTCGGTGAGCGTGACGTCACGCATCAACCCATCGAGCATCGCCAAGTCGGGATGGTATTTCAGTCTTATGCACTGTTCCCGAATATGAATGTCCGGGAAAACATTGGCTATGGTTTGCGGGTGCGCGGCGAAAGCAAAGCACAACGACACGCCAAAGTCGCAGAAATGCTAACCATGTTCGATCTTGAACCCTATGCAGAACGTGCTATCCACCAACTCTCCGGCGGGCAACGTCAACGCGTCGCGCTGGCCCGGGCGATTATTACCCAACCGGAAGTGTTATTACTTGATGAGCCCCTGTCAGCCTTAGATGCCCGCCTTAAGCAGCGACTGCGCGGTGAAATCCATCAGATGCTCAAACGGTTAGGTATCACGGCGATTTATGTCACTCATGATCAGGAAGAAGCGATGGTGATGGGGGATCGGATTGCGGTTCTTGAGCATGGTGAAATTGCGCAAATCGGCAGTGCGGAAGAGATTTATCTGACGCCCAATAATCACTTCGTGGCTGATTTTATCGGCCAGATCAACTGTTTTTACGGCAAACGTGAACACGATGTATTCGTTCTGGGACAGGCGCAGCAATTACGCCTGAGCGAGCAACATTGCGCTCAGCTCCATGAGGGTCGCCCCGCCACCGCGATGGTCCGCCCGGAAGATATTCAAATCCTTGATGAAGCTACCGAAGAGACACTCCTCGGTGAAGTTCAAACCAGTACATTTTTGGGTGACCGGACCCGTGTACAGGTGAAAATCGCCAGCCTTGATGAACCATTGTTGATCGACTGTTTTGCCCGACGTCACTATCAGCCAGACCAACCCGTTTATTTATCCATTGCGCCCCAGCGATTGGTTTTTCTGGGAGATCGTGAATGTTAATCGCACAGTTAACCGATTTACACATTAAACAGTCAGGAAAGCTGGCATACCAAAAGGTTGATACCTTAGGTTGCCTGCGTCGCGCTATCGACCATATCAACCAGCTCAACCCCATGCCGGACCGAGTGGTCATCACCGGTGACTTGGCAGATTTCGGCCACCCTAGCGAGTATCAATTGCTGGTTGCCGAACTCAAACGCCTGAAACCATCGGTCCGAGTGATTCCCGGCAACCATGACAACAGAACTCACTTACGTGATGCGTTGCAGGGGTGGCTCACGTTTGACACACCTGAGTATTGTAACTTCAGTGAATCGCTCGGCGGCTATCAACTGATTGGGCTAGATACATCTGTCCCCGGTCAACCGTATGGCATGTTGAGTCCAACATCGCTCCAATGGCTTGATGAACAACTCGCGGCAGTCGCGCCACATCCGGCGTTACTCTTGATGCACCACCCACCAATGGCGGTTGGCTTACAGCATATGGATGTACAAAATCTGCAAAACAGCGATCAACTCTATGCTGTATTGCAGTTTCACCCGCATGTTGCCGGCATTGTCGTCGGCCATGTTCATCGCCCGATTGTGGCAACGTGGCATCGGATCCCCGTTTGGGTCGGCCCGTCGCATAGTCATGCCGTGACGCTTGATTTGGATCCTCAGGCACCGGCTTGTTTCTCGCTGGAGCCAAGAGCGATTCAGCTCTTTCGTCTGGAGCCCGGCGGCATTTGCAGCCATATCAGTTATATCGATGCAGTTGACGGGCCTTACCCGTTCTTTGATGACAACCACCGTCTGATTGATTAGGGGATGTTGACCTCTCGTGGTTGGGGCGGCCTGAAGCTAACATTCCGGCCACCCCACCCAAAACGAGAACTGCGTCCTATTTCAACAACCAGAACACCACACATGACTGCCGTATCATGAAGCGAATTGATTCGGGATTTGTCTTAAATGACAGTCCAAAAAACCAAAGGTATCGCGACAGACAAAAAATACGGCCAGTTAACGCTCATCCATATGGGCAGAGAATCCGCTCAATTGTGGATTAATATCTGATTTCAACGTTAGGGACGGGATATCATAGGCACCGCCATTTTGAGTGAAGTAAGGAATCGGATCGGTTGTTTCTAAGCTATCCAAACGTGCAAACAACTCTGTACAGGTTTGTTGAAAGCGAGTTTCATCCATTTTCCCGACCCGATACATCACATAAGGGGGTAAGACTTGAAAACCGGGATAAAATAACATGCCGTGATGAATCGGAAACAAAATGTCATCAATCGGTCCATTGACTCCCCGAGCGCTGTAGTGAGGCTCCCAACCGCCGGCAGTCACGACCAACATGGCTCGCTTGCCAGAGAAGCGCCCTTCTCCGTAGCGATCGCCCCAATGCGTGTCAGAATGCTCGCCATATCCATAAGCAAAGCCATACGCATAGACACGTTCAAACCAGCCTTTCATGATCGCCGGCATGGAGAACCACCATAACGGAAACTGAAATATGACATGGTCAGCCCATAATGATTTTTCTTGTTCCTTGGCAATATCAATCGATTGGGTGCCACTTTCATAGGCATGTTTCGAATCAAGTGACGGGTCAAATGGTTCAGATGGGTCTTTGGACATCATATCGTGTCGATCAAGGACAGCTTTCCAGTCCATCTCATATAAGTCTGACACTTGCACTGAATGGCCGGCGGCACGTAAGTGATCGATCATTTGAACTTTTAACGCATGATTCAGTGACTGGGGCTCGGGGTGTGCATAAACAATCAATATGTTCATCGAATAACTTCCTTAGATAAGTGGGAAATTCATCTTAGAAAGAAACATGTTATAGTTAAAATTAATTTCTATTATACCTGTTATTAAAATGGTTAATTTCAATAATCTCGATCTAAATTTACTCCGAACATTAGATGTGCTTTTAGCAGAGCATAATGTGACTCGTGCGGCTGAGCGACTCAATTTATCACAGCCATCTGTCAGCGTTCATTTGAGTAAATTGAGAATGCTATTTAACGATCAATTGCTCATTCCAAGTTCAAGAGGAATGCGGCCAACCGTATTCGCAGAAGAGATGCGACTCCCGCTTCGAGAGGCGTTATCTGCCATAGAAATTGCACTGAATCACTCGTTAACCTTTCATCCCGAACAATTCGACAAAACGTGGAAATTAGCGGCTGCCGACTACGCAGAGCAAGTCGCGATTCAGCCGATGATGAACCGTATTTTAGGGATGTCATCGCATTGCCGTTTATCAATCCGTCATATGATCCCGAAACGACTGCCGCAACAGTTAGAACGTGGTGAAATCGATCTTGCTTTTCACTTGCGGGAAGATGCATTGGGCACCCTGAAAAGTCGGACAGTGCTGAAAGAAACGTATGTTTTAACCGGAAGACGCAATCACCCGATGTTGCAAGAAACACTTGATTTGCCTTGCTTCTGCCAACTCTCTCACGCGATTGTTTCACCCAATGGTGGGGGGTTTATGGGAGTGACCGACGAGATTCTCAAGCAACAGGGACAGCGAAGAAATGTGGTACTTTCGTTGCCGAATTTTCAGTCTCTCATCAGCGCATTAAAGCAATCAGATTTAGTCGCGTTGGTTCCTTCAAGGCTAGTCACCAATGATCCCGAACTGAGAGTCATTGCTGCACCGATTGATTTACCGACATTTGAACTCGTTATGCTTTGGCATGAGCGCTCACACCATGACCCGGCACATCAATGGTTAAGAAACCAATTTTCATCCAGTCACATATCTTCTGATTGATGTGCGAGTGCTGATATCGTAGCAAGAGGGGTTATCTAATCCGTCAAAACAAACGAATGAGAGAATGAGCGCCAGCCATTCCATCAGAAAAGTGAACTGACTCGAAGAACCTCATACTTTTTCCATACTTGCGTCTATTGTTCCAACGCCCGACGTTCATTAATCTAACCCTGTACCGGAAACATTCCGGAACGGGATTGGTCCCCCGTTTTCTAATACTTAGGTGCATAAACACGGTTCTCTCCGAACTGTTTTTATGCGACTATCAGTGCCGCCTAAAAATTATGGTGGACTGATTGGGCAGCCGCTTGGCTGGCCGTAGCCTAGGTAACGGTAGGACCAAACCCGACTCAGTCCACCACCCAATGATTGGTCCCTTTGGATGATGGAATAAATTGTAACTTTACCTGGGAATTTACTATGTTCGAAACCATCCACTATGATCCGCAACTATCACAAAAAGCCCGTGAATACTTACGTCAACTGGAAGAAATTTTTCTGGCGGAACAGCGAGAAAACCGACAGGAAATGTGTGAAGTATTACTCTATCTCAACAACCTAATCACCACCCACTATTGTCGGTATCATGAAGATGGGGATGAAAATATTGCATAAAGCCTGATGGGTGTTTGTGATAAGCGAGCCGCGGATGCGGCTCGGTTTGAGAGATAGTTAAACTTTAAATTGCACAACAACCACGACTCACTATTCAACAGTTCCTAGTAATCATCGAGCAACACGTTCTAAGACTTGCTCAGAAATTTTACTTTCCTTACCATCTTTTTTCATTAATTCAATATAAGTCCGATATGCATCTTTTGCTTTATTGGTCTCTTCAAGCGCCCAGTAAGCATCACCAAGATTTATATATGCAACAGCTTTAGATTGGTAAACATCAATAATATGATTTAATAAATATATAGCTTCTTTATATGCTTCTTTTTTTTCTAGAGAGTAAGCCAAGTTGTTGTATTGAGATACATTCTTATTTGTAATATCATATTTTTTAATCAATGCAGCATATCGTTGGGTTGTTTCAAATTTACTGTATGGTTCTTCATCTACTCTTTTGATAAAATCATCAATTGATACAGTGATGTCAAATGAGATCGTACATTTATCATCTCGATCACTTTCATCTGGAATCTGATTAATATGCATACTTGAATTCGAATATAGTTTTTTCAATTTAATATTCTGATTTACAGTACAAACATCAACCCTTCTATCATCATCAAATGAATACCCAACTGTATATATCGTTTTTTCCAGATAATACTCATTATTTTTAAAAAAAACAAAATAATTTATTTTACTATTTCCAGAACCAGGAAAAGAAGTTTTTATAACTAATCGGTTATTTTTATTCAAAACGGGATAAATGCCAGTCATAATATAACCACCATCTTGAGAGAAATTATATCCTTTAAGTGATAAATAATACTTTTTATCTCTATTAACAAAGAAATATAATTCATCCCCCATAAATGGTTTGCTATAAACCACATAGTCTAGAATACCATCAAAGTTAACATCTATTTCTTTTGTTTCATATATTTCTTTATCAAAATTTTTTGGATTATATAATGTATCTGAGAAAGCATCTACAGATAGTATTAACCCTAATATTACTGTTAAACTATTTATTAGTACATTTTTCATAACAGAATATCCCTTTCAATATATCATTACCTCTTCTTATTTATTTTATGCATTACGAAGTAGATGATAAAAATATTGTATAAAAAACAATTGGTGTTTTGATGAATGAACCGTATTTTCGGCTTCTTTGATTAACAATGAATTTCAATAATATTAATCTGAATGATAGTATTCAATGCTTCTTGAATTGCCTGTATTTACCATAAAAAATGAGCACACAATAAACGAGTATCAATAAAAACCCAAAAACCAATGACAAATATTCTATGTAATATCGTGCATTGGTCTCACCAACATATTGACTTCCATCTAATACAGACCACTCATATAATGGATATAAATCTTTTGCGATAGTAACTAGATATAATAAGAATAACACTAGTGTTATGCTAATTGATAAGAATGATTTCTTTATAAAGTTCATTTGGTTGTATAAAAACTATAATTAAAGACGTCTGGAATTCCCCAAACGCCTCATATTGATTACTCACTAACCCAGATTCTCATCTTCTATCAGTCTTAGCGCTCTAGCATGATAAACCAAATTTTTCGGGTAGCAGAACATATGCCGATAACATCTAATTATACAAATAAAATCCAGAAGAACACTTTATCATTCATTTAGCAAAGTTTTCACAGACATCTGTTTTCATAGCTATTGCAACATAATCATTCCCATACTTCCTCAAAATTAAAGGAAATTGAGTGTTGTAACTACCCTGCTTTGCTTTATCAACAAAACAAGCATGAAATCCCATTTTATTTTTCTTCAATACAGTAATTGAGTATGTCCAACTATCATCATCTATTGTTATATTATTATCATTTATTTTTGCTTTTGATAGTTCAAAATCAGAAAAATGTTTCTCATTACCTACTCTCATAGGCATTAATGAACTATTGAAAGAAGTGACATCTAAATGATTATAAATATCTTCCATAGGATAAGACCAACAAGAATAACTAACCATAAATAGTAAAAATGATATGATGCATTTCATATTAACCCCTTAATTTTATTTGCTTCTTTGTGTCGTCTTGTTTTATAACTATCTTTGAAATCCATAAGATTATCATACATAGATTTCCAATCTTGAGTTATAGCTTGATTCCAAAAACCTTTTGTTCTTGTTGACAGATTATCATTGAGGTAGTTCTTTATTTCACTAAACGATATCAGTTCTATCCAATATTTTATGGAGACTTTTCATAAGGATATTCATCTATAAACTTAGTATTAAAATTTTTGTCAGATCTCGTAACATGACATGTCTCTCTCCCCAACTTACTTATCACACAGATATGTAATGAATACAAATCATCATCGTAAAAAGAATCAAATGTAACAGTTTGAACAAGCTCTAATTTATTATCTTCTATACTTAAGAAGTATTTTTTCTCTTGACCTCCAGCACCGGAGAACATTGATATTATAGATAAATCAATATCATCACTGTTCTCCTCTTTAATGTCTCTCACCATATAAACTCCCTGAAAATTATAATTTTCAGATTTATATTGATACTGATAACCTCCATTGATATTTAAAAATACCAATATTTCTTCATGAGATGAATCATTAACGACAGCGTCTTTAACACCATCATGATTTACATCGATATCATATATATTAGATTGATCATCATTTTTAAAATCATCAAGATCATAAGCTAACACGTTCATAGACATAAGAATTGAGAATAAGAAAAGACTATTTATAATCAGAAATTTTTCTATCTTTAAGACTTTCATAAAACTATTTTTCCATCATTTACTAGCAGATCAAACTTTGAACAAAAATAATATCAAATACATATCAACCGATTTCATAATTCATCGAGCTGCGCGTTCTAAAACTTGCTCAGAAATTTTACTTTCCTTGCCATCTTTTTTCATTAATTCAATATAAGTCCGATATGCATCTTTTGCTTTATTAGTCTCTTCAAGCGCCCAGTAAGCATCACCAAGGTTTATATATGCAACAGTTCTGGCTGGGTAGATATCAATAATATGATTTAATAAATATATAGGTTCTTTATATGCTTTATTTCTGACTAACATAGAAGCAATACTACTATATTGAGCTACACTATCACTATTTAATGGGAATTTAACTAATAAGTCCTTATATCTATCTACACCTAGATAAATAGCAGATTCATCGTCATTGAATCGAGATTCAAACTCAGATAAAGAAGATTCTACATAATATACAACTGCGCATTTCTTATCGTAGTCATCTGAGTTAGGCGCTGTATGTATTCGACTATATGATTTCAACTCAATATTCTGTTTAACATGACAATGGAAAGTTTTCGTATAGTCATCCAAGTTATTATTAATAACATAATCTGTTGATTCTATATACCACACGCCCTGAATATATTTGATATGATGAATTTCTTTGTAATTTTCATTGTTTGATTTTAGTATAATAGAAAATATTTCCCTCTTACGATCCATATCTGATTGAACAATGTTATCGAATATCGTCCCACCATCTTGAGAGAAATTATATCCTTTAAGTGATAAATAATATTTTTTATTTCTATTAACAAAGAAATATAACTCATCCCCTATAAATGGTTTGCTATAAACCACATAGTCTAGAATACCATCAAAGTTAACATCTATTTCTTTTGTTTCATATGTTTCTTTATCAAATTTTTTTGAATTATATAATGTATCTGAAAAAGCATCTACCCTAATATTACTGTTAAACTATTTATTAGTACATTTTTCATAACAGAATATCTCTTTCAATATTTCATTACCTCTTCTTATTTATTTTATGCATTATGAGGTAGATGATAAAAATATGGTATAAAAACTATAATTAAAGACGTCTGGAATTCCCCAAACGCCTCATATTGATTACTGACAAATATATTATTTGCATTTTTCTCTATCTTTGTTTACATCTTTCAGATCGCTATCTATAGACCATTTCTTCGAAAAATTCTCATATGTGTTAAAACTTCCAAGGTCATTTGGACCATTCATTGGCAATACTTCTCTAGTATGTTTATATAAGTACCAATTATTTTGGGAGTATTTATAATAGTAGACATCATTTTCTCCCCAAACACCACAAGAAAATACAATATCCCCTTTATCACCACTATTTATAGAGAAATCAGAACAATCATTGTTATTTTTAACTACAATTTTTTTGCTAAATCCAGAATCTAGTTTTATCACACAATTGTAAGAAGGTTTGGAAATATTTTCACACTGTATTTTGTCAATAACATCATTATCATCTAAATATCCTTTTACTGTCATTCCAGACATAGAAGATGCAGCAAAGGATATACTAGAAAATACATAGCATGATATAAAAACAAAAAGCTTACATGATTGGTTAACTTTATTCACTATAAGTTCACATTGCATTTATCTAACTCTTTCAATTCCATTTGAATAGTTTTTGGATCAGGTAGGAACGTATAATTTTTTTGATCATTAACAATAACTTTAAACTTATTCGGAGTTTGAATGGCCTGAATAAAGTTATACCACTCTGAACGTCCAAAAAGTGTCGGAGGAATCCAATATACAACACCGTTAATTAGTATTGAAATTTCAGTATTATAGTTATTTGATGAATATATCTTTCCACTACTATTTTTAAACTCTATAAATGTTTCATCCGTATTCTCTTCTTTCATATTACAATATATTGAGAACAAATCACCATCATCATTTTCTATTGATATTTTCTTAATTTTACCATTTAATTTTGATGACCATTGATCTGTTAGATTGCTATAACTCACATTGGGTATTGGATCTACATTTGTCGATTTTTGAGAATTATTACTCGGACTGCACTCATCTAAATTAGATAGAACGTTTTTTGTACTTTCAGGAAGAGAAGTAAAATTATATGTTTTTTCACCATTTACAAGTACTTTAAACTTATAATTCACTTTAAGAGCATTAATTAAATTTTGCCATGTTTTTATATTACTCCCCTTATCTATATCTGATGGGACATGATACATATGCTCATTCATCACGATATCTATAGAAGATGTATTAGCATCAATAGAACCGACATCAGTATTTAATATAGAAATACTGATTGATTTATTATTTCCCAAAATATTTCCACAACTAATAGAGAATACATTCCCATTAATATTTTTAATGTTATACTCTTGAATGCCATTATTATATCCTGACGTCCATACATTATAAATAGCAAAGGTACTATTACTATATAGTAACATAGTAAAAAAAGTTAATAATTTAAAATATTTAACTTTCATCTTTAACCTGACTTATATAATTGAAATGAATCTCATATTATTTATCACACACCTCTTCTTTCACTAGTTCTCCGGATATTAATCTATAACATTTATTCTTATATTTTTTATTATTAAATCCACTTCTTCCAGAAAAGCATATTTTGTTAGATCCTTTATTATAATGAGCATTAAAACCATCGATTAAAAACTCTGTTGGAAAATCAACAACACTCAATGTACTACTATCAAAAATATATCCACAAATCACCCCACCACCACAACCAAGTGTAAAAACATAATCATTATGATTAAAATTTGGCCCTTTCTTATAAACTCTACTCAGAGAATTTCTATAATTATCGCTCCATGATTCATCATTAATGATGTTATTAATTTTAGCATCAATATCGTTAGCATTAACATTAGAATTAATAAAAAAACATGCAAAAACAAAATATACGATACTAATACATGTAGATATTTTATATTTCATTTCTTATCTTTCCTTTCTTGATTATATTTAACTAAAGACGTTTCCATCTGTTCTGGGTAAATATGAGCTTTATTATAACCATCGCCTTGATAATAAAATACTTACGTCAACTGGAAGAGATATTTCTGGCTGAACAGCGAGAAAACCGACTGGAAATGTGTGAAGTATTACTCTATCTCAACAACCTAATCACCACCCACTATTGTCGGTATCATGAAGACGGGGATGAAAATATTGCATAAAGCCTGATGGGTGTTTGTGATGTGATAATCGAGCCACATTTGTGGCTCGATTTTTTATACATGTATTTATTCGAAATAATCAAAGTATTAGTCAATCATCCATATTATTACTTTTTATTAATATGATTATTTAAAGTGACATCTTCTTTGTATAATCGCACGTGAAATATCTTGAATCTCATTTTCAGATCCTAATTCAAGATAATAATTTTTAATATTTTTACACTGTTTATCATCTAAAGAGATAGACAATCGCAATAAAGCCGCTGAATCAGACGGATCTACATCCAACTGCTTCAATGCTATTTCTTTAGCATTGTCACTACCTTTTATATACTCTACAATGAAATCTGAAGAAAGTTTTTTATATTCATTCACCATCTCATTTGCATGAGATAAATTTGTTAAAAACAACAGTGAAATTATGATTTTTCCCATTTTATGATAACCTTCTCCTCTCTCACATAAATAAATCAATCTTTTTTAACTTCCAACTCTTTCATTACATCAGCGAGGAAGAACTTTGTATTACTAGAGAAAATAACTTTCATATTTTTATTTAAGGAAAATTAAATCCCCCTTCAATCCAAGTATTATTTATTTTTACTTGTCCAGATTTAACATATATATCAGATGTACAAAATTTACATATATCTCTAGTATAACCAACCAATTCCCACTCTTGATTACCTGGAACAACATAAAGATCAGTATTATTTAATTTAGTATTACTCAAAACACCAAATGAAGAGAAAAATAACAAGAGAATAAAATATCGATTTACCATTTTTTACACACTCCATTATTATAGATCGCAAGCTCATAACTCCGACGATTTATTAATCCATCACTTTTCTCTTCCTTAATATCTCTTACCATTTATATTAAGAAAAACCAATATAAATTTTATAAACCACCAATGCCAATATATGATTTTATACTATATTTATATATTGATGGCTCATTATTTTCATTAAGGTTAAAGTAACTATCTACCGTATCATCTCTTTTTGATTTCTCTAGAATAAATTTTTTATCTAATTTTTTTCCTTGTATTTTTTTTGAAAGATAACTATATAAATCACCATGTCTAATAGTAAGTAATTCTGATTGAAGCAATTGATTCAATATATTCTTATAGTTATTTAAAACAGTTTTTCTATCACTTGATAATGAATAATAGTAGTCAATATAAAATTCTTTCATGAAACATATGTCTTGCTTGATTAACATAAGATCACCGTTAGGGAATACAAAATAATTCCACACTTTTTTCTCTTTTGTCAGATTATCGTTTTTGTAAACGGATTTAATTAGATAATTTGATTGAAACTGAACCGCATTAGAATCATCACATGTATATGCATTAACACTAGCAGCCAGAAAAAATAGAATAAAAAATAATCTCATTATTTTAAACCTTTATTGTGATATTTCAATGTGCCAACATTTATTAGACTTATTTGTTTCGTCAATAAGGTATATTTCATTGTTATCAGCCATTTTTTTAAATTCATCTGTCAATTTTTTTATAATGGAATAATCATTTCCATTTGCGGCCAGAACTGAGTTAACACCAATATCAATAATGTTGACCTTATTATAGTCCTCAAATGTTGTACAATGTTTAGATGTTTTATTTCCTTCAGATAATTGTTCGATAATTTTATTTTTCATTAATTCAACTGTGTTAGAAGAATGTTGATTGTTTTTATAAACATCTAAAACTGACTTACCAACCCAACGATACATTCTATATTGCTTTTCAAAATTAATCTTTGCATTTCTATACATTATCTGAGCCTGTTCTTCAGGTGTTCTTAATGTACTTGTAATTACAGCTTGCCGTACTTTTACATTTTCAAATGCCCTTTTAATTAACTCAATTGACTTATCACTCACCACTCTCTTGTTTTCAGGAATATTGGCCTTATATGTAACAATAACTTCAAATTCATATTTCCACCCATCAACCAAAGCCTCATCTAATGCTTTAATTGAATTCTTTCCAACAATACCATCGGCAGATCCTATTTTATAATCAGGATGGACATCGTTTTTAGGTTCATAGCTATTTTGAAATAGTTCTATTTTACTCTTCGTCCCGTTCCCAAAATCACCATCAGCGCCAGCAGTTCCCAGATCAAAACCGAGCTTAAGCAAAGCTTCCTGAATCAGCTTAACTTCATCTCCTTTATCACCTTTTTTATAAGATTTACGTTTTTTGACCGCCAGTTTGTTAAGAGCTTCCGAAGGTTTTAATAAATCAGATTTCAGAACGGTTGGGATAACATCAATCACTAACTGGTTGTTTTTCTGCTTCGCTTTATCGTGATCGATATCGACCTCGATTTTAACGCGCGAAACTTTTTCAACCGGAATATTCTTTTGCTTCACTAAATCATCAACTTTCAGAAAGTGCTCAATCTTCTTCCCAAGAACTTTCAGTGCTTCAGGGATTGAATCCAGTATATTTCCCAGTTCATCCACAAGATGAATCGTTGCATTCACTGGTGTTCCATCCGGTAAATTAATTCTTTCACCTAAACGACATTGGCGATGGCTTGCAATCTCAGCCAATGATTTTTTAGTCGGCATAACTGACTCCTAGTTCAACTCTATCCCCATCAGACAACGGCAACTCTGCCATCTCCCCACCAAACCCACTGCCACTTCCGGCACTGCCACCGGAGTTGAGGTTGACTCCGGCACCACTGAGGGAAACACCGGATGGATCGACTTTAACGAAGCTGCCACCGGCTTTAAGGGTGATTTCATTCCCGGCTTCGATGATGACTTGCTCACCGGCTTTGATGTGGATTTCGGTGCCCGCTTCATTGACCCACACTTTACCGGCTTTCACATGCAACTCACCTTCAATCATCAGCGTCTGGCTTTTGGCGATTTTAGTGCGCGCTTCACCGCTGACGGTGTGGTGATCATTGACCTTGATATGGCTGTAGCGATCATTGTCGATGGTGGTACTTTGGTTATGCTTGATATGCGTGGTCGCGTCGTTCTCGACCAGCGTGTCGGTATCTTTCTGCGCATGCAGGTAGATTTTCTCACTGCCTGACTGGTCTTCAAAACTCAGCTCGTTATAGCCTTCGCCTTGGTGCGTTTCGGTGCGGATCACCGTTTTGGTTTTGTTTTCCGGCAACGGATACGGCGTAACATTATTGGCATTGTAAGTCCGACCGGTAATAATCGGCTGATCCGGGTCGCCATTGAGGAAGTGGATCACCACTTCATGACCAACCCGCGGCACGGCCATCATCCCATACTGCGCACCGGCCCAACCTTGGGTCACGCGGAGCCAGCAAGAGCTTTGCTCATTTGAGCTGCCGTATCTGTCCCACGGGAACTGGACTTTCACCCGGCCATGCTCATCACAGTAGATTTCTTCCCCTTCGGGGCCGACCACCGTGCCCATCATCGGGAACTTGAGGATCGGCTTGCTGCGGGGGGGCATCTGCCACACTTGATCACCGAGAACCGCTGCAAACTGGTTGGCATACGTGGTTGCACCACTGCCACCGGATTCTTCCAGCGCTTGCGGCTGGCTGCCCTGATGCGCCACCTGAACCAGCAGATAGTTGCGATTCATCTCACTGTCCAAGTGCTCCATCAGATCAAAGCGCTTACCGGCCTGAAGCTGTGCGTCGTTACTTTTGCCGTGGAAGGTGTGCGCTTGTCGGCGCAACGCTTCAAGGCGGATTTGCGTAAACGCCTGACCGCTGGTGTCATCTTTAAACCGTCCCGGATGGTCAAAATGCTCATAGTCGCCACGCTGATAACTCATATCGGATGCCGTGGCCGACTGAGCCAGATTGTAGGATGGCTTTTTAAAACTGTAATCGCCCAGTTGGACGTCACTGACTTCCATCTGTTTCTGCTCGGTCAGGGTCGAGATATACGGATTTTCAAACACTCCACCGGACAGCGCGTTATACGGCACCGGCATCGCCAGACGGCCGAACCCTTCAGGATTATCCGTCAGGACTAACACATGCTTGTCTTGCTGATGTTCAAAGTGGTACATCAACCCTTCTTCCGCAGCCAGACGGTGGAAGAATTCTAAATCGGTCTCACGGTACTGAACGCAGTATTCGCGTTTGGCACACTCGCGGCGCACTGAAAACGCATAATCATTGATATTCATTTCCTGAAGCAGCACGGAGAGGATTTCCGGCACATCCAATTGCTGGAAGATCCGGCTGTTATGGCGCAGCGACAGTCTTTCTAAGGCAGGCACGAGTGTGAGTGAATAAAAGGTATGATGGTGACCGGTATCGCCCCGACTGAAATTACGAATAATGCCGTGAACCTTTTGTACCACTTCGTTATCACGCAGCACTTCCAGTAATGCACTGCTATCGACCATCTGCTCGAAACTCAGGTCACTGTTGCGGCTGGCAATATCGATGCGATACCGATAGCCATAAACCGGTTGACCTTGATCATCCACCGAGTCTGAGATCGATTCGATGCCCTGATAGTCACGGACCACCAATGTCTCATCATTGACACCATCGATGGTGAGCCTGAATCCTAAGCCGTTGAACTGCATGTACACTTAATAATATTCATCAAATTCTTCGCTGATTATATGCCTGTTTCCTAAACCATCGATGACTCTTCTCTTGTATCCCATCCAAAACGAGAAGTGCGTCGAAGAACCTCATACTTTTTCCATACTTGCGTCTATTGTACCAGTGCCCGACGTTCATTAATCTAACCCTGTACCGGAAACAATCCGGGACGGGATTGGTCCCCCGTTTTGAATACTTAGGTGCATAAACAACGGTTCTCAGCGAACTGTTTTTATGCGACTATCAGTGCCGCCTGAAAATTATGGTGGACTGATTGGGCAGCCTCCGAGCTGGCCGTAGCCTAGGTAACGGTAGGACCAAACCCGATACAGTCCACCACCCAAAGATTGGTCCCTTTCCGTGGTGGAACAAAGTCTAACTTTACCTGGGAATTTACTATGTTCGAAACCATCCACTATGATCCACAACTATCACAAAAAGCCCGTGAATATTTACGCCAGCTGGAAGAGATTTTTCTGGCGGAACAACGGGAAAACCGACAGGAAATGTGTGAAGTTTTACTCTATCTCAACAACCTAATCACCACCCATTATTGTCGATATCATGAAGATGGGGATGAAAATATTGCATAAAGCCTGATTGGTGTTTGTGATAAGCGAGCCGCGGATGCGGCTCGGTTTGATGTAGGCATCAATTGAATAGCTTATCTGAATTTATAGAATGAAACTCACATTATAACTAACAGTTTCACTTTATTGACTCACCCAAAATATATGGCTGAAGTTCTCATCCTTTCACTGGTTCGGGGCTTGATCACCATGATTTAACCATTATAAATTAAACATAGGTAAACAATATAAAAATAGGAAAGAAAGACATCCATATATTAGCTAACAATGCTGATAAAAATAATGCACCAAAATAATTCCCATAAGTTTTCTTGATATTCAAATGCCAACAATACATTTCATCACTTGGTATTTTCCATATAAATCTCAACATCAGATACCCAAACCAAAGGTACATCGCTGAACTTGCAAAAACCCAAGACATATTAACTTCTAGCATGAATTTTGCACGCTCCTTGAATTTAAATGGAGCATTCCTTAATATATCAATCATCATGGTTCTCTTATTTTTCCTCAATATAACTGATAAATAAATATTAATTATAAAGAAAGGGAAAATACTTAAAACCACCATAATTCCAGCAAAGTTTCTTAATATTTCAAAATCAATCAAATATCATCCCCTCTGCAAACGTCCCCATTTCATTAGAAATATCTCCCCCATACATGCCCCATAAGAATGTTGCAGCACCAACAATTACAATAGATAATCCAGCGCTCATTGGAGCAAGAGCAATGCCAACACCAATACCGTAACCTACACCAACATTAACCGTAGCAGAGGTCAAATTCCTTACTGTTGAACGACCACATGCCTCACTAATAGCTCCACTAACTTCACAAGTTTTATAAATGTCATGAAAATTACCAACAGTTCCTACTCCAGCAACAATCCAACTTGTCCGGCTAAGCATCTTACTAAATGACATAGCTTGCTTATATAAGGCTGTCATTTCGATACCAGCAACTGCTTTAGAAAAGTCTTTAGCTCGATAGAGTTGCTTTTTCCCAACATTTAGATAATTATTAATACGCTTCGCCTGTATATTTTTAATATAACTAGGTTTTCCTACTTCTGACAAAATTCCTTTCATTTTTTTCTGAAAACTACGAGCTTCTTTTCTCCACTCTTTATAGATCGGATTTGAATATAATGCTTGTCCAGATAGCCCTTTAGTCTGCTCCGATACTTCTCGAGAATACTCTGAAAAAGCTTTAATTGCATTGCTAATTCTATCTCCTTGAATTTGTGCACCAGCGACCACTGCACCTGTACTAGAGAGAATCTCAGTTAAATTTATTTCTGATAATCCATTATCTCCAGAACTCCCTTCATAAACACCTAAATTTGAACTAGCCGTGACCAACAATGCATTGGTGGCTGTTTCATGATGCTGCGCAAACCACTGTTGCTCTTCTTCAGATAAATGCAGGAATTCATTCATCAGTTCATCAGCTTGCTGAATTGCGTAGGATTCATCAGGATGCGTATATGAATAAGGAGAAACAACCATCGGCATTCCCTCTACAATCTGACTAAAACTACGCTTGAGGTGCGGGTTGGCTGTCATCACATGGTCAATGATAACTGGATCGTGAGAAAGATAGACTTTATCGGCAAAACTTTCGATCGTCATTCTTTCGTCGGCAAAGGTGATATAGGTATCATCAATATCGGCAACCACAGGCAGCACAATTTTATTCTGAGCCTCAAATACCCGTGCATGGTCAACATCATGAGTCGCAATGAGCCGAGTGATTCGGCTGACATCAGCACCATTTTGTTTTGCTAAGTCATCAATTTTAATCGGAAAGTTGACACTTTTATCCGATATAGTCAGTGTCTCTTTTATTACCGCAAGATCTTTTTGAGCTTCATCTTGTAATTGAATCGTCATGTCAACCGCTGTTCCATCAGGAAGATTAATATCCTCACTGAGGCGGTACTTCTGATTAACCAATAATTCTGAACTATGTTTATTACTCACGACGAATCCCCATACTCAATCGTTGTCCTTCACTCATTGGCATTTTTGCCATCTCTCCACCAAACCCACTGCCACTGCCGGCACTGCCACCGGAGTTGAGGTTGACCCCGGCACCACTGAGGGAAACACCGGATGGATCGACTTTAACGAAGCTGCCACCGGCTTTAAGGGTGATTTCATTCCCGGCTTCGATGATGACTTGCTCACCGGCTTTGATGTGGATTTCGGTGCCCGCTTCATTGACCCACACTTTACCGGCTTTCACATGCAACTCACCTTCAATCATCAGCGTCTGGCTTTTGGCGATTTTAGTGCGCGCTTCACCGCTGACGGTGTGGTGATCATTGACCTTGATATGGCTGTAGCGGTCATTGTCGATGGTGGTACTTTGGTTATGCTTGATATGCGTGGTCGCGTCGTTCTCGACCAGCGTGTCGGTATCTTTCTGCGCATGCAGGTAGATTTTCTCACTGCCTGACTGGTCTTCAAAACTCAGCTCGTTATAGCCTTCGCCTTGGTGCGTTTCGGTGCGGATCACCGTTTTGGTTTTGTTTTCCGGCAACGGATACGGTGTAACATTATTGGCATTGTAAGTCCGACCGGTAATGATCGGCTGATCCGGGTCGCCATTGAGGAAGTGTATCACCACTTCATGACCAACCCGCGGCACGGCCATCATCCCATACTGCGCACCGGCCCAACCTTGGGTCACGCGGAGCCAGCAAGAGCTTTGCTCATTTGAGCTGCCGTATCTGTCCCAAGGGAACTGGACTTTCACCCGGCCATGCTCATCACAGTAGATTTCTTCCCCTTCGGGGCCGACCACCGTGCCCATCATCGGGAACTTGAGGATCGGCTTGCTACGGGGTGTCATCTGCCACACTTGATCACCGAGAACCGCAGCAAACTGGTTGGCATACGTGGTTGCACCGCTGCCACCGGATTCTTCCAGCGCTTGCGGCTGGCTGCCCTGATGCGCCACCTGAACCAGCAGATAGTTGCGATTCATCTCACTGTCCAAGTGCTCCATCAGATCAAAGCGCTTGCCGGCCTGAAGCTGTGCGTCGTTACTTTTGCCGTGGAAGGTGTGCGCTTGTCGGCGCAGCGCTTCAAGGCGGATTTGCGTAAACGCCTGACCGCTGGTGTCATCTTTAAACCGTCCCGGATGGTCAAAATGCTCATAGTCGCCACGCTGATAACTCATATCGGATGCCGTGGCCGACTGAGCCAGATTGTAGGATGGCTTTTTAAAGCTGTAATCGCCCAGTTGGACGTCACTGACTTCCATCTGTTTCTGCTCGGTCAGGGTCGAGATATACGGATTTTCAAACACCCCACCGGACAGCGCGTTATACGGCACTGGCATCGCCAGACGGCCGAACCCTTCGGGATTATCCGTCAGGACTAACACATGCTTGTCTTGCTGATGTTCAAAGTGGTACATCAACCCTTCTTCCGCTGCCAGACGGTGGAAGAATTCTAAATCGGTCTCACGGTACTGAACGCAGTATTCGCGTTTGGCACACTCGCGGCGCACTGAAAACGCATAATCATTGATATTCATTTCCTGAAGCAGCACGGAGAGGATTTCCGGCACATCCAATTGCTGGAAGATCCGGCTGTTATGGCGCAGCGACAGTCTTTCCAGTGACGGCACCAAGGTGAGTGAATAAAAGGTATGATGGTGACCGGTATCGCCCCGACTGAAATTACGAATAATGCCGTGAACCTTTTGTACCACTTCGTTATCACGCAGCACTTCCAGTAATGCACTGCTATCGACCATCTGCTCGAAACTCAGGTCACTGTTGCGGCTGGCAATATCGATACGATACCGATAGCCATAAACCGGTTGACCTTGATCATCCACCGAGTCTGAGATCGATTCGATGCCCTGATAGTCACGGACCACCAATGTCTCATCATTGACACCATCGATGGTGAGCCTGAATCCTAACGTTGCCATGTAAACACCCTTCGTGTTGCTTTCTTTATGATTGTTGGAACATGGTGACTGGCAATATTTAACCAAGCCTTTCCTGATTCACCACGCTACCGCAGCCAGATGATTTATATAAAATAAAAATTGATCTGCAAGTCGGACCATTATATGCAACATGCAGGTCAGGATTCACGCATTATCAAGTCAGTTTGATTTTGGGAAGGCGATTTTTTGAATGGAGATAACATTTTTATGCTGAGGCAGCGGGGATTGGCGCCGAGATGTGCAAAGTTTGGGGACCAACGCCGGGGAACAGCCAGTATCAGTGCGAGGACAATTGCAATATGACTCAGCGATACTCTGTTGTTCATATCGTTCACCTTGATTCATCTTGATTGCAGAAATAATGACCTCTAAGATAGCGACTATTACGTGACGCAAAAAGATTTAAAAATGCCCAAGAGTACTCCTGAGACGACATTACTGCCACCGAGTCAGTTTGCCTATACCATCGACCCTTCTCATCCAGTGCTCACTCACAGCCGCAATATGCTGGCGGAAACTCGAATGACACCCCATGCCCATCCCAGAGGTCAGTTGTTATGGGCAGCGCAAGGCATTGTCAAAGTCACCAGTGATGAGGCAATCTGGATTGTGCCGTCCACGCACGCCGTTTGGATCCCCGGTGGCGTCGTACATCAGGTTCAATCGGAAACCGTGACCCACATGCGCAACTTGTATGTTGATCCGTCATTTCCGATTCGGACACAGCAAAAAGGCATCGCGATGCTGAAAATAACCCCGTTGATCCGCGAGCTAATTTTACGTCTGGTTGAAGGGCACGATTCGTTACAAGAAGGGCCGATGAAACGGCTCGGACTGGTTTTAATTGATGAGATCGCCACGCTGGATGAGCTCAGAGTGTATTTACCGGCAGGCAAAGATCCGAGGTTAAACCGATTAATCACGCATATCATCAATGAGCCATTACACCACAGCACCCTACAACAGCGTGCTGCGCAAGTGGGTGCCAGCGTCCGTACCATTGAACGGTTGTTTAAAGCAGAAACGGGGATGACTTATCGGCAATGGTGTAGCAGGCACCGATTGATTAGCACTCTTGAGCTGTTAAGGCAGGGAGAAAATACCAACCGCGTCGCTTATGAATTGGGTTATAAAAGTGTGAGCAGCTTTATTAGTGCCTTTAAGACCTTGTTTGGATGTACACCACAAGTCTATGCACAGCAAGAAAACCATCAACTCCCTCCCATTCAATCCTAAAAAAACACTCGAAAGAAAATTACCGCAGCTTGTCACGCTGCTGGTGTTTCTCATCCGAGTGTCCTGACACTGTCGCGACAATATGTTCGGTGGCGCTGATACCGTCACACCAGAGAACAACTTAATCGATATCCGGCTCAAACAATCCGCGTTTCATGTAAAATTTTACCCAAAATGCCGCGATCAAACTGATGATAAGTAAAATGCTACCGGTGATGATGTATACCATCCGGGTCATACTCGGATCCGGTGAATTGTTGAGTGCCACATATAGCATACTGACAATCCCGATAATCTGAGGCCAAGGATAGAACGGTGTGCGGTAGGGACGCGCTTGTTTTGGCAGTCGTTGACGCAACACGATCACATCAATGTGAGCCACAATATAAGCCAATAGCCAACTGGTGGTTGCTGCAATCACCAACACAATCAACGCATCAATCTCAAAGATAAAATAGGAAACAGCGGTACAGACAGAGAGCATCACAATCGCTGCCCAAGGCGCATCAAACCGGTTGACGGCTTTCAGTTGCGGAAAAGCCTGCTTCTGCATTGCCATACCGTGCAACATTCTCGGCACTGAGGCCAGTACGGTATTGATCGTACTACAGGTGGCAGCGAGAGCCATGACGGTTGCGATCACTAAGCCACTCTTTCCAAAAACAGCATGGACATAATCCAAATACGGCAGCGGTGATTCAACGAGCGCATCCCGACTTAAATAAAGACTGGCACCGTAAGCAAAAGCCAAGAAGATCAAGAATATAAATAGCAGTGACAAATGCATGGCCCGGGGAATGTTCTTCCGTGGCTGTTGGACTTCGTTGATCATCGGACAGATAAATTCAACACCGACCATCATCCACATGGCTAAAGCAATCAGACCGATGAAGCTCCCGTCCCAAACACCGTTGAAACTCCAGTCTACCGCTTGCCCGGCCAAATCAGGATGTGTCTGACTTAAGCCGGTAATCGCAGTCAGCCCAACCAGAATCAAGGCGCTGACCAACACAAATGCCAGCAGATTTTGAACTCGGGCAAATACATCGGCCCCCACCAGATTGGTGATCGTAAGAACCCCTAAAATCAGGAGCGGCACCACTTTGTCCGGCAGCATCCCCGGAAACAGTTGCGCTAACATCCCATCGACCAGAAACATTTCCACGGGTACGGCCAGAATCGCAACCACAACATATCCGGCAAACACCGCAACAATCGCCGGGAAATGACCAATCGCTTTTTGCGTATAGGTCGCTAACGTCCCTTCTTGCGGAAACATCAATGATAATTCAGCAAAACTCATCGCATTGAACTGAGCAAGCGCTAATGCTGCAATCATCGCAGCAATGAACGACATGCCGCCGATCCCGATGCCCTGCGTTGCAGAAATCATCGACCCTTGCACAATGACCAAACCAATACAGATTGCCATCATCGTCGGCAAACGCATTTTTAACCGTGGACGGGGTGTTATCGACAGCCCGACAGTATCCATACTTTGTACATGTGTTTGATTGCTCATGTGAAATCCCTCTCATGAATAAAAACAACGTCAATGTTTTAAACTGATCTATGTTTAAAACCGCGCAAATCGATAAGGTGTCGGATCGACAATCGGCGTAACATTCGAGACCAAGTCCGCGGCGAGCTGTCCTGCTGCCGGGCCGGTACCAAATCCGTGACCGGAAAAACCGGTTGCGATCGTCAGGCCGGGAATCTTGCTTATGTGATCAATGACGGGGACTGAATCCGGTGTGACATCAATCAGCCCGGCCCAGCTTTCATCAATTTCAACGCCCGCAAACATCGGCCAAGCATTGGCGAGATTCGTCATTGCTTCTTGGTTAATCTCTTCATTGGCTGACGGGTTCAGAGTCCGAATCCGTTCGAATGGAGACACACCGTTCGCCTTCCAGCGTCGTGGCAAGGCCAGATCCCGAAGGAAATGACGCCCGAGCGACATGCGCATATAACTGCGCTGTGCACGTAACTGCGACAAATAACGCATCCCGATCAAAAGATGATCCAGTGTCAGTGGTGCATCCAATGCCCCGCGCTGCGTAATGACAAACCCACCGTCTGAATGGCGGCGAAAAGAAAAGTCTGGCGCTGCAAACGCAATCTCTGTCGGCCCTTGAGTCGCCTTGGTACGTAATACGGAACAGATAATCGGCAGTGTCGGGAACGACACACCATGATTGCCCAAGAAGCGTCTCGACCACGCGCCACTGGCAAGCAGCACTTGATTACAGCGGATTTCACCTTGTTCGGTGACAACGCCACTGACCTTGCCGCCCGCCGTAGAGAGTGTGCGGACGGCACAGTTCTGTACCATCACCGCCCCTTTTTCAATCGCTCGCTGAGCCATGGCACTGGTCGCAATGGCAGGTTCTGCAAATCCATCGGACGGGGTATACACACCACCGATCCATTTTTCACGCCCACCGGGAGCCAGTTGATCGATTTGCTGTGGGTTAAGGAGTCGAGAGTCCAACTGCAATGACTGAACCGATTGATGCCACCCTTGGTACATCGCCATCTGTTGTTCATCACGTGCAGCAAACAGAATGCCAGACTGCTGATAGCCAACCGAGCGTCCGATCCGTTCTGGCATCTTGGCCCAAAGCCGATCTGCTGCCTGTGCCAGCGGGATGTCTTCGGCATGACGGTTGGTTTTGCGGATCCAACCGAGATTACGTGATGACTGCTCTGCACCAATTTGTCCTTTTTCGAGCAAAACCACCGGAATGTTCCGCTCAGCCAGTGTTAATGCGGCACTGACACCAATAATGCCTCCACCGATAATCACCACTTGGGTGGATGCGGGGAGCTGATCTTGCGTCTTTACGGGTTCCAATCTCTGTGTCATCTTCTCATCCTTAAAACATCTATTCTCACGTATTGAATCCAGCGCCATCAGATCGTGATTCTGTCTGCCTCGCTATCACCGGCGCCACGATAAGCTGTGACTTCCAGCTCAACCAGATAGATTGTCGATCCCAAGGGCGGGCAGGTCACCGTTGTCGCCGGATCAATGCCCTTAAATTTTTGGCCGACAAATTCCATCACCAGCGGGACATGGGCCGGGTCCTGAATAAAAACGCGAGACATCACGACATCGCCCAGCCCGGCACCGACAGAGGCCAGCGCTTTTTCAATGTTGTCGAATACCTGCTGAGCCTGCTCAATCACATCATCAGAGATCTGTTGAGATTCCGGGTTACGACCGGCGGTATTGGAAACAAATATCCAGTTATCTACCGCCACAAGGCGGGAATAGCTGCCAAGCGCTTCAAACTTTGAACCCGTTTTTACTTTTACAATTTGAGTCATTGGGGGGAACTCCTACATCACAAATAACATACATCACAAGTCACACATGAATCGGGCGACACGATATTTCGGTGGTGGCGCTCAGCTCAGTACTGGCTCATCCCACAAATTCAGTTTGACGCCAATTCCCTGTGCGAGGGCGTTACGATAAAGCACGGTGGCCCACGCCACATCTTCTACCGGTAAACCACCGACTGACATGATGATGATCTCTTCATCGTTGTTACGACCGGGCGCTTCGCCGGCAACAATCTCACCGATATCTTCCAGTTGGTCGAGCGTGATTTTTCCTTCGGCAATCATGTCCATAAAGCGCACGCCGATCACCGGAATATGATGATGCGCTGGTTTCGGCACTTCTTCGTACCAAGCCTGATACAAACCGGTATTGTCGAGTACTTTGCGCACGTCATCCTGCTCCATCGCTTCATCAAGACGACAATAGGCAGGCATCGCCAAGAAAGCGCCCGGTTTAACCCATTCGCGTTTGACGATCGGATATAACGCCGGGTCACCGGTCTCACCGGAATTACAGTACGTCACAATATCTGAGCCTCGTACGACCTCTTCCAGTGAATCGACAATCTCGACGGTGGTGATTTGCGGATATGTGGATGCCACCCAAGTGAGGAAGCTATCGAGACTTTTCTGTCCGCGACCTTTCACTTTGATGGTATCAATCTGAGGACAGGCAGTAATAAATGCAGCAACAGCGGTTTTGCCCATCACACCGGGGCCGAGCAGACCGATGACTTTCGAGTCTTTACGTGCCAGATGGCGCGCCCCTACTCCCGGTACCGCACCGGTACGATAAGCGGATAACAGATTCGCAGACATATAAGCCAGTGGTGCGCCTGTCTCAATATCGTTGAGGATAAACATCAGGATGGAACGGGGCAGACCTTTCTCGCGGTTGGCAATGTTGGAGCCATACCATTTCACGCCACATGTCTGGAAGTTTCCGCCAAGATAAGCCGGCATGGCCATCAAACGGCGATCTGCGGTCGGTTTCGGCATGGTCGGAAAAGGCGATTCCTCTGGGAAAATAACCATCGCACCATGAGAATCATTATTTGCGCCAGCCATGCGATAGTCGCCCTGCCACAGCAGGCCAAACATCTCTTCCATCGTATCAACGCAGCTTGGCATATCGGTAACTCCTGCTTTGAGCATGTCCTGCTCCGACAGGTAAATAAAATCAATTTTGGTACTCTCTGACATAACATCACCTCAAACAAATAGGGGGTTGAATTTGTATGCCGTGTTCCGGTCACCGAGAGGATGTCAATCATCGACCTTCCCTGGCGAATCACATCGGATGAACAACGGATAGTTTGGATGATAGAGCGCTGGATCAGCAGCGTATTGAATTTTTGCGACATGACGCAAATATTGGTGAAAATGACAAACTGGCACCTCGCTTGCTTTCTAACCGTATTTCGAACGGTTTATCCCGAAAAGCAGGTGTCGTTATGTCAAAAGCTTCGATTGTCAAACGCGTGGCAGGCATCCACGCCAAACAACCTTGGTTTGTCCTCAGTGCCGCGCAGGATTTTTCGCTCTGTTCCTCTGATATTGCTGAGGTTTCTCACTTCTATGGCTTTGAAGCGGACTCGTCCGCATCACTGACACTCGCGATTCCCGATGGCTGTATCGACATCCTTTTCGACTGTGATGCCACCTCTCCGACCGCATATGTTTGTGGGACGACACTCGAAGCAACCCGAGCTAATTTCGTCCATCAACATCGGTATTTCGGAGTGCGGTTTGTGCCGGGTGTCATCCCTGATTTCTTGAATGCATCCGCCAGTGAGATGATCAACCATCTACTGCGTTTGCATGATGTGGTGCCAACATGTAATGCCCTGTTCGAACAAGTGGTCAGTGCACCAACGTTTGTCCAGCAAGTAACCCTGACGCAGCAGTTTCTGAAGGATAAGTTGTTGAATAATCGGCGGAGGAGACGCTTTTCACCACTGACGTCGCAAGCGATTGAGCTCATTTGTCATCATAAAGGGAATATTCAGATCAAGCAGTTAGAAGCATTAACCGGCTACACCAGCCGTACGTTACAACGCCAGTTTCTCGGTGATTTGGGACTGTCGCCCAAAGCGTTCAGCCGGATCATCCGCTGTCAGTCTGCGGTGTATCATATCAACCATCAGCAACAGGTCATTTTTTCCGACTTGGCTTATGGCTTAGGGTTCAGTGATCAGTCTCATTTCTTGAGAGAATTCAAACGATTAGTGAGCGCGACACCACTCGATTACCAAAAGCGGGTTAAACATGAAACTTATCTGAACCGGATTCGTTACAACTGAACTCATTTTGTGCATTTTTGCACCAACACAGTACAATGATACGGTCGATTGAGACGTTCGCCAGCTTGACGGACCGAGCAGATTGACTACGACATCACAAAAAACAATCCCGCTGAAAAATAATCTCGCTAAAACACAACCTCGTTGAAACACACTATCTCGTTGAAACACACAATCTCGCTGAAAAAAAGGCCCTCAAATTGAATTCTGAGAGCCTTTATTATCGGGTTGGGATCGTTCAACCACTCATTCATAACTGAACGGAGCGGCATTCACAAACCCGCTCCTTTTATCATCAGTATGACTGAAAGATACCGATTAATAAGAAGATATCCATCTTTTCAGTTCACTGTATACGGTACTGGTCAGCCGAGTACCACAGTTACGGGAAGATGAACCGGTTGTATGAATACCGCGAACGTAGTTACTCGAATCCCGGATGCCACTACCGCTTTGACCACCGGCAGTATCCAATGTGTAACAGATGCGGTAAGAAGAGATGGTGTTGGTTTTGCCGGAGTCAGTCCACAGGGTCCAGCGGGTTTTATCGCCCGGATATCCGGTAACCGAATGCGTACCACCAGAATAAACGCCCCAGGCAGCGGAGCCCCCATGTGGCGCTTTTTCCAACACAATTAATGCATAATCATAATTAGAATTACGGTTATTAAACCAGGCGGTCGTGGTGACTGCATTTTTCCATTTGGTTGTTCCCCAAGGTTTTGCAGAACCATTCTGTCCGGCGGCAAAATCCAACTTCTGATACCAATTGCCCCGTCCGTCTGCAACACAGTGGCCCGCAGTCAGTACATATTTATCACCAATCAGTGTACCGGTACATCCAACTGAGATATGGCCGATATACTTATAAGGTGAAGACGTTGTGTTCGTGATCCGGGTCCGATCATCACTACCAATGACGACCCCCTGAATCTCTTCCTCTTCTCCGGTCACTTTCGGTTTAATCGTTGCGTCTTTTTCCGGAGTGCTAAATAACGTGGCATCCAGACCCAGTTCATCGAATGTCTTCACTGCGGCCTCAAATGCTCGCAATGCGTCTTCTGAAATATCAGCGGTATATTGATTTCCGTCCCGATCAACAGCAATTGCTCCCATTGCATTGGCCCGGTCAGCAATCGAATCACTAAACGTCGGATCATTGGTAAATTCAGGCGGCTCAACAACATTAACGCCATCAATAAAATTTGCTTTTTGAGAGATTTCAGTAAATTGTGATAAGTCATCGGCCTGAACACCAAGTGAACACAACCCAATGATTGAAAGAGACAAAATTCTAAGCTTCATTTTTATTCCTTTAGATTCAGATTAGAAAGTAAACAGTGTTCTGACATCCTGCCACTGTTTCGACATGTTGATACATATATGCAACAAATATATATACAACAAAATGTACACTATCTTGATTCTAAATTTAGGGAAAGCTTAAATTAGAATTCTTCTCATTGCTGGGTATTCAAATGTGATCCGCACCTCAAAAAAAACAGATGCCAGTCAGCTTAACTGACTGGCATGACCCACAAGTGAGACCTTGATTTTGCAAACAAACAATTAGCGCACAATCAAGCCAAGTAAAATCCCGATGACTCCGAAGTCAGAATCACTGAATGTGGTATTGGCAAAGCCTAAATCACCCAGTACAGGTAGCAGGAAGACCGGCAGGAAGGTGATCAGCAGCCCTTGTGCGAACGCGCCTAAGATCGCACCGCGTCGTCCGCCGGTTGCGTTGCCGAAGACACCAGCGGCAGCCCCGACGAAAAAGTGCGGCACCACACCGGGAATGATGATGGTTAAATTCATCATGTAAAGCAGTAGCATCCCGACTAAACCTGCGGCAAAACTCGACAGGAAACCGACCAATACCGCGTTCGGTGCATAAGGAAAGACGACCGGACAATCCAATGCGGGTTTTGCATTCGGCACCAGCTTATCGGAGATACCTTTAAACGCCGGGACGATTTCAGCGATAATCATCCGTACCCCTTGCAAGATGACATATACCCCACCGGCAAAGGAGATGGACTGGATTAAGGCAAACATAAACCAGTGTTTACCGCCACTGACCTCACGGACATAGTCACCGCCGGCGAACAGACAAGTGATGATGAAAATGATCCCCATGGTGAACGAGATAGCAACGGGCGTATCGCGTAAAAAAAGTAAGCTTTTGGGAACATTCATATCTTCAGTGGAGTGGGCTTTATTACCCAGTTTGCTGCCGATAAACCCAGCGAGTACATAAGAAAGTGTCGAAAAGTGACCAATCGCCACATCGTCAGAACCGGTCACCTGTTTCATGTAGCGGTGAGCAATCGCCGGGAAGAACACCATCACACAGCCAACCACAATCGATCCTAAAGCAATCAGCGGCACACCGGTCATCCCACTACTGGCAAGAATCGCGGCCACCATCATCGACATAAACAGGGTATGATGCCCGGTCAAAAAGATAAATTTCCATGGTGTAAACCGCGCAATCAAAATATTCACCAGCATCGCAAAGAACATAATCATTGCCATTTCGCGGCCAAAGGATTTCTGTGCGATCGAGACGATCGCTTCATTATTGGGCACAACACCGGTAATGCCAAAAGCGTGTTGAAAAATGGTGGCAAAGTCACCGAGTGAGTTCACAACCAGGCCGGCTCCTGCTCCCAAGATAATAAAACCCAGTATTGTTTTTACCGTCCCTTTGATACATTCGGTCACCGATTTCTTCTGTGCGATCAGACCAATCAAAGCAATCAAACCGACCAACACCGAAGGCTCTGACAGAACGTCATTCATTAAGAAATTAAAGAATTCCATCTCTCTCTCCTTACAGGTAACCCAGCTCTTGCAAAGCTTGAGACAAACGCGCTTTCATCGCCGCTTTATCGACCATATTATCCAGTGCAACAATCCGTGGCTCGACCGCCAATGTATTGAGCTGCTCGGCGATATCGTTCGTGCCGACAAAGATGTCACAATCGGTTCCTTTTGCTGAGCCGAGATCAACATGATCAACAGCCGCATCAACATTGAGCTCTTTCACAATCGCTTTAATACTCATTTCCATCATCAGGCTGGTGCCGAGACCATTACCGCAAACCACTATAATTTTCATCATTCAAACCTTTTTATTTTTCAGTCATGTAAGGAGGTACAAAGTTAATATTGGTGAATCACTGCCAGCACATCGTCTGGGCTTTGCGCATTACATATCTGTTGTACGTGCGCTTCATTCATAAATAATTCGGCTAACTGCGCTATCGCTTCAATATGGCTGTTACTATCCGTCGCGGCTAATGTCACCAGCATCTTGATCGGGTCATTTTCATCAGCATTAAAATTCACCCCTTGCCGGATGACCGTCACCGCAAGAGCTAAACGGTTGACGCCATCCTCCGGGCGGGCATGAGGCATTGCCATGCCCGGACCCACCACGTAATAAGGGCCGATCGATTCATGAGAGCGACAAATCGCATCAACGTAGCCGGGTTCTATGGCATGATTTTCAATCAGCGCGGCACAAGATTTTTCAATTGCATCTTTCCAGTCGGTCGCATCCGCATGAATACGAACCACATCCGGGGTTATCAGTTCACGTAGCATGTTTATGTCCACTCTGTCGTGTGATTTAGTGACACTTTACAGAACAATGTGCCAGAAAAATCTTAAACAGATCACAAATGATAGCGCTATCTGATAGCGCTATCATTTGTGTGATGCATGTAAAACTTTGCACATGCCTTTCGGTTGAAGCCATTGAACCAGAACGCGGATACGTTAGTATCGAACCGATCATCAATATGCTGTGGTAACATATCAGCGTAGTAAACCTATCACGTAAAATTGAAAAGATGAGCAGACCGCGTAAACGAAGAAGTACTGGTAACGTCACATTGGCTGATGTCGCCCAAAAAGCCGGTGTCGGCACAATGACGGTATCACGGGCATTAAGAACACCGGATTTAGTCTCCGAGCATCTCAGAGAAAAAATTCAGCAAGTTGTTGATGAGCTTGGTTATATCCCCAATAAAGCCGCCGGGACACTGGCATCGGCAAACAGCCACGCAATTGCTCTGGTCATTCCGTCACTGTTTGAGAAAGCTTGTGCCGTTTTCCTACCGAAGTTTCAACACACTCTCAATAAAGCGGGCTATCAGTTACTCATTGGCTACAGTGACTATTCCATCACTCAGGAAGAAAAGCTGGTCTCCACATTTCTGGAAAGTCGCCCGGCAGGTGTCGTCCTGTTCGGTCAGGCGCATACCCAGCGAACCCACCAGCTACTGAAATCCACCAATACCGTTGTGTTAGAGATCGCAGAGCAATGCTCAAAAGCAAACTACTTAAATATCGGCTTTGATTACTTCGATGTGGGCAAAACGTGTACCAAGCATCTTATCGAACAAGGCTTTCAACATATTGGTTTCATCGGTGCGCGAGGGGATCATTTCACGTTGCAACATCAGCTCCATGGCTGGCAAAGTGCGATGATCGATAGTTATTTAACCCCCGATCATTTCTTAACCACACCGGATGCCCCCTCTTCTCAGTTAGGCGCTGAAGGGCTTGCGAAACTACTGTTACGCGATTCAACCTTGGATGCATTCGTCTGTAGTCATGAAGATATTGCGATTGGGGCGTTATTTGAGTGTCATCGCCGCATGCTCAAAGTGCCGAAAGATGTCGCGATTATGTGTCTTGAGGGCTCATCAATGGGAGAACACGCCTACCCAAGCCTGACCTGTGCGGAGTTTGATTATGAGGCGATGGGAACCAAAGCCGCTGAAAAGCTGATACATGCGATCAAAGGTGACGACGTATTGGCGTCACCTCCCCTCAAATATAAACTCAAACGCAGAGCCAGTACCGCGCGGTGATGCGGGTTACAACCCACTTGGGAGCCAATCGCACCGGTTTGATTGGCCCCAAAAGTGCTGCTGCCTATCCGGCCTCGCATCGTCACCGACAGTCAATCACCACTGACAATCAATCACCACCGACAAAAGCGGTGGTGATTAGTATTGATGTATCTCAATGATCCCGTTCGGGACCGGGCTAGTTATCCAGCGTGGCGCCCCCATCGACCCGCAGATCATGCATGGTGATTTGACTGGCCGCGTCAGACAGCAGAAAAAGCACACTCTTTGCAATATCAGCCGGTTCAGCGATCCGACTTAACGGAATACCCAGACGATATTGTTCAAGATTGCCTTCAATCACTTGTTGTTCACCATAGTCGTCATGCCAAAGCTGCGTCTGCATCTCTGTTCTGGTTGAGCCCGGGCTGACGATATTGCAACGAATACCGTATTCCGCCAACTCCAGGGCACAACACTTCACCAACATATGTAAAGCGGATTTTGATGCAGCATAGGCACCAATATTCAATCTTGGTGTATTGGCCGAATTCGAACCAATCACTACGATACTCCCCGATTGACGGTGTTTCATGCCCTCGGCGACTTGTTGAATCATGGTCAAAGCACCGAAGGTATTAATGTCAAACATTTGCTTGATGTCTTCAGCAGCCATTGAGTGGACATTTCCGATGCTTAATACTCCGGCACAACTGACAAAATGATCGAACTGATATTCACGGCAAAGCTGCGCGACCTGCTGTGCTAACCGGGGATCAAGCAGGTCGATGGCGTAATAATCGAGCTGATCACCATACGTCCGTTTAAAATCATCCAATTTTGTTTCAAGGGCGTCGATGCATCGATCGGTTGCGACGACCTTGTACCCCTCAACCAACAGCCGTTCCAATACCGCATATCCAATCCCCTGACTTGCTCCGGTGAGCAATACCGTTTCGTTCTTTTGCTTCAACTCAACATCTCCTGTTGCGATTCACGACCATAACAATTACCAATCTATAAACAAGATGAATTACCATTTGAAATTGATAATCGTTCTCACCTATAATCCTACCAATGTTTTGTGTATGAAACAAATGGCAACTATTTGTCACCAAATTTGAAAGAGGTAATTATGAAACGCGAAGTTGTTGGATTCTCCAAAATGGCTCAAGAGCTCTTGAACCAAGAACTAGAAACTGCGCCTTTTTTCTTTGCATCGCCAAACAACTCTATGCTGGGGGTTGGTATTGAACAACAGTTCAATCAGGCCATCCCCTTTTCTGAGCTTGCCCAACGTGCCAATCAAATGCTTGAGCAGGCGAAAACATCAGCCAATGATAATCCGGTGTTGTTTGCCACGGTGCCGTTTGACGAAAACACCCCGACGAAGTTTTTTATTCCTCAAAAACTGTATGTCTCCAGTAGTGCCAGAGAGAATAAAAATGACGCGCTTAGCCCCAACAAAGCAACGGTTATTTCTCCGCCAACCGGTGATGACTATAAACAAGGCGTCTCTACCTTATTGAATCTATTCAATACCACAGAGCTTTCTAAAGTGGTCCTCTCCCGCTCTGTGCGCATCGCAACCGATCAAAACATTAATCAAACCGCACTGCTCAGAAACCTGCTTTCCATCAACGCGCGCGGTTACACATTTGCTGCGGATATCGGAGACAATGCCAAGCTGATGGGCGCCAGCCCTGAGTTACTGTTAGCCAAAAAAGGCGGACACGTCATGTCAAACCCACTTGCAGGCTCACGTCCCAAGTCAGCCAATGCATCAGACAACCAGCGCTCGCATACCTCGTTACTCGATACCCAAAAAGACCTGAATGAACATAGCTTTGTGGTCGAAGAAGTCGAAAAAGTTCTGAGTCGTTACTGCCGGAATCTCTTTACGCCGATGGTGCCATCGGTCATCGAAACCGAAACCATGCTGCACCTGTCAACCGTGTTAGAAGGTCAGGCGATTGACCCGGAAGTGAACGCGCTGCAAATCGCCGCAGAACTTCATCCGACACCCGCTGTTTGTGGTTTCCCGAGACAGTCGGCTTATCAGGCCATCAAGCAGATCGAAACGTTTGAACGCGGATACTTCAGTGGCATGATTGGCTGGTGTGATGCACGTGGTAACGGTGAGTGGGTGGTGACGATTCGTTGCGCTGAAGTCGGCCAACGCGAAATGTGCATTTTTGCCGGTGCGGGCATTGTTAACGAATCTTCTCCGCAAAGTGAGCTTGAAGAAACCGGCGCGAAAATGGGCACCATTTTAAAGGCTGCGGGCATTCAACTTGACGACCGACTGATAGCATAAGGGGCATACCGTGACTTCTTTAACACCGTTAGACTTTACCCCTTGGCCAGCGGAATATGAGCAGCACTACCGCAAGCAAGGATACTGGCAAGACCGGACTCTATTTGATTGCTTATCGGCAACCGTGGATCAGTCACCGGATGCCATCGCCCTTGTGTGTCAGGATCAACAATATACGTATCAACAAATGCGGCAGAACATTGTCCGGCTTGCACAAGGCTTTGTTTCTCTGGGTCTCAACGCAGGTGACAATGTGGTACTGCAAATGGCCAATGAAGCTGAGTTTTACTTCTGCTTTTTTGCCTTAACCATGCAAGGAATTAAACCGGTTCTCGCGCTGCCTGCCCATCGTCATATGGAATTAAGCTATTTTTGTCAGCACGCTGAGGCAAAAGCCTATATTTTTTCTGACCAAATCACCGGTTTTGATACTCAAAAACAGGCCTTACAACTGCTTGAGACTTGCCCTTCGGTAAAACTTGCTATCACGTCAGGTACTGCGGCTCATCCCGAGATTCAATCGCTCGGCGCCCTCTATTTGGATGCGAGTGACCAACCCACCTGTGATCAACACGCTGATTCTGCACAAGGCAGTCGGGCAACGGATGTGGCTTTTTATCAGCTATCTGGCGGGACAACCGGCACACCAAAGTTAATCCCAAGAACGCACAATGACTACGTGTACAGCGTGATCGGGAGCATTGAAATCTGTCGGTTTGGCCCGGAAACCAAATATCTGTGCGTTCTGCCGGTTGCCCATAACTTCCCGCTGAGCTCTCCCGGTTCACTGGGGGTATTCTTCTCCGGGGGCTGCGTCATCTTAGGTCAGGATTCATCCCCGAAAGCAGCATTTAGCTTGATCGAACGCCACAAAGCGACCGTATCCGCACTGGTTCCGCCTTTGGCCTTACTCTGGATGCAATACGCCCCTTCGGCCTGCGAGGATATCTCCAGCTTAAAACTGGTTCAGGTCGGCGGTGCCAAATTCAGCCAAAGTGCGGCACAACAGTTGCCAGAGACATTGAACTGTCAATTGCAGCAAATCTTCGGCATGGCAGAAGGTCTGGTCAATTACACGCGATTGGATGATCCGATTGACGTTATCGTTTCAACTCAGGGACGACCGATTTCGCCCGATGACGAAGTGCTGGTCGTCAATGAAGAGGGAGAACCGGTACCTGCCGGTCAGGAAGGCCAGTTACTCACTCGCGGCCCCTACACCATTCGCGGTTACTACCGGGCAGCGGAACATAACCGACGAGCGTTCAATCATGAGGGCTTTTACTCGACGGGTGATTTAGTCAAGTTAACCCAAGATGGCAATATCATTGTCACCGGGCGCGATAAAGATCAAATCAACCGTGGTGGTGAGAAAATTGCCGCTGAAGAAGTCGAAAACGTATTGCTGCAACACCCAGATGTACACGATGCGGCCTTAATTGCGGTTCAGGATGCGTTTCTCGGTGAGCGGAGTTGCGCCATTATCGTGCTCAATCAAACGCACTTCGACCAGGCAAAAACGATTAAACCAATTGTGTTCAAGCGTTTCTTGCATGGTAAAGGCCTCGCGGAATATAAAATCCCCGATCAAATCCAATTTATGGATGTTTTACCCAAAACGCCGGTCGGTAAAATTAATAAGAAGCAACTAAGAGAGCAGTTCTCGGCCAGCTAATGTAAAAAAACCGATTTCATGTGAAATCGGTTTTTTGTATGAATCGTTTGATATCAAACGCAATCAGGCAACTGCGCGCGTTTGAGCCGCTTCCATCGTTTGCCACCACGCTCTTAACGTCACTTTCTGGATGACCTCCGAGAAAGTGACATCAACCCCTTGTTTGCGCCATTTTTCAAACAAGCTCATCGCGCGAATCGAATCCAGACCAAGCAGCATCAGATTCTCATCAACATCAATCTCTTCAATATCGAGATCTAAAATCTCCGCGACGTCTTGTTGCATGGTTTCGAGATCAATCATATCGAGGGCCGTGGGCGTGAAAGATTGCGCACTATGCTGAATTTCTTCAATCACACGCTGAGTGGATTTAACACTGCCGGCTCTGCCCGTAATAAACTGCAACGCATATTGATGATCCGCCAGTGAAAAATCGGCAACGGCATCACCAACCACAAAGGGCTGAATATCGAGCATAAAGGCATCCAGTGCTGTAGACAGTACGCCGATATGGGCATAGACACCCACAATGATCAACTGGTCGCGCCCCGTGTCGTTCATCCATTCCAACAGCGGGGTCTTTTTAAATGCACTATAGCGCCACTTCGTGTAAGTCACATCGTTATCTTGCGGTGCGACATCTGTGATGATTGCAGTATCTTGGGTTAATCCGGTTCCCCAAAAATCGGTCAGTAACGCACGCTCTTGCGGGTCCTGATTCGCGGGCTGAGCCGTATACACCACCGGAATCCCCGCCGTACTTGCCGCCTGTTTGATTAACTGAATATGTTGAATCAACGCAGGAACCGGTTCAGCTTTTTTATCAAAGAAATTAATAAAGTAATCCTGCATGTCGTGAATCAGCAGCACAGCTCTTTTTGCATCTAACTGCCAATTGACCTTGTTCTCGGGGAATGAATCACTGGTGGGAATGGGGTATGCGGCTATCTTGGGAATTGCCATGACGATTATCCTTGTTGAAAAAATTGCTGACTGACTCATGTTCGCGAAACACAGATTCCGAAATATAGAGTCACGAACAGAAGTAAAAACCGATATCAATTAGCACTGACAACCACGCAAATGCTAACAATTATCATTTCCACAATAATAAACAGCTGCTTTCATAAAATCAATTGATAATGATAGCCATTCGCAATAAAGTATTCCCCCTGTAACTATTGACTCACGCGTTGTCACTGTATGGTTTCTCAATCCCATCAGATCAGCGCTCGACAGACACGGAGCTCGTTATGCCTCGCTTATTTTTTCTCCTTTTGGGGATCTTATTTTCCATGTTGCTTACAGGATGCAACGACCAAACAGCCGAGACCGCCTCAGAGGCAGACCTGACGATTTCCCAAGGCTGGCCGAAAACCATTACCAGCCATTACGGAAAAGTGACGCTGAGCGAACCACCGAAACGAATTGTGTCCACCAGCGTGTCGATCACCGGCACCTTGCTCGCCATCGATGCACCGCTAATTGCCTCGGGAGGCTCACGCCCAAACACACACGTGGCTGACCAGAACGGTTTCTTTTATCAGTGGAACCAAGTCGCCTACACACGCGGGGTCAAACCTTTGTATCAAGGCGTCGCCAATGCCGAAGCAGTCGCGAAACAAAAACCCGATCTGATTATTGTGTCTGCCACCGGCGGAGACTCAGCAGCCAAACTCTATCGGCAGTTTTCAACCATCGCACCGACGTTGGTCATCAATTACGACGACAAAAGCTGGCAAACGTTAGCGCGTCTGCTGGCTTCGATCACCGACAGAGAAAAACAAGCCGAGTCCGCCATCACCAAATTTGATACCGAACTGACGGCATTGAAAGCGCGAATTTCACTGCCTCCGCAGCCGGTCTCCGCGCTGGTCTATTACGGAGACAATCGGGGCGGCAACTTCTGGACCAAAGACTCAGCACAGGGACAAATACTAAATGCGCTGGGTTTTACCCTGAGCCCGCTCCCTGACGCACTGAAGCACAACCATCAAATGGGCCAACGCCAAGATATCGTGCCGGTTAACGGAGAAAACTTTGCCGATGCGATTACCGGCCGTTCGGTGCTGTTATTTGCCGCAGATAATTCGCTGATCAAGCAGGTTAAACATAACAAGTTCATTGCCCATCTGCCGGCCATCAGCCAAGGCCATGTGTTCGCGATGGGCAACGACTCTTTCAGACTTGATTACTACAGTTCGATGAACTTGCTTGCCACGCTGGGTAAGACGTTTAGCCGCTAAACGTCTTACCCATATCCGCGACCCATACCTTATCTACCAACAGAAACCAGAAACCGCCTCATTTGAGGCGGTTATCGTGGTGATTTCTTCACTGAGCGCGGAATCGTTAGCCCGTCGTGGCTTGTGGTGAATCACCGCCCGCTTCTTCTTGTTGAGGTGCCAGGGCGGGATCAAATAAAGTTGCCTGACGTAAAGAACGAAACGCAATCACCATCAACATACCGATACCGGTTGCCCCGACGCCAAAGCTAAAGACCGACAGTGCCGGTGCCATGACTTTACCAAGTGCACCAAGCCCCAGCGCACCAACTGAATCTCCCGTCACATCCTGCGCTGTCCACAGGCTGCTGACACGTCCTAATAAGTGATCCGGCGTATGCCCCTGAACGATGGAATATTGCAGCAGAGAAGCAACAGAGCCTGCATAGCCATAGACCACCAGAATCGCTAAGAACAACCAGAAGTTACCTGCCAATCCCATGCAAACAATGGATAAGAAGGTACCCATCGTCGCATAAATCATCACCATCCCGGGCTTGCGTGACGTTTTCACCCACCCGGACGTTAACGCACCGATCATGGCACCAAGGGGAATCGCTGAATACATTAAACCGGCATTCGTTGCATCACCGGTAAACGTTTCTAACGCCAGTGCAGGGAACATCACCCGCACCGCTGTCGCCAAAGTCTCCAACGTTCCGAATACGACCACACAGCCAACCACTTTATTGGAAAACAGAAACTTAACCCCCTCATACAAAGAGAGTAAAGGATTCTCCGGTGTTTGATGCGTCGGTTTCATCGTCGGTAGTCGAAACAAAGGGATCAGGGTCCCCAATGTCCCAACCGCAGCGGCTAAATAGTTCCAACTGACATCACCAAATGAAATGATCAGACCGCCAATCGCCGGCGAAAGCACCATCCCGATGCGTACCGTCAACATACTCAGGGCCGCTGCCGCCGGTAGATTTTCTCGCCCGACAATCACAGGCAGCGATGCCATCAGCGCGGTCATGCCCATTGCGCCAAAAAAGCCATCCCACACGGAGAGGAGATAAAGTGCACTCAATGATGCGTTCGCCAGCAGGCTATTGAGCGCTAATGCCCCGAAACCGATACCACAGGTCGCGCGGGCAATCAAAATCAACTGACGCCGGTCATATTTATCGGCCAGCACCCCACCAAACAGCAGACCAATAAACATGCCGATGCCGTCTAAGGCCATAATCAAGCCAACCTGTAAGGTTGAACCGGTCATTTGATGAATCTGGATGGGAACGGCGACCGTCATCATACCTAAAGCGAGTACGGACATCATTCTGGCAATAAACACCATTCTAAAATGGGGGTTCTCTTTCAGCAGACTAAAATCTAATAGCAGTTTTCGCGTTGTCATGATCTTCTACGTCAAAATTTGAGGAATTTAAAGGCGTTACTCGTCGTGACGAGCGCTTAAAGCTTGAACATTCTAATCATTAATTTATAATAATGGAAATGATAATTGTTTTTATTAGCATCTATGACCAACTTATTTTCACCGCCCGAAACATCCTGTCACGATGTAAAAATCCCGAGACAACGTGCCATGCTTTCGACACGACTATCCAGCCCGTCAGGCAAACTCATCGCACTGCTACTCGCGCTACTGATGATCTGTACGGTGAGCATCTTTGTGGGTGCCAAAAGTATCTCACCCAGTATGGTGATGGATGTTTTACTCGCCAATACTGACTCGACTGAAAGTTTGATCATTGTTGAGAGCCGATTTCCGAGAACAGTGATCGGCTTACTCGTCGGTGCGGCTTTGGCTGTCGCAGGGTGCCTAATTCAATCCATCACGCGTAATCCCCTTGCCGACCCGGGAATTCTGGGAGTCAACGCCGGGGCAAGTTTCTTTGTGCTGGCCGGGGTGGTGTTACTCGGCAACCAAACGATGCCAGAACATCTCTGGCTGGCGTTTTTCGGGGCGTTGGTCACCAGTGTTTTTGTTTATTTTGTCGGAACGTACAAAGAAGCCCGTGTCAATCCGCTCAAAATTACATTAGCCGGGGTTGCTATCGGGGCGCTACTTGCAGGTGTGTCTTCGTCGATCACCCTGATGAATCCGATGGCATTTGATCAAATGCGTTTTTGGGATGCCGGTTCACTGGATATCCGCGATCTGTCCCTCGCGTCCATGGCGGTGTTACCGGTGTTATTCGGCATCATCGTCGCACTCGTGATTTCTCCGGCATTAGATAACCTTTCGCTCGGTGAAGACATTGCGCAAGGTTTAGGCACCAATGTGAAATTAGTACAACTGGCCGCTTTGTTCTCGATTGCCCTGCTGTGCGGCAGTTCAACTGCCATTGCCGGCCCCATTGGTTTCATTGGTTTAATGATTCCGCATATTGCCCGGCGCCTGTCGGGCCCGAACCAACTCTGGCTCACACTGTATGCGATTTTACTCGGCCCCCTGCTGATCATCAGTGCGGATATTGTCGGCCGGGTGATCGCCATCAATGAAATCCGGGTTTCCATTGTAACCGCTTTTGTCGGTGCGCCCGTGCTGATTTATCTGGCACGTCAAGTCACCTCTTTTGGTAAAATCTAATGCGACCATCGAATACGATTCTGCTCGGCAGCCAAACCGGCTGGCTCAATATTCTGCTCTCTAAACGGGCGCTGAAGTGGTCTTTGGCGCTGCTATGCTTCACATCTGTTGTCGCGGTGTTTGCGCTGTCCACCGGGCAATTAAAAACAACCTTTGCTGAACTGTCGCAAGTCCTGTTTGGTGAAGGAGAAAGATTCCTGACTACGGTCGTGCTGGAATGGCGCCTGCCCCGTCTCACCTCGGGATTAGTGTTTGGCGCAGCGCTGGGCGTCAGCGGGGCCTTGTTTCAGTCCCTCATCCGCAACCCGCTGGGGAGCCCTGATGTCATTGGCTTCAACACCGGTGCTTATACGGGTGCGCTCGTGGTGATTATTCTGTTCGGCGGCAGCTATTTGCAGATTGCTTTCGGTGCCATTGTCGGTGGCATTGTGTGTGCCGGGATGGTGTATCTGCTGGCGTTTAAGCAAGGCATACAAGGCTTTCGTCTGATCATTATTGGCATTGGTGTCAGCGCGATGCTGAGCGCATTTAATACTTGGATGATGATTTCCAGCAGCTTAGAAACATCGATGGCAGCAGCACTTTGGGGGGCCGGCTCGCTCAATGGTGTGAGCTGGGATCAAGTGGTGCCATCCATGTCCTTCATCTGCGTTGCGTTACTGGCGGCAATGATATTAGCGAGAAAGATGAACATCCTCGAAATGGGCGATGACAGTGCGAATATGCTGGGCATCAGCAGTGAAAAAACACGTCAACTGGCGATGCTATTCGGCGTCATTTTAACGGCAGCTGTCACAGCCACTGCGGGCCCGATTTCTTTCATTGCGCTGGTCGCCCCACAGTTGGCGAAAAAGCTGACCCGGGAAGGCGGCGTCGCCATCATTCCGTCGGCTTTAATGGGCGCCATGCTGCTGACTTTGTCAGACTTTGTCGCAGCCAACCTCTTCGCACCGAATCAATTACCGGTCGGCATTGTGACCATCAGTATTGGCGGTGTCTATCTGATCTATCTTTTAATTCAACAATCCGGAAGCTGATATTGTGACTAATGTACTGCCCACCACACGGACCGATAACCATAGCCATAATCACCATAGCCATAGTCACCATAGTTATAATAATTATCGCCTGATAGCCGAAAATATCACGCTCGCCTATCAAGAGACGCTGATCACTGAAGGGCTATCACTCAAAATACCGGATAAACAGTTCACCGTGATTCTGGGGCCGAATGGTTGTGGCAAATCAACCCTACTCCGCGGCCTGAGCAAACTGCTCTCGCCCAGCAAGGGACAGATTTGTTTTGATGGTCAAAACCTCGAGCAATATCCGCGCAAAGCGCTGGCGAAAGTGCTCGGCCTGCTCCCTCAATCGGCAATCGCCCCCAGTGGCATCACGGTGCATGATCTTGTCGCACGGGGCCGCTTTCCACATCAGTCTTTCATGCGACGCTGGACACTGGCGGACGAAAAAGCGGTCAATGACGCCATTCAGGCGACTCAGATTGAAGCATTGCTACAACAGACCGTTGAATCGCTGTCCGGCGGACAACGCCAACGCGTCTGGGTTGCAATGGTGTTAGCCCAGCAAACGCCTTATCTGCTCTTGGATGAGCCGACCACCTACTTGGATATTGCCCATCAAATTGAGTTACTTGAGCTGTTCAGCACACTGAACAGACAAGACGGTCGCACGATAGTCGCGGTATTACATGACCTCAACCACGCGTGTCGCTACGCTGATCATCTGATTGTGATGAAATCCGGCACAGTGGTCGCGCAAGGGGCACCCAAAGACATCATGACCGAAACGCTGGTCCACGACGTCTATGGGTTAAACAGCGTTGTGATTGATGACCCGTTAACCCATACGCCATTGGTCATCCCCAAGCCCTTGTCGAAACGCTAGCCAAAATCCGAGCAAAAACCGGCTCGTCTCCTCCCTTTATCAAGCGCAAAAAAGAACCGGCTCATGCCGGTTCTTTGCTTTATGACTGGAGTGTCTCTATCTGACACAACAACGTATTGAGGTGTTCACCGATATCACCGACATGCTCAGGCGCGAGAATATCCTCATGAGAGCAGTCGAATTGGTGCTTTTCTAACTGCGTCAGAAACGGCTGCCAGTGGTGGTCGATATCATAGCCTTGTGGCAATGTCCTTTGCGCCACGAACAGATCGACCCGACCATCATATGGCGAGGAGTGCGCCCCAGAAAGCAGCCGCACCGCATCTTCATAGTTGGCAGAGATATCTTGAAACATCGCGGCTCTTTGCTGATCAAGTTCATCATCCGTCACATCATTAGCGGCCAGAAACAGGTCTTTCTCCCGTTCAATTTCCTCCTGCGCTTCTTCATTCATTGGCCCGTCCCAGTCCTGCCCTTCAGGCGGATAAGTGTCCAGTAACCCGAGGAATGCCACAGTTTCACCCTGCTGCTGAAGCTGAGCGGCGAGACACTGTGCGACGGTGCCGCCAAATGAATAACCCAATAAATGATAAGGTCCGTGGGGCTGAATCTTTTTCAGCGCTCGCATATGGATATCACAGGCATCTTGCATGTCGCTCCCCGCAGCAATCGCACCCGATGGCCGTGGCGACTGAAGCCCGACAATCGGATAGTTACCTTGCAGATATTTCGGTAATCCGGTGTATTGCCAGGCAAACCCTGATGCGGAGTTGATACAGAATAACGCCGGCCCATTCCCCGCCCGGATCGGCAGGACTTCGCCAAAACCGGCCAGCGTCGGATCATTGCGAGCCTCATCATCGAGCAGTAACAGCGCCAGTTTTTCGACCGTCGGATGAACCATGATTTGCCCGACTGACACCGGAACATTCAACACGCGCCGGATGTCTGCTGCTAACTTCATCGCCATCAAAGAGTGCCCTCCCAACGCAAAGAAGTCGTCTTCAGCCGACAGGGTATCAATCCCGAGGACATCGGCAAAAATAGCCACCAGTTGAGCTTCCAGACCGGGGCGCGCTCTCCGCCCTTCTCCCGTGACAATGTCACTCGGCAGCGGCAACGCTTTACGATCCAACTTCCCATTCGCACTGAGCGGAAATGCTTCCAGCACCATGATCGCAATCGGTACCATATACGCCGGGAGATGTGCTGATAAGGCAGCCTTCAGCGCTTCACCATCCGGTTGCTGACCAGCATTCCCAATCACGTAGCCCACCAGTTGGCGCTCATCAGCGCCGGCAATGTTCCTTTCTGAACCGAATGCTTTCGCGCACACCAAGGCTTGCTTCACGCCCGGCAACGATTGCAGCGCCGCTTCGATTTCTCCCAGTTCAATGCGCTGCCCCCGAATTTTGAGCTGGTCATCACTTCTGCCCAGATATTCGATTTTGCCCGACGGTAACCAACGCACAACATCTCCGGTCCGATACATTCGCTCACCATGAGCAAACGGGTTGGCCATGAACCGATCTGCGGTCAGCGCGCTGCGGTTTAAGTAGCCAATCGCCAGTTGATCACCGGCGAGATATAACTCACCGGGCACACCGACCGGTGTTTGTCGCAGAAAACTATCCAACACATACAGCTGGGTATTCCATACCGGTAAACCAATCGGCACACTGTGACCAAGGCTTTCGTGGATGGGGTCGCCGAATGCCGGACAATATGTCACGTCCACTGCGGCTTCTGTGGGGCCGTACAGATTATGTAAAGGCGCATCAATCCACTTCGCGTAGACATGGGCGAGATCTTTGGACAGTGCCTCACCCGAGCAAAAGACGCGCTGTAAGCTCGGGGCAACTTTGCTTACTTGGGTTGTATTGTTTTCATGGATTGTATTGCTTTCATGGATCGTATTGCTCTCATGGATCGTATTGCCCTGCGTGGTACCCATTTTTTGTGCATTGGCTTCGACCGAGGCGATAAAGGCCGCCAGCATCGACGGCACAAAGTGCATGGTGGTGACTTGGTAGTCTTCAATGACCGCCATCAACCACTCCGGATCTTTATGTGACTCAGGGGGTGCCATCACTAACGTCGCGCCCTGAATGAGCGGCCAGAAGAACTCCCACACCGACACATCAAAACTACATGGTGTTTTCTGCAATACCACATCATGATGACTGAGCTGATACTCAGACTGCATCCATTGCAAACGATTCACGATCGCCCGGTGAGACACCAGTACACCTTTCGGATTTCCCGTCGAGCCTGAGGTATAGATGATATATGCCGCCTGCGCCGGATCCAGCACCGGTTGGTCCGGGACATCACTCAATGGTGTTGGGTCGGGTAACGCATCTAAAATCAGCAGTTGCCCAAGATCACGAAAACGGGCTTGATACTCAGATGTGGTCACGATCAGTTTCGGCTGCGCATCATGGACCATATAAGCCAATCGATCATCGGGGTAGCTGACATCCAGCGGCAGGTAGGCCGCGCCACATTCAATAATACTGTTAAAAGCAAGACTGAGCCTGACACTTCTTGGCAAAGCGACCGCAACCACATCGCCCACACCAACATGCTGCCGGACAAGCAAATTCGCGATGGCGATCACGTGCTCACGCATCGCTTGGTAACTCAAACGGTTGTCACTGTCGATCAGCGCAATCTGTTCCGGTGTCCGCGCCGCCTGCTCAGCCATCAGTGAGCGCAACGTGTGATGCCCCACTTCGGCCTGCGTCTGATTGACACGTTTCTGGAGGGTGATTTCTGCCGCCAAACGTAAATCGAGTTGCGTCAGGGGGATTTCAGGGGTATCAATCACGGCTTGCAGTAGTTTTTCAAAGCGCTGCATCACTTGTTGCGCAATACCGACTGTATCCCGGTATTCAAACAGCACGTGAATTTGCTCCCCGGGAAGAACCAGTATGGTTAATGGATAATGGGTATAACCACGATTGTGAATATGGGTCAGGGTTGCACCCTGATAATCTTGGTCGTACCACGTTGCATGGTCCGGGTAATTTTCCACCACCAACAGGGTATCGAACAAGGTGTCGCCACCCGCTAACTGCTGAATTTCACCTAAGCCCAGTTCATCATGTTCCAGCAGTTGAATCTGTGTTGCCTGATGCGCTTGCAATTGCGCCAACAAGCTCTGCTGCGCATCAAGTTTCATCCGTACCGGGATGGTATTACTGAACAAACCGATATGTTCATCAATGCCTTTCACATGTCCGAAACGCCCCGAGATTGGCGTGCCAAACACCACATCTTCGCGACCGGTCATACTGCCGAGGATAGATGACCAAATCCCCTGCATCAGCGAGTTCATCGTCAGGCCATAAGCACTCAGCCGTTGAGTCAGTTGCCGGGTTGTTTCCGCATCAATGATCAGTGCATGTTCTTTGACCTGATCGTCAACCGGCACATCTTCAAATGCGATGGTCGGCGTAACGTCTTGCAACACTTGCTGCCACTGCATTTCTGCCTGTGTTTTATCACGCTGTTTCAACTGACTGACCACCTCGGCATAGCTGGCTGCTACGGGCGGCAGACTTGGATGGCCTTGTGCATATGCGGTGAGAAAATCCCCCAGCAAGATCGGTGTTGACCACCCATCGACAACCAAGTGATGCGCAGAAACAAACAATGTGCTTTGCCCGTCACCATGGTGGATGAGCGTGGCACCGAGCAAGGATTCGTCCGGATGATTGAGATCGAACTGACGAACGAGCGTTTGCTTTTCGGTGTGAGCAAGGTATGCCTGTTGCTGTTGCGCGCTCTCGCTGCGGATATCAATACATGTCAGCGGCCAGGATGCATCGGTTTGAGGAATCAACTGAACCGTCTGGCCTAAAATCGAACTGTCGAATTTAGCCCCGAGTTGCGGATGACGCGTGATCACCGCGTTTAACGCTTGCTGCACTTGGTGCGGATTGACCTCGCCTTGGAAAGTCAGTCTGGTGGTTGAGTTGTAATTGCTATTCTCATCGCCTACCTGTGATTGGAACAGTAACCCTTCTTGTAACGGCAAAGCTGGCAGAATATCGCGTAGCGGGCCAAAGCGATCCGCGAACACGGCTGCGTCGTCAAGCGAGACCCCGGTTTGCGTATATTCAGCAGCAACCCGCAGCACAACCTGTCGCTCAGGTTGTGCCTTCATCCAACACAGCATGGCTTCAAGTTGCTGCGTGATCCAGTCACATACGGTATCAATCTCATCATGGCTGAATTGCGCGTTATCCCAAGCCCAGTTGAGCGCAAATTGAGCCCCGTCATCACTCTCATCGACAAAAATATTCAGCTCTAACGGATGTAACAGCGCATAATCGCTCTCCAGTGACACGGCAAAGGTGTCAGCAAACTGACCTGCGCGACTGACGGGTGTCCACATGGCCTGAGTCTGCTCAAAACGCCCCAGATAGTTGAACAACAACGAGGCGGGATGCTGTTGAGATAATGCGGTGAGCGTCTCGCGATAAGGGTTGTCCAGATAGCGCAGAGACATGTAACCCAAACCCCGGTCTTTGACACGTCGCTTCGCTTGTTTCACTTGTCTGAGTAAAGCTGGGATTTCGCCCGCTGCGGGCAAATCGATAACGAGCGGAAATTCGGTCGTGAACCACCCCAGTGTTTGGCTGAGGTTCAGTGATGCATCAAACTCTTCGCGGCCATGAGACTCCAAATACAGCTTGATCGCGTCTTTTTGATAACACTGCCCCAGCGCTGAAGTCACCGCAGCCATGAGCAACTCATCGACATCAATCGCCTGTGAATCTTGGCAGTGGCTGAGCATACTTTGCGTCAGTACCGTCGGCAGCAATACGCGACGGTGAACGACGTTCCCCTTTTCCGTCGGTGGTTTGCATGGTTCAATAAGACGGGATTCTTGCGCAATCCAATCCGGTGCTTGTTGACTCAGCTGCGGCAAATGTTGATAGAGGGCTTGCGACCATGTGTTCAGCCCTGTCACTTCCGGCGTCATCCCGGCTTTGACACCGTTCACTTGCGCCCGGACAAGCGTGTTGAGCTGCGGTAATAGAATTCGCCACGACACCCCATCAATGATCAGGTGATGTGCGAGGATCATTAGCCCGCAACGCCCGGTACGGTCACGCATTTGCACCAGCCGGAGCATCTGACTGTCTGGTGAGAGCATTTGACTCGCGTGGGCAAATACGCCGTCTAAATCTGCATGATCAAGATCGGTAATCTCAAGCGTCTCGACCCAAGTGTCCACCTTGAGCTGCGCCATCGACTGAATCACATAACGCGTCTCTTGTTTGATCAGTCGGCACGCGGCATGATTGGCAACCAGTTGTTTTAATCCGGCCTGAAGATGAGCCAGAGTGACATCGGATTCAATCTCGACAAACACGCCTTGAACATAGCGGGTCTGCGCGGCAAAGTGTTCTTCAAACCAACGCCACATCGGCAAAGCTGAAATATCCCCGTCCTGATTCTGCGTCACTTGACGGCGCAGCGGTTGCATCAACTCAGCCATGCCTCCTAACTGGCGGGCTGAGAATATCTCCCGGGGGCGCAGTTCATAACCGGCTTTTCTCAGTAATGTTCCCAAGCCCATGGCAGAGATACTATCGCCTCCCAAAGCAAAGAAATCATCTGTGATGCCGACCTTATCAACACCGAGCAACTCAGCCACCGCATCACACAGCACTTGTTGTTGATGATTGACCGGCGCGACCCATGTATGACCAGACACAATGGTCGGTTCAGGCAGTGCTTGCCGATCAATTTTGCCATTCACGTTGAGGGGGAATTGCGCCACGATCACCAGCGCAGCAGGCACCATATATTCAGGCACGGTGGCAGCAATTTGAGTCAACAAGCTGTGCTCATCCAACTGAGACCGGGCATGATTCACCAAGGTGCAGTAAGCTATCAGTCGGTGTGACGCGCCATGACGCTGGGCAATGACCACGGTGGTCTCGACACCGTCAATCGCATTAATCGCACTTTCAACATCCCCCAGTTCAATCCGGAAACCACGCACTTTGACTTGGTCGTCGCTCCGACCGATAAATGCCAGCTGACCATTGTCGCGCCATTTCACCAGATCTCCGGTTCGATACATAATTTGCCCATGGCCGAACGGGTTCGCGACAAATCGTTCTGCCGTCATCCCGGGCTGATTGAGATATCCTTTTGCCAGTCCGGCACCAGCCAGATATAACTCACCGACCACACCGACGGCAACGGTATTCAACTGTGTGTCTAACACATAAGCTTTGGTATTTAAAATGGGCTGACCGATCACCGGAGTGTCATCGACGTTCAATGATGCACTAACCGCATCCACCGTAAATTCTGTCGGCCCATAGCAGTTTTCAACCAGCAAGTCCGGGTAGGCTTTGACACTTGACCAGAGTGATTCCGGCACCGCTTCACTACCGGTCAACACCAGTGTCGGCACGTGACTGGCTGCCATTAATCCGTTATCGAGCATTTGGCTCAACAGTGAAGGCGGCAGATCCAATGCATTGATCTGGTCTTGTGCGACTTTTTCTGTCAGTTCGCAGGCATCTTTACGCTGCTCATCGTCATACAGATAAAGGGTATGCCCGCAAAGCATCCAGATCACTTGCTCCCAAGACGCATCAAATGAGAACGATGTGGTATGCGCTGCCCGAACTTGTACATCACTTTCATCACACTGCTGTTGCTCTGCAAGACGATGGATCGCATTGGCAAAAACAGACTGTCGGTGTGAATGCAATAAGTTCAGCAGCGCGCCATGGGTATTCATCACACCTTTGGGTTGTCCGGTCGAGCCTGAGGTAAAAACGATATAGGCCACATCCGAAGGGACAATCTCAAGCTCAGGATGCTCTGATTCGGTGACATTCAGGCTGGCAAGCACCGTCAGAGAGATGCAATGTGTCAGGCTTTGCCACGGCAGTGATGCCGTCTGTTCGACAATCACTCCCTTCGGCTGAGCCTGCGCTAAGATGGTTTCGATGCGTTCCTGCGGATATGCCAAATCAATCGGAAGATAGACCGCGCCAGCCCGAAGAACCGCCAGCATTGTAATCATCGTTTCAGCGCTGCGTGGTAAAGCAACCCCGATAATATCGCCTTTGCCGGCCCCGAAGGCATTGATCTGCTGCGCCCGTGTTGCGATGGCCTGATCAAGCTGGGCAAATGTCCAGTGCTGCTGACCAAAGTGCAATGCCACAGCATCAGGCTTTCGTTCGACCTGATGCGCAAACTCTGCTAATACGTGGCGCGCTTGCGGGCGGTCCGTCGCCACGCTTCCTGTGGACCAGCGAGCAATATTGGTCTGTTCACAGGTAGGGACAATATCCAAAGCACGTAATGGTCGATCCGGGTTACGGGCAATCTGTCCGACCATATGCGCAAAACGCTGGGCATGTAAAGCCAGTGACTGTTGGCCATATGTCACGGCATTGGCCGTTAACGTCAGGCTCAATTGGTTATGCCTGAGTTGCGGAGAGAACTCAATGTCGTCAATCGGGCCAGCGGAAAGAATGTGTGTCTGCCCTTTTGTCCCGGCCAGATTGATTTCTTCTTCAAACGGTTTGTAATTGAGCATTGGCCCGTACAGCGCCTGCCCGACTCTGCCGGAATCTCGCTGGATGTGTTCCGCATCGTACATTTGATGGCGGCGGGTTTGACGAATGGCCTTGTTCATCGCCCTCGCCACATCAGTGATGGTCATCGTTGGCTCAACGGCGAGTGTTAAAGGCAACACATTGACCACGGCACCGGTTGAACTCGCTGCCGAACTCCCCATACGACGCATAAACGGGAAACCGACACATACGTTTGGCGCACCTGACACTAAATGTAAGTAGGCAAAGACTAACGCCATGGCAAATTCAGAAGGCAGCACCTGATGCCCCCCCCGGTGCAGCCAATCCCCTCCCGCCAGTTCAATCGTGAATTTTTCGACGCCGGAGGCCGAGCTTCGTCGCCCGCCGGTCGCGAGTGAAATGATATCGGGCAGTTGGCTGATTTGGTGTTGCCAGAAACTGCGTGCGTGTTGACATGCCTCAGACCGATAAAATTGCTGATGTTCGGCAATCACCGCTTTGAACGGTGTAAACGGCGCTGGCTTTGCCGTCCCCAGCATAAGCCGGTTGTATTCACTGACGATATACTGCGTGATCGCGTTAAAACTGAATCCGTCAACATCAATATGATGATAGCGCTGATACCAGAGCCATTTCGGCTTCCCCGACTCGCTGACATCAATCAGACAGTGACGATATCTGGGGCGGCTTCCCTGTAGCTCAATTGGCGTATCGAGATCAGCTTTCATCCACGCCTGCGCAGATGCCGCCACACATGCCGACTGAGAAAAGTCCATCACTTCCAATACATCTTGCGCGAGTTGCGGCGCAAAGCCTCTTTGTTTAATGTCTCCGTCAACGTCTAGATATTCAAAATGCAGCGAGTCTGCGGCTGCCACACCACGGTTCACGGCCTGAGTGAATCGTTCTAAATCGATCTCTCCGTCAATCTCGATGTAATGGGCTACGTTAAATGATTCCGGTCTTGGCATCACTTGCTGCCCAAACCAAATCCCCTGCTGCGTACCAATCAGATCATACTGTTCTTCTGGCACTTGATGGTCTTTCATTCGTCCATTCCTTAAAAATAATAACTTGTTTTTTCTCGTTATTTTTATGCTTTCACGGTGCGATTTACACTCGGATGTCTTGCCAGTTTGCTTCAATGTGTTCGATACAATCCTGTTTACCGGACGGGCCAAAAGTCTGTTTCCAGCCCGAAGGCGTCTGTTTAAACTCAGGCCACAAGCTGTATTGACCGTGATGGTTGATCAGGACGATGAACTGATTTTCAGGATCATCAAAAGGATTCACGTATTGTTCTGCCATAGCTGACTCCGTTGGGTGCTGATAAAAATTTATAATGAAAAAATATAAGACAGGCCATCGATGATGCCGCCACGCCAACAGAGGCGCTCGTGGCCACCATCAAAGACCCGGTATTGAATGTTGTGTTGTTGAGCCGCGAGTTGGTGGTACATGTCCTGACTCAAGTCAACCATGATGTCTTCGCCGCTGCCGACTTCCATGAAGATGTTTAAACAGGCATGACGACCTAAGCCGTCATGTACCTGCCGACTCATATCACTCAACAAGTGAGGTGAGTCGGGCGGGACATAGTCCCCGGGCGGTTTCACAATCGAGAAATCCGGCCACCAGAAAGAACCGGACTGACAAACCACCGACCCAAACCGCTCAGGCCAGTTGAGCGCTGCAAACATCGCAGCTAACCCGCCCAGACTCTGGCCGACCACGACGGTTCGCTGCGGATCGGCACTGAGCGTGAAATAGCCGGACACCAAAGGAAACAGCTCTTGAATGATCGCCAGCCAAAACGTCGCGTTACAGCTCAGATCCACACTCCGCTGACAGCCATCAATTTCATCAATCAGCACATAGACCGCTTCTGGCAAGACGCCGTCTTCAGTGGCACATGACAGTGCGTCGTAGATTGGTAACGACTCTGACCAAAACCGACCGTCAAGAATAAAGACCACCGGTAAGACTTGCTCCGCAGAAGCGGTGGAATAGAGCCAGACCCGGCGGCTAGCGTTTAATATTTCACTGTGCCAATCGATGGCGAAAGTCGACTTCACGATGCTTTGTCCGCAGCGCTGATCGAACGGTTGCCACTGAGGTTGTGGTAGTGCATCCGGCATATGCAGCGGCGTTTTGTCACGCCCCCAGCCACAATAATTCAGCCCGTTTACATTGAGTTGGTCATGGCAACTCAGCGGAAAAATACGCCGGAGCCATTGGCGGTGCTGCTCCCTTTTCTCGTCGTCGTGCCCCACATAATTTGGCTGTACATCGGCTGAGGTTACGGGAATAAACGCATATCCACCGCGCCAGGTGCGCGGAATTGATGCGACATAAAACCACACATCGGTTTCTGCTATTCGGGTGAGCTTCGCCATGGCGAAGCTGTGATGATCGGTGATCCCATTGATATCAATGTACACGTCTTGAATATCTGCGGCGTCTGCATCGGATGGCGATTCACGCCAGAGGAAGATGACATCAGCATGTTCATCCGTCATATTCGCGACTATCGGTGTGCCTTGCGAAGTCATGATCCGCCACCATGTTTGATCGCCGATATTGCAGTTGTCTCTGGTGAGACAATGGCAAACACGAGTCATCACTGGTGTATTTTGTTCTTGGGGGGGTTCAAAAGCCATAACTGTTCCGATTCATCAACCACGCACTCATTCATAAAACACATTTATAGAAAAAGTGATCCAGTGGTATAAATTTGCCTTAATCATTGTTGTAAATAATAATAATTATCATTACCATAAACATCCGCAACAACTTTTACCTAAATTTTGTTGCGACATCAAATAATTTTCAAATTTTTTTAAAGGAATTTTTAGAAAATGAAGCCCATGGATTTAAACAGTGGTAATGGTCATGTTCTTCGTCATCAGAGGAGCATTCTTTCAACAGTGATTGGTCTGCTCTGCTTAGGCGTCAGCGCGGGTGCGAATGCAGAAAAACCACAGCAACAGAACAAAGTTCAAAACCCGGAGACGATTGTTGTCCTTGGTGAAAAGCTGGGAGGAACGCTGGCCGAGAATACCAGTTCGGTGACTGTTTTTACCGCAGAAGCCGATAACGGAGAAGACCAGACTTATTACGATTTACTGGATCGCGTCCCGAATGTTCTGAACGCGCCATCAGGCATGCCGCATATTCGTGGGGTCGATGGTCGCGGTGGGGCCGGAGACGGATTCCTTTCATACATGACCGGCGCAACGCCCCGCGTCAATACCACGGTTGATGGTGTCTCTGAATCATGGACAGGCGAAGCATTCGGTAAAGCAGGTTTGTGGGACACCGAACAGGTCGAAGTTTACAAGGGCCCGCAATCGACCAACCAAGGACGTAACAGTATCGGTGGTGCGGTGGTGATCAAAACCAAGGATCCAACGTTTCACACCGAGAGCAAAGTTCGCGCCGGTTACGAAAATGAAGATGATAAATACCATTTAGCCGGTGTTGTTTCCGCACCAATCGTCGCCGATAAACTCGCCTTCCGTCTTGCCGCAGAAGGCACCAGAGGCCACACGCCGATTGAATATTCATTTTCTGATAACGATAAGTACCATTACCCTTGGGACCCTTCTGAAATTAAATCTCACAATATCCGGGGTAAACTACTGTTCAAACCATGGGGAACCGACAAACTGACGGCGAAACTAACGATCGCCAGCCGTAATGAGGAAGGTCAGTACACCAATTTGGTCACCAAAGAAGGTTCGTTTGAAAACATCGACACTCGAGGTTCAGGTACCCGTCGCCAAACAACGAAAAGCTGGAACGTGAATCTGGACGTTGCTTACCTGATTAATGAAGAGCTGAAAGCCGATGTACTGCTTGCCAGACGTGACTACTCAACCAAGTTTGTTGCTTACCCTGATACGAATTGGTGGGGAGATATCGATGAGAAGAATTACACCGTAGAAGCCAAGCTGTCTTATAACTCTTTAGACGAAAAATACAGTGCGATTGTCGGGTTTAGCAGTTACTTCAAAGATCAGGACACACAGACTGACTCCCTGACGCGTTTTGATAAAACGCAAACCCATTCGATTTACTTTGATTCCAAAATCAAACTGACACAGAAATGGGGGCTGCTACTTGGCGCTCGTTATGAGCGGGATGAGCTTGATCGCGATTTTGATCATGAAAAATTCCGAATTGATTTTAAAGCCGATGATGATAACAACATTTTCCTGCCTAAAATTGGCGTCACTTATGACGTTTCCGGCAACTCAACACTAGGGCTGACCGCGCGTAAAGGCTACAACGCCGGGGGGATTGGTTATAACGAGTACAAGAAAGAACTCTTTGTGTTTGACCAAGAAGAAGTCTGGACTTACGAGTTGAGCTCACGCTCCACCTTCCTCGATAAAAAACTGGGGGTAACCGCGAACCTCTTCTACAACGACTATGATAACTATCATACGGTTGTTTATGGCGATAGCGGTAGCCGATTAGACAACTACGTTGCCAATATCCCGAAAGGCAAAACCTATGGGACAGAAGTCGAAACAACTTATTGGTTCGACTCTGGCTTAGATGTTTTTGCTTCTGTTGGTTTACTGAAAACAGAAGTCACTCAAGGGCCCAGCGGCACAACAGAAAACCTCAACGGCAAAGAGTTCAGCTATGCACCGGATCTGTCTGCGAGTCTCGGCTTCACGCAACACCTTGAGTCAGGCATCTTCTTCGGCGCCCGGGCGAACTACGTTTCAGAGTATTATACTGACTTAGCCAATACGAAGAGCACTTCTGCCGGAGACTACACCGTTGTCAACCTGAACGCCGGTTATGCCGCGGATAACTTCACGATTCGCGCTTACGTTAAAAACGTCACCGACGAAAATTATGTTTTACGGCATAAGAACGATCTGTTTGAAATCGGTGCCCCACGGACATTTGGTATCATTGCTGACTATCAATTCTAACCGTCTATGGCAATTCGTTTATAACAACAAACCTAGCGAGATACGCTAGGTTTGTAGCTTACGCGGTCAATTAAACTCAACCCACTTGGTTAAACTATAGTACCCAACAACATTCCGCTCCCAATCATGCGTTACAAAGATAATCGCTGTTTATCTAAACGGGTTAATACATCTTTATAAGTCACTTCTGTTTTCGATAATAATTCCAATAACTTCGTCCGGTTGATCACTTCAACGTGACAAGCTTTAGCAACATCCATGGCTTTCTTTCCGAGCGTCGATGAATTGGTCATGAACACCAAGCGATCAAACGTGGTTTTCAGTGCATTTTCATAAATCGGCTTTGCAGAGGTGATTTCCTGAACAGCTTTATACCCTTCGTAGCGTCGCAGGGTAAATTTGGACTGAATCAGGATACTTGTACCCTGTTTCCCGACAATAATACCATCAGCACCGTGATCGCTACCCTGCTTGGTTAAATAGCAGCTCTCAGACGACATCTGTTTCGCAAAAATTTCAACACAGAGCGCCTCAAACTGTTGCCAGCTCAGGTGGTCAACATTGTCTGCCGTAATTCGTGTTGATATAGAATCACCAAACACACCATTCCCCATTCCTGCTGGTTGGGGGATCACATCCTCTGGTGTAATGACCGCATCTTTCAACTGTACTTTCTTCGTCAATAGACGGTGTAGATTCACATCAAACGATTCGTATTCGGGGTGATACAACAACGGTACATAAATATGAACATCTTCTTTCTGCCCAATGCGATAGACCCGATCCGTCGCCTGAGCTTCCTTAGCCGGGTTCCAGTGACGTTCAAGATGAATCACATGATTGGCACCGACCACAGTCAAACCAACCCCAGCGGCCACTGGTGACATTACGATAATATTAAAGCCGTCTTTGGCCTCAAAAGCTTCAATCATGGTTTTTCGGGTCGGACTCAGTTTATTTTTTGTCACAGCTTTAGCGTCACCATTAATCACAGAAAGCGGCCCTAAGCCAAATAACTGTCCTAACGAGACACTAAGGAAACTCTGCAGACGTTTGTTGACGGTGAAAATAATCACTTTTTGCTGCTTCGCTTTAATTTGTTCCAAAGTGGTAAGCAGCGACGTCAGTTTGCCAGACTCCTGATATATCGCTAGGGTCTCTTTGAATGATTTACCGACATCTAACCGCCCGCCATCGGCTAATCTCGGATGCAAAGAACTGTCACGCAAACGCGCTAATGTTGTCAGGGCATGGCTGTCTTCATTTTGTAGCTGGTTGAGAATACTGCCCTCATACACATCACATTGATAGCCCTGCATGACGGAATGCAATGAATCGAGATAATTCCAGCCATCGAAATGCCCTCCTGCATGTAGATGCTTCTCAGGTAATCCTTCTAAATTATCTTCTTTGACACGGCGCAACATCAAGGCACCAACTTTTTCTCTGAGGGCGCGACCCAGCTGATGTCGGATCGCTTCCACTTCATCCCCCGCAGCCTTTAAAAGGGGTGAAATATAGGTAGCACGGAATTCTTGATAACTGCCCAAATATCCCGGGCAGGCGGTATCCATTAAACACCAGAAATCGGCAAGACTGTTTTCCACCGGCGTCCCGGTCGCCACCAATTTAAAATCAGCTTTTAAACCTTTGCCCGCACGAGCTTGCAATGAATTCGGATTTTTAATGTTTTGCGCTTCATCAAATACCACCATTCCCCAGTCAATCAGACACAGCGAAAATTGGTAATCCCGCAACGTCTGATAGGTGGTAATCACCAAACGCTTAGGCAAATCGAGACGCTCATTGAGAAAGGCCTTACCGACTTTTAAGGAATATCTGAGCTCAAGCTCGTCGTCATTGTCAGATGACCCTCTTATTTCTGTGCCACCTAAACGAAACGTGGATAAATCAGCATCCGATTGGAGAATGACCACATCGTTGAATGGCGATGTATGAAAGGTTTTATCCACTTCATCTTGCCAGTTTTCCAACAGGCTTAATGGTGCCACGATAAGAACCGGTTTTTGGGTGGCATCCATCGATTCACAACGCTGGTAACTATGCTCGATAGCAGACAGCGCCATAAATGTTTTCCCCAACCCCATATCATCTGCCAATATGGCACCGCTAATGGTATTTTCTGATCGAGCTTTGTCTTCGAGCCCTAAGATCCAACGCACCCCAATCTCCTGATGAAGGAAAGGCGTGCGTTTATGGTTGCTCCAGTCTAGCTTGCGCTTATCCAGCACATGATCTAAATTTTTAGCTACAACGGTTGATTCTTGGCTTAAATCGTCATCATTAAGATCAATGTCAACAACATAGATACCATCCTGCTCTGAAACTTGACCTTCGTTCTCAGTAACGTCCTCATCATCAATTTCATTAGCTATAGTTTCATGTCTAATATCTAGGTTATGTTTGATTTCATTGAGAACAGTATGAGCAACATCCTTATCGGGTATCTCATACGTATTACCCATAAAATCGATAACCGTAGCTCCAGTTTGAATCGCATCATCAATTTTCTGACTGAGTTGTTCCAACGTTTCAGCATCAGATACAGTATCTTTTATTTTTGAAAACGGATAAATAACTTCGGCATTAGCTGCTTGAGCAAACCAATCAATACCGGATTGATCCGTTTCACCAAAATAGGCATGTTTAAATTCAGTTGCGCCATGTACGCGTAAAGAAAACCCCAAATCTAGATCCACCAGACTGGCATCAATAAATGCGGTCGGTGTTTTTAAAAACTGTTGTACCTGATGTTTGGGAATCACCCGATTTGAGATGATCTGTTTAACGGCATCCAGTTTTTCTTCGTTGAATAAGACGATTTCTTCCCCAACCCGTAGCGCGGTTGTTGAATCATGACTTAGTTGCCCGAGCACCCGTTGCATCTTGTCGTGAGATGCCTTTTGCCCGAAATTCGGAGTAAGGATTAAATTCCCAGCGGCATCCGCTTCCGCTTCCACTGCAATTTGATCTGGAGTGATAATACTCAATTTATCAAAGTGTTGTAGATTAATCCGACACCCCTGTTCCTGCGCTTGCTGCAATGCATGAATCAATAACAGGTTGTCGTATTCTGATTTCGCGGAAGAGTGATGAGAGGCCAACGCCTGAAATGCTATCAATTGTTGAGGGCTGAGCAGATATTTGGATTGCTCACTAAACTGAATATAAGGGCCAGAAATCTGATAACTTTTGGTCATCTGCCCACGGAAATTGGAGACCAAAAACGAAACTGAAAAGTCCGGATGACTCGAACGGCCAGTCACATCCACCTCAATGGCTCCCGACCATACCTCGGCGAGTTTTAACAACTCACGTTCTTCAGCACTCAACCTGACCGCCGTATCACTAGGCATCATAAAGCCATCCGGAAAAGCCGTTACCAGCCCCTGCTCTTCCAGCATTTTCAAACAGACATATTGCGCGGTAATGTATTCACCAGCATTACCAGTGGTAATGGCATTCAGTACTTTTTTATCAGCGGAAAAATCGAGTCCATCATCGCAAATCACATCAAAACATTCTGATTTATCTGTAGATGAGAAAAAACGGCTGATTAATGATCCTATTGCCATTCTCTTGTCCCAAATTGTTGTTTGAATTGTTTGTAATCTTTATCGCTCAATACATCTTTCGGCGTCACCTTAACTCCCAGTTCCCGTAATGTCGTTAATGCTTTACGCTGCCAAGAAAAATTGGTTGGTGAATGGGTTATTTTTGCTTCCGCCCCCATATCCCCGGATATTCGAATCATCTGATGGTTAATACCAGACGTCAACTGACTGTACGTCGGCTGAGAAATGTCATAGTTGAACACACAGACTTCCGGATCGAGATGTTTGTACACCCAGAGATAACAGCTATGGCTACCTTCAATAAGATGAGCTCCGGTTAACTGAACATAAATGATCGACTTATCACCGTTGGAAACTAAAGAGTAATTGGGTAAGTGGTTTTTATCGTAATTTCTTTTTAGAAAATAATCTGCTTGGCGACTCATATACAGTCTAGTATGAGTAATTAATCCGGCATCAAATAGCCCCTCAAGAAATTGTTTTCTCGCCGGATACATTCGGCGCAATTCACTGTCGTAGGATGTTTTAGCAAAATCATCTAAGGCTTCAAGGAACAGACGTAAATCGAGTTTTGACAACCATCCTCGGACGGTTTGAATCAATGTGGGATGAATATGACTCCACCATTTGATATATCGTTCATGGGACTTAGGTATCCGAGGATCGCCAGCGATCGCCATAATCACATTAAGCCAAGAATCATCGATAGCCGTTCCTTGTGCTCTGGAGATCAATATTTCGAGAATCTTATGCCCTAACAAACTTTTGCTGTCATACCTAGCTTGATAAACATTAGGCTTTTGAACTTCATGTAGGAGTTCATGATCTTGATTCAATGTGATTGTTTTCAAGCGCTCAACATAATATATACTTTGTGCCAATGTGATAAATCTTCCGCTTGAGTAACGATCTAATTTTAATTCACGAACCAATTGGTCAAAATCAATATTTTGTTGTATTGCTTGATGAGCTAACCATTGGGGACCATTTTCAGATAATATTTCGTTCCCGTGTTTTAATTCTATCCCTCGCCCCTTCATTGACTTATGCAACCACACCCCCGTTGCGACGATATCCCCAAGTTCATCAAATTTCTTTAAAAAATGCTGAAAAAGTGACTCGATAAGTAAACTGGTCGGTTTTATAACTATTTGTGTAATCGCATCTAATAATCTTTGAGTAATCTTAATTTTGTTATCGGTATCCGATTCAAGAGAAAGGGCAAATGCTCGAACATGTGTTTTTGAACAGAGAGTTTCCTCCAACGGGCGTTCAAATCGAATCGCATCTTGAACTTCATCCAACGCTCGATTAAAACGCTGATTATTCGTTCCCGCTTTGTTAGCCCAAACACTGAGCTCATTACTCAGTTTTTTTAAATTTGAAATTTCCTTTTCAAAAAATGTCTCTGGCTCGGGCAAAGTAAAATTTAATCGCTTTAGGTTCATCATCATTGCGCAACTATCCTCTCTAAATCAGCAATAGTTGGACGTTTTACTGTAAAACGGATATCAATACGCCTATTCTGGCTTTTTTCAGAATCATTAATTTCTGTGGTATTTACCCTACGTGTTGCAGCGTAGCCACTAACCGAGAACAATTTTTGTCCATAAACATTATCTAAAACACCAAACTTTGGTTCGATTTCAATATCTTTCTGCCAAATGTTCCAAACGGAGATCGCTCTATCTACAGATAACCCCCAGTTACCTTTACCTCGATAATAGATATTGTCACTATCTGTATGACCTTCAACAAAGACCGTATCGAGATATTTCAATCGACCTTCCTTCATTATTGCTTGATGAAGTACCAATCCAATTTCTCGTACAGCATCCTGCATTTCACTATTTTTGGGTAATTCATCTTCACCAGATAAAAATGATAATGTCTTGTCTGGGATACGTATAACTGTGTCGTTTTCAGCTATCTCAACAAATACATTGCGGCGGGCAAGCTCTTCTTTAATATCAAACACAATATTACGACGTACTTGCTCAGCCTTTTTCAGTTCTTCAATTCCCGCATCGACTTGATTCGTCTTTTGGGTTAATTCAATAATCAACGCAACGGATGCAAGAATAAAAATAACCAATAATCCAGACATCAAATCGGAGAAAGATACCCAATAAGGGTTTTCTTCATCGATGTGCCGCTTGTTGTGACTAGCTAATCCTTTTTTCATTGTGCGTAGCTCACCTTACCTTGAATTTCATCAACTACAGAGGAAAGAGCATTCACTGCTAAATTCATATTTGTTGCATAGTCATTTACTGACTGAGACCATACGGTAAGATGATCCGATGTTTGCGAATTAGCTCGTTCAGCGTAGTCCTCTAATAATGAAGTCATCCGAGAACTTAGCTCATTAACATGACTTTGAATATTTTCACTTAACTTTGTCAGACTACTTTGCTGTTGTTGCAAAAATTCACTTTGAGATTCTTTAAGTGCCGTAAATGTGCTGTCCGCATTAATGATTGTTCGATCTAATGTTTGAGCAATGGAATCAAACTTAGCTGCATCTTCCAGTAATTTAACTCTTAATTGTTCGATTCTGTCACTGGAAAGCTGATTTTGTTGTGCCAGATCTTTTGTGCTCTCAACAGCCTGCCGAACAGCACCTGAAAGATTATTACCAGCTTCTTTAATATGAGATCCAAACACCTGCATATTATCAGAAGCACTTCTTAGCTCTTTAGCCGATTGTTGCATGCTTTCCGTAGCTCGTGCTGAAGCTGAAACTGATGAATCGAGGCTAGCTTGTAATTGTTTTCCTTGAGAAAGGATATTTTCAGCGGCTTTCATATTCGCTTCACTGACATCTGAAACACGCGACAACAATGTTTCTGTTCCCTGCTTCATCGCATCTGTTTGTTGAACAAAAACTTCATTCCGGTCACGTTCCATCTGTTGCGACTTTAGATCCCTCTCATTAAAACTGCTCGTCAGAGAACCTATTTGTTCGTTAACAAAATTGCTGAGAACCTGACTTTGACTAGAAACATTATCAACAAGATCTTTAATCGTTGTTTCTATAGATGTGGCAAGTTTTTCTTCACGTTGTGCAGCAGCCTTTTCTCTATCATCAAACTTCTGACCAAGTGTTGTAACCTGTCTATCCACCAGCTCTGCAAGAGTACGTTTTTGTTCTGTTCCCTGTTCAACTAACTCAGATACTTGAACTGAAATTGAGCTAATGAGATCTTTCTCTCGTTCAGAAGATGCATCTTGCTGAGTCTGTAATCGATTCAAAAATGCCTCCATTGATGTACTCATCTTATCTAAAGATGCATTTACACCATTCGACGCACTATCCATAGCAAGACGCTGTTGCTCACCTTGTTGACCAAAACCATCCATAAAAGCTTGCAGCGTAGCTTCGAGCGCTTTTTGGTTACCGTCTGAGGTTTCATCGACAAGTTTATTAATGGCTGGTGCCATGATTTTTTCCAAACTGGATTCCAAACCGCTCTGAATACCTTGCGTCGCCTGTATAAGAGAATCTTGAAGTCGGTCACCAATTTGTTCTGCTAAGCCCTTAAGACTTATATGTGATTCATGGCTGTCATGAGCTATACGTTCAAGTTGAGACTCTGTACTCAACCTGGGGAATAGGTTATCGATAATTTGCTGTAAGTCATTTAAACGCCGACGAATTTTGTGTTCAAATAATTTTTCTACAAAATTAAAAATAACGCTTAACGTTACACCCCATACAGACGTCACAAACGCAATTTTCGCACCGCTAATAACGCCTGCGACTCCGTTTTTCATCTCATCGACACCAACATTACTACCAATATTGAGGTCAGCCAGTCCTAACTGTAATCCCATAAAAGTACCAATTACCCCGACGGCAGTAAGAAATCCAGGAACAGCTGTTAGCATTCGACTTTCTGTACTTCCCGCAGCAAGTGTACTGGAATTAAAGAAATAGGCAGCATCATAAGTGTTATAAAGCCTTGTTATTCCATCTCGCCCTATAGCCTCGATTAACGTTTCATCGAATTCATTCCATAAGTGCCAAATCTGAGCATATTTAGTAGGAGATAGTTCATCAATCAAGTCTTGACGAATGTCCACTATATTTTTATTTTCGGTCTTTTTAAGTAGATTTTTTAATACGTTAATGCGATTTTTAGCCCGAAAATAAGCTCGTATTGAAATCCCCCCAAAAATCACTGCCAAGAGAATCAATAAAACAACAAAAACAGAACTTAGCCCTTCAGATGTCGTCGGAGGAAACGTTAAACTGGAGAACGGGAAAAAGCTGGAAAAATTTAAACTTTCATTCATAGCACATACCGAAATTTATCATTCTCTTTAAATGACAGATCTATTCTTTTTATAATTATCTGCCAGCCTTCACACTCATGTATCTATTGTGATTTACCGCAGTAGAACACGAGTGTGATTACCATGCTTGTTCTTACAATAACGTATCAGTTCAGATAATTCATGAAGTGAGAAAGCAAGCATGTGCGTAACATACAGCTTACGAAATACCTCTCTAATACATTGAGAAAATTATAATGAATAAGTCCAGAATTGACACCATTAGTTATAACATCGAGCATTAATTAAGCCGTTCGTTTGACAGTCTCTTTTAATCAGCGGGTTCGAGCACGTAATCGCCATCAATACTGTTAGCTTTGCGATTGGAACCCGACAAGTTTTAGGGAAAGCATCAAATTTTAGTTTAAGCCTGTTACCTTTATGTTTTTTTGGGGGTTAAACAGCGACTTTAAATTCCATCTGGGATCTACCCCTTTTTTCAGTTTTTTGTTAACTCTTGTCGTCGCTAACCTCAAGTTATTTTAACAAATTGAGAGGAGTTTGATAGCTGGCCCATAGCTAAAAGCCAGACGAGTCCCCTCGCCTGGCTTTATATCTGACTAAATCTGACTGACCGCTACTTGAGCGTTAAGACAACCACTGATTTCGCAGGAAGTACAAAACTATCCGCCCAGTCCTGAAAAGGTTGAGGCTCTAAAGCATGTGGATTATCGAACGTATTTTTAGCGTTGATAGCATCAGCAGTTAAAATACGTCCCGCTAAGATGGTGTTAATTTTTCCGTTTAGATTCAAATCAATATCTGCATCGTTCACCGGATCCAAATTGACCAAAGCCATGTATATACGGCCATCCGTTCCCTGCGCTAACGAAGCACTGACCGCAGGTAGCTCTTTACCATCCATCGCATACTTCGTGGTGTCCAGCGTAAATGGAATCGATGTTGCGTCCTGAAATATCTTGTACATATCGTAAACATAGTACGTCGGTGTTTTGACCATTTCTGCACCGTCAGTCAGGATCATGGCTTGCAGCACATTGACCATTTGCGCGATGTTGGTCATATGAACACGTTTGGCATACTGGTGGAACAAATCGAGGTTGACGGCTGCAACCACCGCGTCACGCAAGGTGTTCTGCTGATATAAGAAGCCGGGTTCACGGCCTTCTTCCGTGTCATACCATGTGCCCCATTCATCCACATAAAAACCTAACTTACCACTCGGGTCATTGCGATCCAGAATATCGATATTATTTTCCAGATAGGTTTTCATGCGATAGCTGTTTGCTAGGGTGTTAAACCACACCGTATTGTCAAATTCAGTCGCACTGCCTTTGTTATCCCAATCGTCGTTGGGGAGAGTGTAGAAGTGGAAACTGATCCCATCCATTTTGTTGTGGATCTGGTCGCTCAGAACTTCAGTCCACTGGGTCCCACCGGAGGTATCACCGCTTCCCACCAATAAGATGTTTTGATCCGGAGGCGTTTGAATGGCTGACGAGTACTGACGATAAAGGTCAACGTATTGATCCGGCTCCATATTACCGCCACACCCCCACGCCTCGTTACCAATGCCAAAGTATTTGATTTCCCAAGGTTCTCGTCTGCCATTGGCACGGCGTTCATTGGCAAGTACGGAATCCGTATCGGATGTCATGTATTCAATCCAATCCGCCATTTCCTGCGCACTACCGGTGCCTAGGTTACCGTTGATGTAAGTATCAGCACCAATCAGATCCGCTAAATCAAAAAATTCGTGAGTACCAACTGCGTTTGTTTCGTCAACGCCTCCCCAGTTTGAATTGATGGTAACCGGGCGATCCGCTTGAGGGCCAATCCCATCCCGCCAATGATATTGATCGGCAAAACAGCCACCCGGCCAGCGAATCAGAGGGACTTTGATGTCTCTTAAAGCTTGAACAACATCGTTACGAAAACCTTTTGTATTCGGAATATCGGAATCGTGTCCGACCCACAAGCCGCCATAAATACCTCGTCCTAAATGCTCAGCAAATTGGCCATAAATGTCTTTGTTGATGACTGCGCCACGCTCTTGTAAATTGGCGTTAATGGTCACCTGATGATTGGCCGCGAATGCATTGCTCGCAAACAACGAAGCGGTGAGTATCGAGAAAGTGAATACCTTTTGTTTCATTTATATTTTCCTTAATTTAAGTTGTATAACACCCAGAATACGAGCGTTAAAACGCTATTGGCTTTATCGTAAATAGGCTCGATTGCAACCGAACAACTTAAGCGGACGCCACTTGGTTGATAACTTTGAGAAAGTAAAAACCAATGTGATCAATAAAATAATGCAAGCCTTTAAACTCGATAATAAATTGCTCATTCGTCTCGGTATTGCCAAGCACGTCGTTTCAGATGCCTTCCTCATGACATAACCGAACTTTTAAAAACTGCCGATACGACAGCGAAAACACCCCGAATCATTGAGTCTTTGCAAGTGCCTGTCCACAGAGAACAAGCACCAAAATCGCACTTAAACATTTATCTAATGTATACCCAACCTCAAGATGCAGTTTCAGCGAGAATCTCTAACACAGTCTCTGAGTTCAGTGAAATCGCCCTTCGGGAGTGATTCTTGAGGTTACTTGGGTATAAGTAAATCATTCATTATTATTATAATATTGTGAAAAACGCTTTACTGAGGCGTCGTTCGAATAACTACGGCCCCTAATTGGCAATAAACAAAATAACAACCATTCGGGGGAAAGCATTTGTCACAACATTTAAATTTTAAATGTGTACTCTGCATCGCTTCATTTAATATTCATGCAGATTTTAAGTGCGGCTGAGGCATCAAAAAAAAAACAGGCAATACCATTTGGTACCACCTGTTTTTTATCACATGTTTTCAATCAAGGCATGTGGCTAAAACCGATTATCTTTGCGTTCTAGCAGGACACAACGGCAATCCGGTTTTCAGTCTGATAGGCAACATCCTGATCAAACAAAAGCTCCTGATACAGACTGTCTTGATTCTCGCTGAGGACAGACACGCGGGAACGGTACTCATCAACACTCGGTAAGTAGCCCAGAATAGCAGTGACTGCGGCCAGCTCAGCCGATGCCAGAAATACTTTAGAACCTTGTCCCAGTCGATTCGGGAAATTACGTGTCGATGTTGAAACCGCCGTTGCACCTTCTCTGACCTGAGCCTGATTGCCCATACATAAAGAACATCCGGGTTCTTCAACCCGCGCTCTGGCCCGAATATAGGTGTTCAAAATACCTTCTTTGCGTAGTTGTGCCGCATCCATTTTTGTTGGTGGTGCTATCCACAGTGTTGCATGAGTCAGATCCGGTAATTTATCAAGCAATTTACCGACGGCCCGGAAATGACCAATATTGGTCATACAGGAGCCAATGAACACTTCATCAATTTTAGTGCCTGCGACTTCAGACAATTGACGCGCATCATCCGGATCATTTGGACAACAGAGAATCGGTTCGTCAATCTCAGCCAAATCAATCTCAAGCGTCGCTGCGTATTCGGCATCCGGATCTGCGGCCAGCAAGGTTGGTTTTTCTAACCAGGTTTTCAGCGCATCGACTCTGCTTTGCAAAGTATCCCGATGGCCATAGTTTTGCCCGATCATCCATTCAAGTAGGGTGACATTTGAACGCACATTTTTAATCACCTGCTCTGGCGCTAACGCAATTGTCGTTGCCGCTGCCGAACGCTCTGCGGTTGCATCGGCTAATTCAAATGCCTGATCAACAGATAAGCTTTCCAGCCCCTGAATTTCAATGATACGTCCGGAGAACACATTGACCTTATTGGCTTTTTCGATCGTCAGTAACCCCTGTTTTCTGGCAAAATAAGGAATGGCATGCACCAAATCACGCAGCGTAATACCTGACTTCATCTCACCTTTGAATTTCACCAGTACCGATTCCGGCATATCGATAGGCATCGTCCCGGTTGCAGCAGCATATGCCACCAAACCGGACCCGGCAGGGAATGAAATACCCATCGGGAAACGAGTATGACTGTCACCACCGGTACCCAGTGTATCTGGGACTAACATCCGGTTAAGCCATGAGTGGATCACACCATCGCCGGGTCTCAGTGCGACTCCGCCCCGGGATTCAAAAAATTCCGGCAGTGTTGCATGAAGCTGGCTGTCAATCACACGGGGATAAGCATTGGTATGACAAAATGACTGCATCACCAGATCAGCACTGAACTTCATACAGGCCAGATCTTTAATTTCATCACGCGTCATCGCACCGGTGGTATCCTGAGAACCAACCGTCGTTACTTTGGGTGTGCAGAACGTGCCCGGTCGAACCCCGGCAACACCACAGGCTTGACCCACAATTTTTTGCGCCAGAGTAAACGGTTGGTCAACGGTATCCGCTTTGGGCTTGTCTTGTGTTAAACCTAATGATTGACGCACGCGCTCAGTCAGAGATTTACCAATCAGGTAAGGGATCCGGCCACCGGCACGAACCTGCGCCAGAATGGCATCATGTTTCAGTGTAAACTCAGCCAGGACTTCATCACTGCCATGACGCTTAATCAGCCCCTGATATGGATAAATATCAATCACATCGCCCATAGCAATATTTGAAACATCAACTTCAATCGGCATGGCGCCTGAATCTTCTAATGTATTAAAGAAGATAGGCGCAATCTTACCCCCTAACACAACCCCACCCCTGCGTTTATTCGGTACGCAGGGAATGTCGTGGCCGATGTACCAGATTAATGAGTTCGCCGCCGATTTACGAGAAGACCCGGTGCCGACAACATCACCGACAAAACAGATAGGATGACCGTGTTGCTTTAATTCATTGATTAAACGGACTGGCCCTCGCTCTCCATCCTGATCCGGCTGAATCCCGTCGCGGGCATTTTTATACATACTCAGAGCATGGAGTGGAATATCCGGTCTTGACCATGCATTCGGTGCCGGCGAGAAGTCATCAGTCGTTGACTCGCCCGTGACTTTGAAGACGGTCATGGTCAGGCACTCAGCAACCGGTGACTGACGACTCAACCACTCTTCCTGAGCCCAACTGTCTACCACCTGCTTCGCGTATGTATTGCCTTCACGAGCTTTTGCAATGATATCGTCCGATTTTTCATACACTAACAGCATATTTTTCAGCTGGTTTGCTGCTTCTTCAGCCAATTGAGCATCATCCAACAGTAAAATCAGCTTATCCACACAATAGCCACCCACCATGCTACCCAGCATTTGGGTCGCCTCTCGGGGAGAAATTGCCGCAACGGAAAGCGTCCCCTGAGCAATCTGACCGAGGATGTCTGCTTTTACTTTTGCAGCATCATCCACACCGGCAGGTGTATGATTTTTCAATAAATCAAGAATCTCTGCTGATAATGCACCGTCGGCTTCGGACTGTAACAAGGCAAAGCAAGCCTGAACCTCTTCAGCAGTTAAAGCGGGTTTTACCACCCCCTGAGCCGCGCGTTCTTCGCATTTATCGAGATATTGTTGATATATTCGCTTCATCGGTAATGTTCCCTTCTGGAATTAGAAATTGGGACCATTTTATGGTTTTTGCTCTCCAGAAATATGACATGTAACCGAATGAAAAAGTAAATAAAAAACAGTATAGATTTAATGAACAAAAAAGAGTTTTTACCTTCAAATTATTGTTATTGAACGATAAGGATTAGCATTTACCTAAAAAAATGCATTCTCCGGACACAATGTACCGCGCACTCAACCGCGCACGATTCAGATATAAATCATTATGCATATAGCTATTCAACAAAGCACCACGGTAATAGTGACGAATCTACAACGATCTCAATAATTTTGTTCATTATAACCATACTGTTTTTTTAAATTTAGTCATCGTCCTTCAGACCTCTCACATCTCTTTTCCCGATTAGCAGAAGATCAGTCTTATTACTGGATAACAAGAGAGATCCTATGACTCAGCTAACTCAACTGCCCTTAACTATGATGCGTGGCGGCACTTCTCGCGGTCCTTACTTTCTTGCCTCAGATTTACCTGAAGACCGGGAAGAAATTGCTAAAATTCTGGAAAAGGTAATGGGCTCTGGCCATGAGCTGCAAATTGAAGGCATTGGTGGCGGAAACAGTCTCACCAGTAAAGTCGCCATTGTCGGACCATCATCCGAACCGGGTGTCGATGTTGATTATCTGTTTGCACAAGTCGGCATCACTGAGAAAAAAGTCGACTTCTCGCCTAACTGCGGAAATATCCTTTCCGGTGTCGGTCCCTTTGCACTGGAAAAAGGTTTAGTCAAAGCCAATGGTGACAAAACCACCATTCGTATCCGCAATTTAAATACCAACAAAATTATCCACGCCACGGTTGAAACCCCAAACGGCAAAGTAAACTATGATGGCGATACTTACATCAGCGGCGTCAACAGCCCGGGTGCACCGATCGAATTGAGTTTCCTTGATGTGGAAGGTGCAAAAACGGGAAAACTCTTCCCGACAGGCAATGTGCAGGACCAATTCGACGGTTACAATATAACCTGCATTGATGCTGCCATTCCGGTCATGATTGTTGATGCAGCCCAATTCGGCAAAACGGGTTACGAGAAACCGGCCGAACTGGATGCAGATACTGAATTTACCCAAAAACTGGAAGCTTTACGACGCCAGGCGGGAGAAATGATGGGATTGGGTGACGTCTCCGATAAAGTCATTCCCAAACCAATTTTGGTTTCAAAACCGGCAACGGATAAAGGGACCATTAACGCGCGTTACTATGTGCCAAGAACATGCCATAAAGCGATTGCAGTCACCGGCAGTATTGCTCTTGCCATGTCGCTATGCCATCGCGGAACAGTCAGCGACGACTTACTTTCGCAAGACGCAGAGCTCGTCGACTGTTGTATTGAACACCCATCAGGATTCATCGATCTGAAAGTCGCCCGAGAAAATGGCAAAGTGTCGTCGGTTTCTCTGGTCAGGACCGCTAAAAAAATTCTCGATGGTGTCCTCTCACTCTGATGCTATCTGAAGTAAAAATCCGCCTGCTTATCTCGTGAGAAGGCGGATTTTACTCAAAACAACACACGCCTTATTGTCCTGCTCAGGAATATTTCTCTAGCTTAGGACTGGAATAACCGATAAATCACTGACAATGAACATAGATTAATAATATCTCGATAGATCATACTTACTCTTTCAGATATCCTGAATAGTATTCCCCATTCAGCGCAATATTCATTCACTAATAGATTTTTGAGTGATTCATGCTTAATTCAAACAGTTCTAACCGACTTCGTAAAAATCACCGGGCCATGATGTAGAAATCCATTTGAATATTGTATTCATTTCTACCAAAGTCATCGCTTTAATGATTTACTTTACAACCACAAGTTCATGAACAACATTTATCCCGTGATTGATTCAGATCAACCCCGAGTCCAACTCATGTTTTAGATAGAATACTCAGTCAGACATCACTAGATCTTAATTTTAAAAAATACTATTATCTTGCCTTCATTCACTTCCTTTATTTGGCATCTGTGTTAGTGTGACATCTATCACTTATAATGGGACAATGACCCGGTAGTTTCATCAATTTTAGTCAAGGCTAAATTATTCTATGAACAGAATTGATTTATTAATCGTTGAAGATATTAAAGAGATTTCGGGCTTATTATCTGACCACATTTCTCAAATATACCCATTCAGAGTTGTCGGCACAGCCAAATCACTTGCTGATGCAAGGATGATGCTCAATCACTTTTCAGTGAAACTGATCATACTGGACAACTACTTACCAGACGGAACCGGCATTGAATTTTTCCGCAGACTTCGCTCTCAGGATAGCAACATTGATGTCATCTTTATTACTGCGGCGAATGATATTGAAACAGCGACAAACGCCATTCGTCTGGGTGCTTTTGACTACATCATCAAACCATTTGCGTTGGATCAGATTTCTGAAACGCTGGGACGCTACTATCAGTTCCATAAAGAAATCAGCCTGAATCAAGACGGCCAGATAGACCAAAGCTTCATCAAGAAAATGTACAACAAGCACAATAACTCAGAAGAAGGCATAAGACATCCCAAAGGTATCGATGAAATTACCTTACAGCAAATTCTGGCTGTCTTTTCAAAAGACCAGAGTTACACTTCTGTGCAAGTCAGTGTCGAAGCCTCTGTCAGTCGGACAACCGCCAGAAGATATCTTGAATATGCGGTCAGCAGTGGGTATTTAAAAGCGACCGTCAAACACGGAAAAGTGGGCCGACCTCAACGATTCTTCAGCAAAGCCGTCGTCTGATTCCACTTTCTCTCTTATTCCCGCCAGGCGGGAATCATCCTTTCTGTATACTTTCTTTTACTTCTCTTTTATCCGTACTCATCCGATATGCTCAGATGCCTGACAACAAGGTTTCATGCCTGAGGCGATTCATCTTGCTTCATCGACCAGACACAGAACTGCCCGGGATTTCTCATCTGGAAAGAGATATCAACCGGGCAGCTTTTTCGATTTATCTAAACTGATCAATGTGACTCAGGGGAAAATCTATAGTCCAAGTATATTCCACCACCACAGACCGATTGTCATGTTAATCGCATAGTTAATGAAAGTAACCACAGCCCCGACGGTCCACCAGTTTTTCAGCGGTACATAGTTTTCACTAAAGATGATGGGACCGGCAGCACTGCTATAGTGAGTAATACCACTACCATAGACAGCAGAACATGCCAACGCGATAGCTAACTGACCAGGAGAAACCCCCATCATCAGCCCCAGCGTAAAGAATACCGGAATCATCGATACAACGTAGGCAGAACCAGAAACAATGAAATAACGAACCAACACACTACACAATACAATCAGCATAAAGGCCAGCGTAGCGTTAGTATCGGCACTGGCCAAGTGATTCATCAATGAACCAAGCCAAGAGAAGAAGCCTTCTGCTTTCAAAGAGGCAGACAGCCCGATGACACCACCAAACCAAACAAGTACCGTCCATGCACCTTTAGCCTGTAATACTTCATCCCAAGACATAACACCACAGAGGAGCATCAGCATAAATGCTGCTATCGCAACAACCGCAGCACTCAGATGGAATATAGACCCCATCACCCAGCCAGCTAAAGCCAGAATGAAAATAATACCCAGCACTTTTTCTCTTTTACTAAAAGCACCAAGCTCTTCCAGACCTTCTTTAGCAATGCGTTTATTATCGATTTTTTTCTCTTCCGGTGGATACACCATATAGATAATCAGCGGTGTCAGAAGCAGCATGACGATACCAGGAACAACGGCACCAACGAACCAGCTCGTCCAAGTCAGATCAACACCAAGAATGTCTTTAATAAACGGTAAAATCAGCAGGTTGGGAGCAGCCGCGGTCAAAAATACATAAGCTGTTGATTTAGTATTTAAAAACGAGTTCATCATCAGATAAGAACCAATTTTTCTGGCACCTGAATCCGGGTAGGAATTCAGAGAAGCTGAAATACTTTTTGCAACAGAGAAGACGATCCCACCGGCTCTGGCCGTAATCGATGGTGTACAGGGGGCAATAATGAAGTCTAGCATAGCCAGAACATACCCCAGTCTCAGACTGGTTTTTCCGAACTTATCAATCAGAAGATATCCAATCCGTTTTCCCAGACCAGTGACCAGAATTGCGTTACTCATAATTAACGCAGAAAATACGATCCAGGTTGTCGTGGATGAATATCCGCTTAACGCCAGCTTCGCATCGCCACCAGTCAGACCGATAACCGAAATCACGGATAATAAAATTACAGGGGCAGGAAAAGGTTTAAATATTAATCCAAGGATTGTCGCGATAAACAAGCCACATAAATGCCATCCCTGGACAGATAAACCTTCCGGAGCTGGTGATATATAAAATAGAAGTGGAACAATAACGACCAATAATATGGATAACAATTTCTTGTTAATAAAGGGCTCTCGTGGGAGCCTTTCGCTCATCAGTGTCGAAGTCATAATTTGTCACTCTCAGCATTAAAATAAATAACTGAGTAGATAGTAAATTCAAACAAGAATATCATCTGTGACAATAAACTTTGAATAATCAAGTGAAAATCAACAATATGGGTTTAATGGTTTTAATTCCATTGAATCAGTACCCCGAAAATTAATCCACTTCAACATATCTTGATTGCTTTGATATAGAACAAATTTTTAACGGAATAAACACAATAAATAAAGCGCCGCCAAAATCTGATTCTTCAATAACAATTCGCCCTCCGGCTTGCTCAACCAGTGTTTTAACCAGATGCAACCCAATGCCGTGATTATCACCATCTTTCGAAGTGACACCACGCTCAAAAATTTTGTCGACATCTTCTTCGGAAATCCCTCTGCCACTGTCTGCAACTTCAATAATGAACTCATCACTCTGATAGACATACAGACTGACAACCCGTTGCTCTGCGTTACTGTTGACTATTTCTTCAAAAGCATTGCTGATCAAGTTGCCAATAATACACGTGATATCCTGTATATCGATGGGTAACAACTTACTGTCAATCTGACTCATCGGATCGATCTCGAGCGTAATGTTCAGCTCTTTCGCCCGCGCTCTTTTACTTAGGAACATCGCAGCAAGGTCAGGTACGGGTAACATCCTTGATATTTCTCGAACATCATTCTGCCGGGTCGAAAATTCTGTATTAATGTATTGCAAGACACTGTCATAACGTCTCATCTCAAGTAAGCCGTAAATCACAGACATCTGGTTGTTGAACTCGTGAATGATCGCTCGGAGATTATCTTTATCCTTTGCATACTGATTCATTTTGTTTTCGAGCTCAGTTTGCATGGTATTAATGCGAAAACTCACAACTAAACCGAGCTCATGGCCCTGTTTATCGTATATGGGTTTACGGGTCGCAATCAGAGAATGACCATTGCAAATAATGGTTTCGTCTTTCAGCTCTTCAAGAGAGTTACTGCTAAAAAAATCCGTGTTAAAGATATAATCTGAAATGGGTTTCCCACGGATGTCCGCGTCAAGAATGTCCAAATATTCCATTGCAGCATCATTAATCAGAACCACGTTATCTTCTTTGTCTACAGCGACAATCCCCTCATAGACAGAATCAAGAATATACTGACGATAAACAAAGCCTTTTTCTATCTGCTCGGGCGTCATTAAGTTTAACCGGTAACGTAAGCTGCGGATTAATAAATAACTAATCCCCAGATTAATGAACCAGGCAGCAATAAATAACATTGCAATTTCATTCAGATCTTTTTTCTGTTTTTCGATGAATTTAGGGTAAGAGATACCGGTAGAAACAATCCCGATAAAGCGACCATGATAAAAAATCGGCACCCGAGCTTTGACTAAAACCCGCCCGTACAACCCTTCACTGACATCTGAGATTTCCTTTCCCTGCGCAATTTCATCAATTTTATTAGAATGAATTTTGTGGCCGATCTCATAGCCTTTACTATGAAATAACCGGATGCCATGAGTATTTGAGATAGAGATGTACTCAATTTCACCTCCCCATTGATACTTTTGAGCAATCTCGGTCAATTTTTTGATGTCTTTCTTAAATACTTGTTCAGACAATAGCGGATCATGAGCAATCACTCTGGCCTGAGATAACCCGTAGTTTTTCAATTCTTGAAGATTTTCAGAGAAATTTCGGTTATAGAGATTCAGGGCAACCAGCACTAGACCGATAAAGCAAAGCACATTAATGGTCACGACCAGTTTAAAGTAATACGACCTTTTTCTAAGGTAGATAATATTTCTTACCACTTTGTCCCCCCAACTGAACGTTTTTCTAAATCATAATGCTACCCTATTATACTGATCTATCTCATGTGAAGAATTAAAAATAGTTTTAATGAACTCAATCGTTGGTGTCATTCAACGTAAAACCGGGTGACCACAAGAAGGGGGAATGGGAACCGGACACCCGAAATGAATCATGCCAGTAACTCATCCGTTTTGAGTTACCGACATTCAACCTGGTCTGACGCTCCAGAGGAGGATGCGCTCAGACTAAACTAGCTTCTGACAGCAACCAGTGCCTCATTACGCTGGATTTGCGCTTTTAAATAAGTTGCAATGCAAATCCCGATACACAAAAGCGCGATAACAAACGTTGCCATACCAGCCCATCCGAAATAGGTATAAACATATCCGTTACAGTAGCCAAGTATAGAACCACCCAAGTAGTAACAGAACAGGTACAGAGACGTTGCCTGACCTCTGTTATGAGTCGCATTTTTGTTTACCCAACGCAGACATACAGAGTGGCATCCAAAGAAACAACCGGTAAAAATCACAACACCGATAAGTAACGTCGTCAGTGTATGTGTCAATGCTAACAACATACCCACGATCATGACGGAAAATAATCCGGTTAAGACTTTAGTTGCACCGAATTTATTTGCAAGACGGCCAGCCTGAGGTGCTGTAATCACACTTAAGATAAAACAAACTGAAATTAAACCAGCCTGAGCATGTGTCAGATTAAATGGTTTATGAGAGACATAGAAAGTCAGGTAGTTATATAGTGACGCAAATGAGCCAAAAATAATAAATCCCAGACCATAAACAGGTGAAATCATTTTATTTTTGAAGTGTTCACCCATCCCGTTAATCATCCGACTCAGATTCAGTTTTGGCGTCGGTTTAAAGTTTTTGGACTCAGGCAAAATAACCAGAACTAAAACAGAAACACACAATAGTAATATCGAAAATCCATAGAAAATATTATGCAGCGTGGTATGTTCAATCATTTGACTGGCAAAGACACGGCCGGACATCCCGCCCATTGAGTTACCAAAGACAAAATATCCGGTGACGATACCAGCAACGGCCGGAGCCACTTCTTCACTGATGTATGCCGTTGCTGCCGCAGCGATGCCACTGAGTGTCAGCCCTAACAGCCCCATGACCGCAACCAGAACATTCCAGGAAGTGATAAACGAGCAACAACAAGTCAGTATCGCGCCGGAAAACAGAGAAGTCACGATGAGTTTTTTCCGGCCGAACCGGTCAGAGAGACTTCCGGTAAACAGAAGACCGATTGCTAACAAAGCCATTTCAACCGACAGAATAATACTCACATGGTCGACAGAAATATGATATTTATCAGAAAGGAAAGGAAGCAGAGGCTGAACAAAATAAATTGATGCTAATTCAGAGAGACCAGAAAGAGCCAGAGCAAAAGTAACTGCAATATAAGATTTATTTCTATTCCCTTCACCGAATGTATTGGAAGTTTTCATAATATTCTCATGGTGATTATTTAAGTTGGATGTTTTTAAGATATTCTTATGTCGTCATGTTGAGCGATATATCCGACTCGCAGTACCCTTCTCAAACATCCTTTTCATCGAATGATAAACGTTAATATTTGTGGTAATGAGCCCTTGTCAGTTGAGGTGACGATACAGAAAACCCTTCTATAGTAACTCTTCTCTTACCATGAAAAATTTGATTTCAAGCTTGTTACTCAATAATAAAAACGTATCACGTAACTCTTAATTCAATAAAAGCATTCTCTGGATGCTAAATTCCAAGGCGGGTTTTATCTGTGACAATTTACAAATTGTAACCAAATGTAAATAAACAATATGGTTTTAATGGTTCAAATTCGACCTTATGTTTGCAAAAAACAAAATGTCGAATGCTTTGATGCAGTGCAACTGCTGTTCTCTGACGTTTGGATTGATGAGCAGAGTGTAAGGAATGGAACAAGGCAGGAAAACACACAAGGCAAGCAAGCGTCACCGGCGACACTGATTGAGCCACTTAACGATGACACGGCCCTGATGGAGACACGCGCGCTTTCTATGTCACTGCGTTCGTCCGACGAATCCACTGGTCGTCATTACCTCTCCTTGTATTGAAACAACAACCGCCTCAATCCCTTCGATCATGTTTAGAAAGCGGATCGATTGCGACGCTGAGGGAAGAAAACCCGCAGTACTCCAAATCTCGCCATCCACAGAACGCTCGGAAATAATCGTCAGACTCGCAATATCGGTTGAAATCGGCATCCCTGTTTTCCCGTCCAACAAGTGGTGATAACGCTGGCTATTTAATTCGAAGAAACGTTCATTGATACCAGAGGTGACCATCGACATCCCTTGCAACGGAACAATCCGTATCACATCACCTCGTTGAGACAATGGATTCTGAATCCCCACGTTCCAAGCCTGATTGGCATTCTTTGGTGAATGTCCGATTGTGAGCACATTGCCTCCCAGGCTGATAAAGCCGGACGCCACCCCCGCATCTGTCAGCTTTTGCTTCACTTGGTCAGCAAAATAACCTTTTGCAATCGCGCCCAGATCGATTTCCATCCCGGTTTGACGAAGGAACACGGAGTGCTCTTGCTCATTCAACATAATCTGAGTTGGGTCAACTAATGCCAGTTTTTCGTCAATGACCTCTGGCGACGGCACCGTCGCTTCTTGGAACCCAATGCGCCATGTTTTGACCAAAGGGCCAATGGCAATATTGAAAGGGGTCGTCATATCTTCACTATAGTATTGGCCGAGCTTGATCAGCTCAAACAGATCTGGGGCCACCACGACAGGCGCAATACCGGCATTTTGATTGACGCGCATCAACTCAGAATCGGCTTGATTTACGGTAAATCGAGTCGCGTAATCCTTTAATTGAACGTACGCATCTTTGATGAGCTGCTCACCGTCTGGATGGTAGACCACCAAATCAATAAAGGTCCCCATCATTTCAAATCTTGCGCTATAGCTATTCATGTTCATATCGTCATTGCGTGTTAACGAAAGAGGGGAGCTACGCTCCCCTCTGTACGGCCTACTTGCTTGAGATACAGCTACACCCGATTGGCTGCATTTGCACCCGCAATACGACCATATGTGAAGATATCAATCAATGCGTTGCCCCCTAAGCGGTTCCCGGCATGGATACCACCTGCGACTTCACCGGCAGCGTATAAGCCTTGGATAACATTGCCATCTTTACCAATGACACGCGCCTGTGTATCAATCTTCAAGCCACCCATGGTGTGGTGAACTGACGGTTGACGTGGTGTGGCATAAAACGGAGCCTGTGCCACTTTGAGGCCAAATGCACTCTTATTAAACTCAGGATCATGCCCTTGCTCTACACAATGATTGTACTGAGCGATGGTGTTCGACAATGTCTCTGCCGGCACACCAATTTTTTCAGCTAACTCTTCAATCGTGTCCGCTTTAATAATGGTGCCTTCTTTGATTTCTCGCTCGATAGTTTCATCTGAAGTATTTGCCGCAGTGTGACGAATATTCTCATCGGCAATCATATAAACGAGACCACCGTTATCGAAGAAGGATGCAGATAACACATCTCGACTTCCACACTCATCAACAAAGCGTTTGCCCTGTTGGTTCACAAACACAAAGTTTTCAGGTGGCACAATCAAGCCTGTCAGCAATGCACCTGATTTTGGATCACCAATTGGCATCAACTGAACAAAGCCCATACCGACAAGATCTGCACCTGCTTTTTCGCCAATCTCAATACCGTCACCAACCAGTGCTGGTGAGTTAGTTGTTTTGATATCGTCAGCAATTTCTTTCCAGTAGGTGTTGTACTTCTTGATCATTTGCGTATTTGCGCCAAAACCACCAGAAGCCATAACCACACCATTATTCACATGCAGAATCAGTTCTGTACCATCGGCCTGTACCGCTTTGATACCAACAACTTTGCCATCTTCAACCATCAGATCAGTTGCGCGAGTATCAGTGATAATGCGACCGTTCTGCTCCTGAATACGTTTTGATAGCTTGTCCACAAACTCAACACCTTTCTGGCGTTTTGGTTTATGTGCCCGACGCCATAATGCGCCGACTGGGATTTCAACAACACTGCGATCAAAATCGATGCCCTTCTCAGTCAGCCAATCAATTGACTCCATTGAACGAGACGTTAACGTCTCTACAAGATCATATTGACCATAAATCGATTCACCATTGAGGTCGGTACGTTTACCGCCCAGATAGGTTTGAATCCGGTGCAGTTCAACTGAATCAAAGAGGTACTGTTTGCCTGACTCTATATCAGTGAAATAGCCATCTAACTGAGATTTCAGTGTTCTAAAGTCTGCTAAATATTCGTCAACAAACTCAGACTCAGGTGTATTGGCGAGCTGCATTAACGTCTCTTTTTCACCGGGTAACGCTGCAAACTCACCCTGCCACGCAGGTTCTGCCGCATTGACCCATCCCCCCGTACGGACGGTGTTACCACCAATCGCAGGGAACTTTTCAAGTAAAATGACTGATTTGCCTTTATCCATGGCTGTCAATGTTGCACTTAAACCGGCACCACCGCCGCCAACAACCACAATATCAACGGTCTCTTCAATCGTTTTTGTTGACCACTCAACCGCTTCTCTTGCTTTACAGCGTAACGCTTCAGAGTTACCACCGGCGAGATCAACTGCGTTAGCAACACCATCAAGCACGGCTTGGCTACTGACGGTTGCACCTGAAATGACATCAATGTTCAGCGTTTGACCGTCTAGAATTTGTTGCGGAATACGTTCAAAGGCAGGGTTGGCAATTCCGTCAGATTCTTTTGATGAATCAACAAAGATATTGAGGATCTTATCTTCAGAGAAAGAGACTGTCACAGGTAAGTCATCGTTATGACCACGGCCATACGCTGTATATTCACCGGCGTTAAACTTGATCGGAATGCTCTGCAACTCTTTAATTCGTTGGTGCTTAATCGCTTCGGCTGCACTATCGACAATCATGTAATCCATGATTTCCCACAATGGGGTCGGGATTTGCAATGCCTCTTGTTGTGCGATGTCGGCAAACTCGGCACAAGATTCGCTGTTAAGCGCCTTCTCAGCCCAAGTTGGCTCAACCAAGAAGCCTTTACCCACGGCGACAATGTCGTACCCTTGTTCAATCGCTTTATCAGCATCACTGCGTTGCGCAATACCACCAACACCAATCACTGGCACCTGTGCCAAGGCGTCAGATTGTAGATGACGGTACTTGTTGATGAGCGGCTCTAGATCTTCCGGAGTCACAATCGAGTTCCGTGCCCAGCTCCCCATCGAGAAATGCAAATAATCCAAGCCACATGTCGCCAGTTTATCGAGCAGATACATGGTGTCATCAAAGCGGATACCCGGTTGTTCAATCTCTTCCGGAGAGAATCGGTAACCGATAATAAAATCAGCTTTATCGTGCGCTTGAACAACTGCTTTTGCCTTTGCGAGTACGGCGAGCGGGAAAGTTGTACGTTTCTCAATATCACCGCCCCATTTGTCGGTTCTGCGGTTTGAATGCGGAGAGAAAAATTGCTGGAGCAGATACGTGTTTGCACCGTGAATTTCGACCCCATCAAAACCGGCAAGAATCGCTCGATTCACTGCATCGCCAAAGCGTTCAATCATGTCTTCGATTTGCTCTTGGGTCATTTGCAATGGCGTTTCCGCATTATCACGCAAAGCTGCAACCGGACTGGCAGAGATAGGCTGATGCCCGCCGTTGAACTCTGGGTTCGCCATCCGTCCTGCATGGTAGATCTGCAAAATAGCCTTTGAGCCTTTTGCTTTAATGCCTTCAGCAAGCTTGCGTAACCCCGTGATTTTGCTATCGGTATCGATACCAAGCGCACCAGGGAATGCCCGGCCATATTTTTCAACAAACGCACTTTCGACGATGACAGCACCAGCATCACCCGAACGAGCAGCGTAATAATTGATCATTTCTTCCGTTACACCACCATCGAAAAATGCAGATTGAATCGTCATCGGTGCCATTACGATTCGGTTGTGCAGTTTGCCTCCTGACTGGAATATGATGTCATCGGTTAACTTAGCCATAAATTGTTCCTCTAATCGGTGAATTCTCATATCAAACGTGCCAACCACCTAAGGTTTCGGGTTCTAGTAGCCTGTTTCATATGAAAACTTCGGGATCAATAACCGTATTAATATCATGGAATTTAATATATGAGTAAAATGACTTATTTACATCAATACCATGATCATTGTGCATAGCTAACTTCAATGCGCACAACTCACCGCAATACACATCCATTCTCTATACTGGCAAGCACTATGATTATTATGCATAGCTAAATATGCTAAAGCTTCATTTAATTCATAGAGATATCAGCGCTAGACTGCGATGAGTTAATCATTACAATATTTGTGGAGAACCTATGTTTGACGCTTTGATCCTGAATCAAGAAGATAAAAAAACCGTTGCAACTATCGAACAACTCGATGAGTCACATCTCCCGGAAGGTGAAGTGTTAATCGCTGTCGATTACTCGTCACTGAACTATAAAGATGGCTTGGCTATTACAGGCAAAGGCAAAATCATTCGTAATTTTCCGATGGTGCCCGGAATTGATTTGGCAGGAAAAGTACTCAACTCTGATGATTCTCGTTATCAAGAAGGTGACTCTGTTGTATTGACAGGTTGGGGAGTCGGAGAAAACCACTGGGGAGGCATGGCACAAAAAGCGAGCCTGAAAGCGGACTGGCTTGTCCCTCTTCCACAGGGTCTCAACGCAAAACAAGCCATGATGGTCGGCACTGCTGGTTTTACTGCAATGCTTTGTGTTCAGGCTTTAATTGACGCAGACATTAAACCTGAAGACGGAACAATTCTGGTGACCGGCGCAAGTGGCGGTGTCGGCTCTGTCGCGGTCACGCTGTTATCTCAACTCAACTACAAAGTCGCCGCTGTTACAGGTCGTGTAGAACAAAATGGCCCGCTATTAGAAAAACTAGGTGCCTCTCAAATCATTGACCGTAGTGAATTTGACGAACCGGCCCGTCCGCTAGAAAAGCAAGTCTGGGCAGGTGCCATTGATACAGTTGGCAGCAAGATGTTGGCAAAAGTATTGGCTCAAATGGACTATAACAGTGCTGTCGCGGCCTGTGGTCTTGCTGGCGGGTTTGATCTGCCAACAACGGTTATGCCATTTATTTTGCGTAATGTCCGCTTGCAAGGTATTGATTCGGTCAGTTGCCCACGTGAAAAACGCATTGCCGCATGGGAAAAAATTGCCCAACTGCTACCAACGCATTATTTTGAGCAGGCGTGTACTGAAATAACATTAAATGAAGCGCCACAATATGCAGAGAAAATTACCACGGGTCAGACAACTGGTCGTGTGGTGATAAAGCTTTAAATCTCTATTGAGTAAGGCCCACTCAGGGCCTTACTTCATCCAACCCCATATCCTCTACTCGTTTGGCAATTAGCCTGCCACATTCTTCTTTTACGATGCTTCGCAACCATTCCTGTGCAGGCGAATGTTCACAACGAGGGTGCCAAATCATTGAATAATCAAATGGCGTAAAGTGAAAAGGTAAAGGTTTGACGATCAGGTCATAACGCTCAGACACTAAGTATGCCAAATCGGCAGGGACAGTGATAATGAGTGGCATCATATCGACAATCGCTAACGCAGCTTCTAAATGATATGCCCTCAGCACCATGCGCCGTTTAGGTTTATCTTCTAATGCCTGTTCAATGAGTGATTTAACCCCGTCACTGATCGCAATCATGGCATGGGGAAACCTCAAATAGTCATCGATCCCCATTTGTTCATTCGCCAACGGATGCTGCTTCGATAATAAACACAACACCCCGACACGACCCAATATTTCATAATGTAATGCTTCAATCGAGTGAATTGGGCGACAAATCGCTAAGTCTGCTCTGCCGTATGTGAGTTGATCTTTCAAATGTTCATTTTGTAGAGGTAAAAACTCAAACGCAACATTGGGGGCTTCCTGATAAATACGCGGTAAAGCAAATGGTAGAATGGTTTGCATTGCATAGTCAGTCGTCGCAATCGTGAATGTCTGATCACAAGACCTAGGATCGAAATCGATTGGGGACAAAAGTTGTCGAAGAGACTCAAGCGGTTCCCCTAAAGCCCGATTCACGGATAACGCTTTTTCTGTAGGAATAAGATACTGCCCTTGGCGTGTGAATAGAGGATCCGATAGTAAGCTACGTAATCGTCCTAAAACCCGACTCATTGCTGACTGACTGAGGTTTAAACGATTCGCTGCCCGGCTGACACTGCGCTCCTCAACCAGAATCCGTAATGCCACTAACAAGTTTAAATCTCGGCGATAAATCTCTTCTACTTCCATACCCAGTCTTCAGTGTGCTAACAATATCGATAGTGTAACCAATAAATTACGGAAAATATCTTTTTAAGTTGGAAACATTTTATGCAGATAAAATTCTTGATAGCCAAAAACGCACGGTGTTATACCATTGAAATGGGAAGGCCATTCCTGCCCACATTTTCCTTGAATGACGCCGATTGAAGACACTCTGAATCCTGCATCTTGAGGTTACTTGGGTATATATCCCATTTATTCCTCTAAAAATATCCTTTAAGAGAGAAAAGCAGCATACTCACGCCTCCCGAATCCGCTTCAATATCAGCTCAACCGTAGCATCCACTTGTAAGTCCGGGTGTCTTTCTGTCACTAAGTCACTGACCCATTTCAGTGTATTAACACAACTGTCGAGGAATGAACGCATGATTTCCAACTCCTTGATCGACTCAGCACCAGCTATCGCTGCCCCAAGTTCCTCAACTTGTGCATTCAGCTCAGTGCACTCTTTTTTCCAGTATGAAGCGATGCTTAATCTGTCTTTGAGTGAATCGATTTTTGCATCCGATAGCACGACAGGAATAACCCTGCCGACGAACTCCTCTTTCTGCCTTTGACAACGTTGGTAAATATGCCCCATCTCTTTCATGCAGTGCGCCGAATGAAGTGATTTTTCACTAATCAGCAAAACGATAAAATCACCACGGCCGATCTGTCGTTCAAACTTATCGATACTATCCCCGATGCTCATCGATTCTTTATCCCGATACACATCCAGCCAAGCCTGTTGCTCTATGTGTTGATAGATTTCATCACATCGCTGCTGGCGCTCATCGCTCTCAGCCCCCCAAGCATATGAAAAAAAGACTTTAGGTACAGGTGGTTGAACCGCTTCCCCCATCTCTGAAAACGGCTCTTTTGAACTGCGACTCTCCATAGATTCCTCCTGCTTCGGTGCACCTTTCAACCATTGTACTTGTGGCTTTGCCCCCAGCGCATGAGTCTCCTTGATTGAATCCACCAAGTGTTCAGCCAGTTCGCCTCCCTTTGCCCCTGCAATATGGATCCGGATATGCCCCGGACGACTAAAGCTATCAATATGTTCTTGAGTTAACTCAGATTCGGCAATCTCAAAGCACTCCAGCATCACTTTCACCTGATGTTTGCTGTCAAAATAGCAACACCCATAGCGCCAATAACAGGCGGCTGCTTTTGCGATGGAACCCATCCGACTCAGGATGACTCTTTGGGTCGCCTCATGTAAAAACGGGTAATCAAGCCGGATTTCAATATCCGGAACCGCCGACTGCCATATCTGAATTAGCTGTGCGCTAATACTGGCTTTATCTGGCAAGGCATCCGGAGCAATGTATTGATTCACTTCAATTTCAAAGCAGACGCCACATTGCTGCATCATCTTGATAAATAGTGCTTCATCTCCTGCATTCTCCGGGTTGTCCCATAACAGGCGGCGCAAAGTCTCCTGAGAGAATTTCCCCTGATTTTCTCTTAATTGTGGCAACGCAATATCTCGCTCCAACAGTAGGTAAACGCCTTGTAATGCCCACGCCTGATCCAGAATCAGATCGTTATTAAAATGCCCTTGACGGAAGAACACACAGCCCGACTGATGCAGGTATTTTGCCAGTGTATACGGTGCCGATACATGAGAGGCTTGGCATAGTGCCTCAAATTGTTCGAAACACATCCGTTTTTCACCATCATCATAGTGATTTTGGAGCAACTGACGGACCTTCAACCAGGTTTTAGGAAGCCATATCTCACCGTTGACCGCCAACTGATATTTCACCGCCCTGTCAAACTGGGCGTGGAACAGCTCAAGCCCATCTTCGGCTTTTGCGCTACAAGCCACTCGTTTTAATCGCTTCAGCGGTGTCGGATGTGGAATCGGTTCAGGCAACTCCTGAGCCGGCGAATCACACTGGGACTGACACACCATCACATTGGCCTGTTCCCCGACCAGAGAATTCAGATAGGCCAACCAGTAACTCAAAGGTTTGTTGCGAATAGTTAACTGATCACAACAGATCAGGTCTGTATTTTCCGCCTCAGGATGCCATAACAGTAGGTAAATCGCTTGCTTATCAATAAACATCGTATGCGTACTCAGATAAACATCCTGACCGCCGAAATCCCAGGTATGAATCTGTGCGCCACTCTTATGGGTGAACTGGTTGATTTGAATGCCGTGGGTACTGGGAACAGAAACATCAAAACTGTCACCGCGCAAACGACGGGCCAACTGGGTTTTTCCAATCCGACCATTGCCCAACAACATCACTTTTAAAGCCTCAGGGGATTCATACCCACTGGTTTGCAAGTCATGATACCAATCCTCAACTGCGCGTTGATTAAAGTCCTCAGTCAGTTCAACAGGCACATGCTCTATCGGTAAACGACCCAAAATAGATAATCTTGGGAATTGAGTAATGATGTGCTCTCCGACTTCCCATGACAGACTGCTCAGGTTGCTACACCCTCTCACATTCAACGAGGTCAATTGCGACAAACCTTCGATTCCGGACAGACTGCTCAGGTTGCTACACCCACCCACACTCAACGAAGTCAGCTGAGACAAACCTTCGATGCCGGACAGACTGCTCAGATTCTCACACCCAAACACATTCAACCAGGTCAATTGCGACAAACCTTCGATGCCGGGCAGACTGCTCAGGTTGCTACACCCAAACACATTCAACGAGGTCAATTGCGACAAACCTTCGATGCCGGACAGACTGCTCAGGTTGTCACACTCACCCACATTCAACGAAGTCAATTGCGACAAGCCTTCGATTCCGGACAGACTGCTCAGGCTGTCACACCCAAACACATTCAACCAGGTCAGCTGAGACAAACCTGCGATGCCGGACAGACTGCTCAGGTTGCTACACCACCTCACATTCAACGAGGTCAATTGCGACAAACCTTTGATGCCGGACAGACTGCTCAGGTTGTCACACCCACTCACATCCAACGAAGTCAGCTGAGACAGCCCTTCTATGCTGGACAGATTCTTCACATTCAACAAGGTCAGCTGAGACAAACCTTCGATTCCGGACAGACTGCTCAGGTTGTCACACCAACTCACTGCCAACGAGGTCAGCTGAGACAAACCTTCGATGCCGGACAGACTGCTCAGGTTGTAACACCCACTCACATCCAACGAAGTCAGCTGAGACAAACCTTCGATTCCGGACAGACTGCTCAGATTCTCACACCCACCCACATTCAACGAGGTCAGCTGAGACAAACCTGCTATGCCGGACAGACTGCTCAGATTTCTACACCAACTCATATTCAACGAAGTCAATTGCGACAAGCCTGCTATGCCGGACAGACTGCTCAGGTTGTCACACCAACTCACATTCAACGAGGTCAACCGAGACAAACCTGCTATGCCGGACAGACTGCTCAGATTCTTACACCAACTCATATTCAACGAAGTCAATTGCGACAAGCCTTCGATGCCGGACAGACTACTCAGGTTGCCACACTCTCTCACATTCAACGAAGTCAATTGCGACAAGCCTTCGATTTCGGACAGACTGCTCAGGTTGCTACACCCACCCACATTCAATGAGGTCAATTGCGACAAGTCTTCGATTTCGGACAGACTGCTCAGGTTGCTACACCCACCCACATTTAACGAGGTCAGCTGAGACAAACCTTCGATTCCGGATAGACTGCTCAGGTTGTCACACCTACTCACATCCAACGAAGTCAGCTGAGACAAACCTTCGATTCCGAATAGACTGCTCAGATTTCTACACCCACTCACATTCAACGAGGTTAACTGCTGCGAGAGCTTTTCAAGCTGTGGGGGGAGTTGCCTGAGATTTAATTGGCTTAAATCGAGATGATTCTGGCCGGTGGCTAAAGCTTGCTCAATGAGGCGATTGGATTCACGTAAGGCACCAGGGTGTTCGAATGGACTCATCATATGTATTCCCGAGATTAAACAACGGATGATTATTTGTTATTAATCAAGATATCGCATAATCATGGATTGGCATAATCCTCAGACATAGAAAGATCGATGCGATCAATTATGCAATATAGATGAAGGATGCCAAAAGTCTTATGGTCTCTGAAACCACAAAATGATCGGTACATTCCCCTCCTTCCTCAAATAGCCTAAACCTCAAGTCGCGTCAGACAAACTTGCTCCACCAGCCCTTTCAGCTTCTCCACTTCCCCTTGCAGATACACCAGTTCTTCTTCGGTGATTTCGTAATGCATCGAGTAACGGGCGTCGATGTAGGCACGTTGCAGGCGGCGGAAGCTGCGACGGTGGAATTTGTCGTCCATCGGGAAGATATCAGCGAAAGCAAGATCTTGCTCGGCGCAATATTTTTTCAGTTTCTCGATATTATGGGTTTTGGGTAGGTAGTTGGTCTGCACCAGTAACGTACAGGCGAAAAAACGTTCCGTGGCTTGATGGAGTAGGAATGCAGAATGATTCAACCACTTTTGCTCGTGAAATGAAAATTCAAAAGAACGCAAAAACTGCTGAGAACTCGTAAACCAATGATCAAAATGCCCCTGCGCAATCTCTCGATGCTCTTCTTCGGTTAAGTTCCCCGGTTCAGCGAGCTCCTTCCCATTGGCGTTATAAAGCAAGATACCTTGTTCACGAATATCGGTAAAAAAGTAATGACCTTTTTGTAGTTGTTCATTGACCTCTTTGAGCGTATGAACGATCAGCCCCAGCGGCGCGCTTTTGACTTTACGGTCGATCTGCTCTTCGGCCCTGCGCCAGACGAGATCCTCTTCCACCAGCGAGGGTTTGTTGACGATCACTAGAATGTCGTAGTCACTGACATAGCCGTTGGGAATATCGCTCACCCAACCGCCTTTGGCATGGCTGCCAAACAGAATGATTTTCAGGATCCGAAATTCAGCTTTACTCCCCTGCTTACCAACGAGGTATTCTTCCAGCGTATCGCGCAAAATGGCCGAGATCAGCGCAAGTTCATGCTGTTTACGTTCGGGAAGATGGTCGAGTGAAGTCTTCATACCTGAATGATTTGAATCGGTTAGTGAACAATGCCCACAGTGTGGCGAGCTGCTGCGCAAAAGTCTATGGTTTTTCACCAGTTTGAATCCGTATCGCAGCTTTTCCCGAGGCACTTCACATCAATGTATTCTCATGCTGCAACATTGAGTTCAGCGGGATTTTATCTTTCAATTTGATTGATTTAGATAACTTTCAGAAATAAAACCCGGATTGAACCGGGTTTTATACCAATGTAATCACAAGAAGGAGGCGGGAAAACCGCCTTCTTTTTTATCCGTCAGAACGGATGATTAAAAGCCGATTTCATCCACAGTGAAGCTGCTGCCACATTGGTTAGAAAACTTCGGATCAGCATCCATCATTAAGCTTGCAAGGGAAGCATTTTCATCCAGTTGTTTCGGCAAATTAATATAGACATCCACTAATTTTCTGTTCTTACATGAAATCTGTAACCGTTTATACGCTCCATCGAAAAAGGCCTGATCCACAACATCAAAAAAGTCCTGCGTGGAGACAGATTCACCGAGATGCTCCTGCATGAAATAAGCGACATTCTGGTTAAACTCTTTTTGCAGACGAATCGCAGTTTTAAAATATTCATCCGCGTTTCTTTGCGTCTGGCAGGTACCATGCTTGTACCATTCATGACGTTGTAAACAAGAACCATAGGCTGCACTTGGCATATATTGTCCCAGTAATGCCAGCGTCGATGATGGCATCGGAACCGCATCATAGCTGCAAAAAGGACTCACCGAGTGAGAATAACTGCCACAGAATCCGTAACTTGTGCCACAAGAAGCTTTATTCGGCCATAAACCATGCAGGGTAAAGTTTCCGGCCTGATAAGCGCTGGAATCCGTGACTTTACATTCAGGCTTTGACGTGTGTGTTTCACAGAAAGCTGGCTGCCAGCTGAGAGCAAAGACATAACTGTCTTCCTGACCCGCCGTTGAACATCTGCCAGAACCCGAGCTGCCAGATGAAGAAGAATCATCACCTTTTACCTCACCACAACTGACAGAGACCCAACGCAACTGCGGATTAGCATTTTCAACCACCACCCGGTACCAGGTGGCGTCATTTTTATTCGCCTCACGAATTTGGTAAGACTGCCCGGAAACCAGATAGATGTTACCAGGATTGGTTTTCTTGTTTTTTGATTGATAAGCCGGACATGACTGGCTGGCATAAAAAGTACCAGAGAAAGTCACCGCGGAACTCTGCCCGACAACACCGAACAACAGTGCCAGGGCAGAAAAAACAGCCAACAGAGTTTTTAGTTTCATTTAACAAATTTCCTGTATAAGTATGTGTAAGCGTCGCAATACTAAACATATCAAATTAAATAAGAAAGAAGTTAAATAAAACTTAGTGTCATATTATTTTTGCGAAATAATCATGACACTGTTTTTTTCACCGGACATGCCGCAATAACCGGGTCAATCCCGGTTTAGTCTTCCAGTTCATGGGATAAAAATCATTGGAAGGACTGCCCCTTAAAGCTCCCAGCCAGAGCGGATAATTCAGACCTGATGCCATCTCTTTTATCCGGTTTAGATACAAGTGTTATAGAAAGGTATACGGACACAAAAAAGAGATGTAGTGATTTCTGGTGTATGTGTTGAAGGGATCGCGGTGTATCTCCTGTTGATTGATCTCGGCAGATCAACAACCAACAGGAGACTGCTGCGCAAAAGTCTATGGTTTTTCACCAGTTTGAATCCGTATCGCTGCTTTTCCCGAGGCACTTCACATCAATGTATTCTCATGCTGCAACATTGATTTTCCGGTATAGATTTCAGCAACGAATTTCAGAAACGAAAAAGGCCGCAGACGAATGTCTACGGCCTTGAATGTGGCGGTGAGTGAGAGATTCGAACTCTCGATACGTTGCCGTATACACACTTTCCAGGCGTGCTCCTTCAGCCACTCGGACAACTCACCGAATCGTTGAAATTATTGTTTCAACGGGGCGCTAATTTAATGATTCTTCGGAAGAAGGTCAAGGAGAAAAATCGTAAAAACCGCCCTTTGACAATCAAATGGTTATTAATTAGCTGATTGGCCGATTATCTGAACAATCAGTAACCGTGCATGAATCATACATGGTAATAACCGGGTACCCGGAACCAGCGTCGGCAACAATCGAGAAAGTAACCGTAAACGACTCCCATACCGCAAGAAATCACAGCATTGATAGAAACGGCTGTGACGATCTGATCATATGTCGCCCCTACCGCCAGTAAAATTCCCACATAGACTGGTGATTGAAATGCGACATAAGCAAACAAGTCACAAATATTTTTCATCCATCCGCTGGGAGAAAGGCGCCGTCCGGATCTCAGAATAAGATCACGAAAGAGCCCATATGGCCAAGCAATGGCAATATTGACTGGGATCGAAAGCAGCCTCGAAGATAATGACTGTTCCAGCGTCATTCCCGAGATAAACACCTCAATGCCCATACCTGTCACGAAGCAAAATACCACCATAGCAAATGTATCGGCAGCTGCATTGCGAACACAAAAAGGCGCGCTATTTTTCATTTCATCTCACCCAGACAAACAACACTATTTATGCGCATTAGAACACAATAATTACGAAATTAATCACTAATTATTTTAAAATAAACTGAATATAAAACCAAAAAACAAACACAAAACCAGTTTAAAAAACTACAAAAAATAAATGGTTAATAATTTGTAAATTAAGAAACAAAATTAAAACAACTATCTGAAAAATCAGTCGTTTCAAAAGAAACAGATTGGATGTCTCGCAACTTCTTCCAATTTCAAATACCATAACGGTCCACCCACTCAATCGATTTAATGAAGCATGAATGTGACACTAACTGAAATTATTGCGTCGGTAGAACAGCCCGAACAACTGCTCAATGAACATCAGATGACGGGATTTATTGTTGCTCTCGCGGCAACACCTTATCTGATTTCACCGGAAGAATGGCTTCCCTATCTTTGGGGAGGGAGTGATGTCGCACCGTTCGCGGAACCCTCTCATCTTGAGATGTATTGCCAACACGTGGTTCAACACTGGAATACAGCCCGGGAATCATTACTCAGTGGTTCATGGCAATGGCCAGCTTCATGTCAGTTGGATGATGAAGAAATTGTCAATCAAGCGACGCGGGACTTCTGTGAAGGCATGTTACAAGGCTGGCAGTTGACCAGAGATGACTGGGAAGCCCTGATGCCGCCTGAAACAGAAAATGGCGCCTTATTGGGCGGTGTGTTGCTGTCCATTACCATGCTTTATGACCCAGAAACCTCACTGGTAACATTGAATGAAGCGGGTGCGGATGCAATGGCTCAGTTCGAAGAGATTTACCAGGCGGTGCCCGTCATGCTATCCGGACTCAGCCAACGTGCACTGGCGATTGCTGAATCTGACGATTAAAAACGGGATATATTCAACACATCAAAAAAAGAAGGCGATGGTAACATCGCCTTCTTTTTTATTATCGGATTCACATCCCACTCAGGCATTGCCTTTGACAGAGACATTCAACTGCTCAGCGAAATCCAACATGCGGTTCAACGGGATCAGAGACTTAACCCGAATCGACTCATCCACAAAGATTTCGTGTTCCTCTCCCCCGTCTCTGAGGGCTTTCTCGATGGCCTGGAGCCCGTTCATCGCCATCCAAGGGCAATGCGCACAACTTCGGCATGTCGCGCCAGCACCGGCTGTAGGCGCTTCAATCAGCTCTTTTTCAGGCACAAGTTGCTGCATTTTGAAGAAAATACCTTTATCCGTTGCCACGATCATTTGTGGATGTGGTAAAGCTTTTGCAGCTTTGATTAATTGACTGGTTGATCCGACTGCATCAGCCAGTTCAACAACACTGGAAGGTGATTCGGGGTGAACTAAAACAGCCGCTTTGGGATATAACGCTTTCATTTTTTTCAACGCATCGGCTGAAAACTCATCATGGACAATACATTCACCATGCCAAAGCAACATATCAGCACCAGTTTTGGTTGCAATATATCCCCCCAGATGGCGGTCGGGTCCCCAGATGATTTTCTTATCTTCCGAATCCAGATGTTCAACAATTTCTAATGCGATGCTGGATGTCACCACCCAGTCGGCTCTGGCTTTGACCGCTGCAGAAGTATTCGCATACACGACAACGGTATGATCTGGGTGAGCGTCACAGAAAGCGGAAAATTCTTCCACGGGGCATCCAAGATCCAGAGAACATTCCGCTTCCAATGTTGGCATCAGAATGCGTTTTTCTGGTGTCAGGATTTTAGCGGACTCACCCATAAAGCGCACACCAGCAATCAACAGTGTCTTGGCTGGATGTCGATTGCCGAATTTCGCCATTTCCAGTGAGTCACCGACAAATCCACCGGTTGCTTCAGCCAACGCCTGAATTTCAGGATCTGTGTAGTAATGGGCAATCAAGACGGCGTCTTTCTCGATTAAGAGACGCTTGATCTCGTCTATATAGAATGCTTTCTGTTCTTTTGAGAGAGGTACCGGCTTCGGTGGAAATGGGTACACGGTTTCAATCTGTTCTGTGATATGGCTCATTGCTTTTGCTCTACGCAATTTCCAGTAATTAGCGCATTTTACACGCTCTTTACAACGTGTCAAAAGCCAGTCTGGCGACTCATTGATAAAATAATTGATAATGAAAAACATAAAGGAGAACCGAGGTTCTCCTTTTGTGTGCATTCGAGATGCAAATATTAGCGCTGACAAAGCAATTAAAGTTTACCCATACTACTATTTTGCTATAGATCGTTTTGCAGATTCAGCAGAAGCGGTATCAGGATATTCATCAATCACCTGTTGATAATACTGATTCGCTAACTTTGTGTTCTTGCGACGTTTCTCAACATCACCTAATTTGACTAATGCATCCGCACGTTTATTCGATTTAGGGAAATCCAACACAGCTTTAAAGCTTTCAACCGCTTTATCATCCTGTCGTTTGGCATAGTAAAGTTGACCTAACCAATAATGTGCATTTGGCGCAAAATTAGATTTGGGGAAATCACGCTGAAATTTAGTGAAGGCGTTAATCGCACCAGAATAATCTTTTTTCTTCAAGATCAAATCAACAGCATTTTGATAAGCCGTTTGCTCATCAGCATTTTCGCTGTACGTACCAGAGGATGCCGATTGATCATTGGTTGTTGAACCTGATTGTGCCCCATCACTACGCTTTGAATTGAGCTTTTCTCTAAGATTATCAATTTCAACAAATAATTCTCTCTGTCGATCAAGCATCTTGCCCATATCGTGAGAGTTCTTCTCTACCTGACCACGCAGATGTTGAATCTCGGTCGCCATTTCATCAATCTGTTGCTGCATTTGCACTCGCAACTGACTACTGTTTTGAAGTAGACGTTCCAGACGATCAATTCTCGTCTCAGGGCTCCCCGAAGTCGCATGTTGCTCCATGCCTTCACTTAGGTCCGATACTGGAGCGGGTACAGCAAGCACTGGGCTTGCTGTACTGACCAGTAACATAAGCATCATTGGTCGCTTTAAGTTACCGAACATGTTTAATCAAACTCTTCAGATTAGTAAACAATCACTGCACGACGGTTTTTTGCGTATGCAGCTTCGTTATGTCCACGTACTAATGGTTTTTCTTCACCATAGCTAACAATTGACATTTGGCTGGTTTGTACACCAAGAGCCTGAAGGTATTTATATACAGCTTCTGCACGGCGCTCACCCAAAGCAATGTTGTACTCAGGCGTACCACGCTCATCGGCATGACCTTCAATTGTAACGTGAACTCTTGGATGCTTACTCAGATAAGAGGCATGAGTTGACAGCATATCTTTATAATCTGATGCAATTGTTGAATTATCAAAAGCAAAGAATACGGTTTGCTCTTGCATAACCTTATCTTTTTGTTCCTGCTCAGAAAGCTTACCATCATCAGTCATGGGTGATACAACAGTTGTATCTGTGCTCTCTGCGGAGCCGGATGTAGATTGGTTAGTCGTCGTCTCATTTCCTGAGGCACTCACTGCATCATCACTTGAACTACACGCAGTAACCGCGAGTACTGGTAGTGCAATCAATAGCCCTTTAAGAACTTTATTCAGTTGCATCTTCTTTTCCTTATTTTTTAATCATGACTCATTACAAAAACGGTGACCACGCCGGCGCTCTTACGCGTCCGTTTGTTTCTGGTAACCTGGCTTTAAATCGCCCGTCAATAGAAACCATAGATAATACATTGGTTTTATTGTATATCGAACTATAAATAACCATACCACCGTTAGGCGCAATACTTGGAGACTCATCGAGCAAAGTTCTTGTCAGAATTTGCACGCTGCCGGTTTCCAAATCTTGCTTTGCCAAGTTAAATCCTGACTGGTTTTTATTCACCATGATCAAGAATTTTCCATCAGGCGTAATCTGCCCACCTAAATTTTGTGAGCCCTGCCAAGTAAGACGATTTGTCACGCCAGAAGACAAATCTACTTTATATATCTGTGGTTTACCACCCCGATCTGAGGTAAATATCAGAGATTTTCCATCTGGATACCAAAAAGGCTCTGTATTATTTGATCTGCCCCGCGTTATTTGACGAATTTTCTTCGTCGCTAAATCCATGATATAGACCTGTAAGCTTCCCGATTTCGACAAGACTATGGCTAATGATTTACCGTCTGGTGAGAATACTGGCGCGCCATTGTGACGAGGAAATGACGATATTTTTTCACGTTTTCCCGTATAAATGTTCATGACGTAGATTTCAGCATGTCCATTTTGGAAACTGACATAAGCCAGCTTTTTACCATCCGGAGACCAAGCAGGCGACATTAATGGTTGTTTAGAGCTAAGAACTAGCCGTTCATTGTAACCATCATAGTCTGAGATTCTCAGCTGATAAGGATACTTCTCACCGTCATGTACAACGACATAAGCAATTCGCGTTAAAAACGCGCCTTTATCCCCAGTCAATTTTTCATAGACTAAATCAGAAATACGATGGGCGTACTCACGAAGACGCTTCGGTGAAACCGTCGCAATATTATTGAGTAATACATAATCTTTTGACTCAACAAGTTGACCATCCTCTGTGAGGGACTGCCTTTTACCTTTTAGTAATTGCGCCTGAACGATATCAACCAACTGGTAATGGATAACATAATTACCCGCTGCATTTTGCTTGATGGTTCCGGTCAATAATGAATCGACCCCGAGGCGGGTCCATGCATCCACATCGACAGCGGACTCGTCATAAGGCGTCTGGGGCATATTACTGGTCGCAACAGGGCTAAACTTACCACTTCGCTGTAAATCTGAAGCGACGACACCTGAAACATCTTCTGGTAATTGCCCCTTACCCTCCCATTGAAACGGAACGATCGCGATCGGCCTCGCTGAGTTAATCCCATCAGTAATGACGAGCTCTAATGCTGCATTTGCGGTGTGTATGCCTGATATTACGAGGAACATACAACTCAAAATCAATCGCTGTAACACAAGCTTTTCCTTTTCTCTGATACTTCAGTCAAAATTATATATTCGGTTCAACGGTTATATTAATATCTTTTAGCTTATTGATAACATCCGAGTCATCTTTTGGCAGAGGAAAAGACGGAACCTGAGCAACCGCTCGCTGTGTTGCAGCACAAACGGCCGAGTTTCCCCCTAATACTTTCAAACTACCAACAATTGCACCGCTCCCTGTAGGAATCAGGTGCAGATTAACCCGACAATTTTTACCTTTAAACGTATCTTCTACGCGTAAATTTTGCCGGATGAGCTGTTTGTAGATTTCGCCATAACGTCCAACTTCGCTAGCAATATATTGACTTCGAGCACTAGAGTTTTGTTGCTCTTCAGCCTGTAGACCGGAAAAAATATCATCTAAAGCCGCTTCCCGTTGCTTTCTTTCTTTTTCCAGTTTTTTCAGGCGCTCTTTTTCCTGTCGAGCCTTCTCAGCAGCAGCCTTTGCTGCTTTCTCTTTGGCTAAACGTTCCCGTTCTGCTTTCTGAGCGGCCTCACGCTCTTTACGTGCTTTTTCTGCCGCTAGTTTGGCCGCTTTCTCGCGTTCAATTCGCTGCTGTTCCGCTTTTGCAATGGCTGCTTCTTTTGCTTTCCTTGCAGCCTCAGCTTTCGCGGCGCGCCGTTCTTCAGCTTGTCGCTCTTGCTCTTTCTGCTTACGCTGCTGCTCCGCTTTTCTGGCTGCTTTCGCCTCACGGGCTTGTTGTTCTTTTAACTGCCGGATTCGCTCTTCTTCAGCTCGACGATTCTCTTCAAGACGTTCACTTTCACGTCGTAAACGATCAAGTCGATCTTTTTCCTTGCGGGCAGCAGCTTCTCGAGTCGCCTTAATCTGTTGCGCCTGCTGATGCACCAATGCTGGATCAATCACGACCGCCTGAACCATATTACCGGTCGGACGCGGCTTTTCCTGATAAAACTGTCCGCCCCAAAGCAATAAACCAATTAAAATCGCATGTAACACGATAGAAATTATCAGCGGTTTTGTAAAACCTGAGCGCTTATCTTCTCTCTTTTTCATGAAGGTTATACTGCTTATTCCCTGATATCTGTTAACAAACCAACCTTTGGAATACCAGCTTTACTCAGCTCATCCAACACATGCACAATCTCTGCATAGGGGCTTGTCGCCTCACCACCGACTGCAACAGGTGAATCTGGATGTAAACTCAGCTCAGCTTTTACCAGAACAATAGCATCCTGTAAGGATAGTCCCCGTTTGAAAGGTTCATTATTGATACTGACTCCCAAGCTACCTTCCTTATTGATCTCGACAATAATGAAGCTACCATCGTCACCGACCAAATCGGAGGCCGGTTTTGCTGTTTCGGTTTTTGGTAGTTCAACATCCACGCCCTGAGTGATAAACGGAGATGTCACCATAAAAATGATTAACAAAACCAGCATCACATCTATATAGGGTACCACATTAATTTCTGCGGTCATTTTACGCTTCTTTGGTTGGTAACCTGTCATAAAGCTTACTCCCTACCAGTCATTGCCTGACGATGAAGGATACTATGAAACTCCTCAGAGAATGTCGCGTAATTCATTTCAAGTTTACTGACAACGGTTGTCAGTCGGTTGTAAGCCATCACCGCTGGAATGGCAGCGAAAAGCCCCATAGCTGTTGCAACAAGCGCTTCTGCGATTCCGGGCGCAACCATTGCTAATGTTGCTTGTTTTACCGCACCTAACGCAATAAATGCGTGCATAATCCCCCATACTGTTCCAAACAACCCGATGTAAGGGCTAATTGAACCGACGGTCGCCAGAAACGGTAGATGAGTTTCCAATGATTCAACTTCTCGGGAGACCGCAACTCGCATGGCTCTTGCAGTCCCATCCATGACAAAACTAGCTTCGCCGGCATGGTTTTTTCTTAATCGGGCGAATTCAGTAAAACCGGAATAGAAAATTTCTTCACTGCCACTCAACTGGTCTTTTCTACCTTTTACGTCTTGGTATAAAACCGCTAAATCAGTGCCGGACCAGAAACGGTCCTCAAATGAAGCTGCTTGCTTTTCAGCAGCCGATAATGCTTTGGTTCTTTTAAAAATCATCGCCCATGACATGATAGACATGCCCAAGAGAATCATCATCACCACTTTGACTAGAAAACTAGCCTGTAAAAAAAGATCAAGTATTGAAATTTCAGCACTCACTGTTTACTTCTCCGAAAATACTGTGTCGGGAATACCTTGGGGTTTCATTTTTTGCATGTCAATATATGCTACCTTAACTATTGCTCGACACAATACCTCTTCACGAGGATTAACCAGCTCCTGACAGTATATTAAAGAAGCCTTTTTTCTCTCGGTTAGCTGAGTTAAAACGACTAAATTGTCATCCAGACGTGCAGGTTTCAGAAAATCAATCTCCATGCTTCGGACCACAAAGCCACATTTTTGTTCCAATAACTCTCGCTGACATACCCCTTGCTCTCGGAGCATTTCCGTTCGCGCACGTTCAAAAAATTTAAGATAGTTTGAATGGTATACAACACCGCCAGCATCGGTATCTTCATAATAGATCGTCACAGGAAAGCGAAAAAAAGCTGATTTAGAATGATGCACTTAACGTCCCTCAACGGATTCACAACAATCGTTTACTATAACGCAACTCAAACACTTTCGCATGAGTGAGACGAAATGAATTTTGATTTTTTGGACAAAAAACGCAGCCTGAAGGCTGCGTTTTCTTTTATCGATAGGATACTGGTCGTTGAATTCAGCTTATTCGAATCAAACTGAAATAAACCAATATGCATCCGGCGAGATAAGGTGAAAATAGAATCTGCCAAAACCATCGTCTCGGCTTAAAGCCGACACCGAAGATCATGCTGGCACAGATAGCCAAGATCAGCAGAGCGACGACTCCCAGATTAAAACCACCAATTGCTGCTGCATAAGTGTGTGGATTCCACATCAACAACGCAACATGGTAGAAAGCAAGGCCCATTAACAGTATTCGATAAAAGATACGATCAATGGGACGATGCCACTGCGCAACTAAGGCAGAAAAATCATTCACTATCTTTATCCATCATCTCTGCATGTTCTAACCACAGTGCATTGATGATGCCGAAAGAACAAGCCAGTAAGACGCCTAAAATCCATGCAAAATACCACATAACTTAGCTCCTCGTTAATAAAGTGAATTTTTGTTGTCTTCGACATACTTATTATTGATACGACCGAACATTTTATAGTACGTCCAACAAGTATACCCAAGAATAATTGGTACCATGACAAAGGCAATACCAGTCATCAGTTGTAACGTCAGCTCACTGGATGTTGAATCCCATATGGTCAGACTGTTACTTGGTGCCATACTTGAAGGCATAATGAACGGGAACATCGCAAATCCAGCCGTGAAGATAACGCCGGCATTCGTCAAACTCGAAGCAATAAATGCGATACCGCCTTTTTCCATTCGAGATGCAATCGCAGCAATCAATGGCATCGCGGTACCAAGAATAGGTGCCAACCATAACAATGGATATTGATTGAAGTTTGCCATCCACGCACCAGATTCACGAGCGACTTCTTTATTCAATGGGTTTGACGATGCAAGATGATCCATTGTACTGGTGATGACATAACCATCGATGTGTTGAACCCAAAAACCAGCAGCTACAAAAAGAACCGCGACAAGTACACCACAAAGCTGAGCAACGCTACGAGCTCGCGTATGTACAGCATCAGAGGTCTTCATTTGTAACCAAGACGCACCTTGAAGCACAAACATCAGGACACTAACCAGACCACATACAATACCAAATGGATTCAGTAGTCCGAAGAATGAACCATGATAACTTGGCATCAAAAATTCATTCAGTGCAAAAGGAACACCTTGTAATAAATTACCAAATGCAACACCAATGATCAGAGGTGGTACAAAGCCACTGATAGAGATACAGATATCCCAAATACTGCGCCATTTGGTATCTTCAATTTTTGAACGATAGTCTAGCCCTACAGGACGGAGCCATAAAGCAGCCAAAGTCACGATCATTGCAAGGTAGAAACCGGAAAATGATGTTGCGTAGACCAAAGGCCATGCAGCAAATAAAGCACCACCCGCAGTAATTAACCAAACCTGGTTACCATCCCAGTGAGGTGCAATCGAGTTGATCATGACACGACGCTCTGTGTCATTTTTCCCGATGATCGGCACCAAGGCACCGACCCCCATATCGAATCCATCTGCAATAGCGAAGCCGACAAACAGCACACCAATCAGGATCCACCATATAAATCGTAAGATTTCGTAATCCATAATATTATTCTCCTCGCCTTAAGCTTCTACCTGACGGTTAACTTGATCTGTTGCTGAAGTCGCATTTTGCTCAAAATGATAACGCCCAGTTTTCAGACTACTTGGACCTTTGCGAGCAAATTTAACCATCAGGTAAACTTCGGCAACAAGGAACGCTGTATATAGTGCAAGAATTGCAAGCAGGGAGATAACCAACTCACTGACACTCAATGCAGAATTCGCAATATGTACAGGGAGAATTTCACCGACAGCCCATGGTTGACGACCATATTCCGCGACAAACCAACCAGCTTCAACACCAATCCACGGTAAAGGAATACTGTAAAGTGCGGCTTTGAGCACCCAGTTTTTCTGCTCAATTTTCTGACGGCATGTCTGAACAAATGCAGCAGCGAAGACAACCAGCATAATGACACCACAAGCAACCATGATCCGGAACGACCAGAACAACGGCCAGACTGTTGGGAGTGAATCATCAGCAGCGGCTTGAATCTGTTCTTCTGACGCATTGACTACATCATCAGTATAACGTTTCAGTAACATGCCATAGCCCAGATCAGATTTCACCTCATCGAAGGCATCTCGATTCATTTCAGAAGTATCACCTGCACGTAATTTTTGAAGTAGATCATACGCATACATCCCATTACGAATCCGTTCAAGGTGCTCTTCACGTAAATCACTTAAACCTTTAACAGGAGTATCCAACGAGCGCGTTGCAATAATACCCATGACATAAGGGATCTTAATCGCAAAATCTGTATGCATCGTATCCTGATTCGGGAAACCGAACAGCGTAAACGATGCAGGCGCCTCTTCTGTATGCCATTCAGCTTCAATTGCAGCCAATTTCGCTTTTTGGACATCACCCAATTCATAACCAGATTCATCACCTAAGACGATGACAGAAAGAATCGCAGCCATGCCAAATGATGCAGCAACAGTAAATGAGCGACGAGCAAAAGCAATATCACGCCCTTTCAGCAGATAATAAGCACTCACCCCTAAGACAAACATTGCGCCAGTGACATAACCTGATGCGACAGTGTGAACAAATTTCACCTGCGCGACAGGGTTTAGAACAACCTCAGCAAAGCTCACCATTTCCATGCGCATAGTTTCGAAGTTAAAGTCGGAACCAACTGGATTTTGCATCCAGCCATTGGCGACAAGAATCCAAAGAGCAGAGAAGTTAGAACCTAATGCAACAAGCCATGTTGTCACTAAGTGTTGACGTTTTGAAAGTCGATCCCATCCGAAGAAGAACAAACCGACGAATGTTGATTCAAGGAAGAAAGCAACTAACGCTTCGATGGCAAGAGGAGCCCCAAAAATGTCGCCAACGTAGTGCGAGTAATACGACCAGTTTGTACCAAACTGAAATTCCATTGTTAGCCCTGTGGCAACGCCCAGAGCAAAGTTTATTCCGAACAGCTTACCCCAGAACTTTGTCATGTCCTTATAGATTTGCTTATCGGTCATCACATAAAGTGACTCCATGATAGCGAGTAAAAACGTCATCCCTAGAGTCAGAGGAACAAACAGGAAGTGATACATCGCAGTAAGCGCGAACTGCAACCGCGATAGATCAACTATGTCAATCATGATAACTCCTTTGTGTCGGCTGAAAGACACCACTCAGATTAAAGCAACCAAATTTTATCAATTCATACCTGTCAAAAATGCTAGAAAAGCAGAATATTTGTTACATCAACGTGTATTTTTATTTGAATAAATATTAATCAAGTAAAATACATATTGCCGAAATACTACTTTTAAACGCGTAAGCTTTCAAAGGGTTTATCTACAAGGCCTGTCTTGATTTAGATCAAGTTTCACACGCGGTGAGCCAGCAAAAAAACAACAAAATGATTAAGATCAAAATAAGAGGGAGTTAATTGATATTTTTTTGTAACAAATAGATTTTGCTCACTCAATAAACACACAAACCATTAACATTAACATTAAGTTTGCAATCTATTTGCTACCTAAAAAATTTTCATAAATGAGATATTTATCACATAGGGAGCCAACTTATGGATCCGATAATACATGAAAAATTATTTTTCGAATCCGAAATGCAAATAAGCTCTTTCTGTGGCAATCCGCCCTCTAGGCGTTCGTTGCAAATATCCCTGTTGAATCAGATAGGGCTCTAAAACATCTTCGATTGTATCTTTTTCTTCACCAATTGCAGCAGCGAGATTATCTAAACCGACAGGGCCGCCGGAAAACTTTTCAATAATTGTGATCAATAACTTACGATCCATAAAATCAAAGCCCAGAACATCAACATCAAGCATATTTAAGGCATTATCTGCCGTATCCGCACATATATTGCCGTCCCCTTTAACTTCAGCATAGTCTCTGACTCGCCGTAGCAGGCGATTGGCGATGCGAGGTGTGCCGCGGGCACGTCGGGCAACTTCTAGCGCCCCTTCTGGTTCAATAGACAAAGATAAACACGCTGCACTTCTCTGGACAATATTCTGTAAATCACCGACCTGATAATACTCAAGCCGCTGCACAATGCCAAAACGATCACGAAGTGGTGACGTCAGAGAGCCAGCTCGTGTCGTTGCACCGATGAGGGTAAAAGGCGGTAAATCAATTTTAATTGAACGGGCTGCCGGCCCCTCTCCAATCATAATATCGAGCTGATAATCTTCCATTGCCGGATAAAGGACTTCTTCAACCACAGGGCTCAGACGATGAATCTCATCAATGAACAGTACATCATTCTCTTCAAGATTGGTTAACAAAGCGGCCAAATCACCAGCTTTTTCTAACACAGGCCCTGATGTAGTTCGAATATTCACCCCCATTTCATTGGCGACAATATTAGCTAAGGTGGTTTTCCCCAGACCAGGCGGACCAAAGATGAGGAGATGATCTAAAGCTTCCTGACGACGTTGAGCTGCCTCAATAAAAATTTCCATTTGGTTACGGACATGATCTTGGCCCTGATAATCGGCCAAAAGCTTCGGCCGTATCGCACGATCAATCAACTCATCATCTTTAAACGGTGTACTCACCGGTGTGATAAAACGATCCGCCTCAATCATACCATCGCTCTCAATGCTTCTTTAATCAACGTTTCACTACTCATTCCCGGTTGGGCAATCTGAGCGACGATCTTCGAAGCTTGCTGAGGTTTATAGCCAAGCGTTAACAGTGCACTCACCGCTTCCTCTTCTGCATGACTGGCTGTATCTTGTGGACGAATTGGCACAGCGTCTTGAACCAATTCAAATTCATCAATTTCAGAAGTCGAGAAAGATGCGAGACGATCTTTCATTTCAACCACCAAACGTTCTGCGGTTTTTTTACCGACCCCCGGTAATTTAACCAGCATCGAAACATCTTCATGTTTGACACACTCAACAAACTGACTGGCCGTCATGCCGGATAGAATCGCTAAACCAAGTTTTGGACCAACACCGTTTGCTTTAATCACGGCCCGGAACAATGCACGCTCCGCTTTGCTGTTGAATCCATATAAAAGTTGAGCATCTTCACGGACCACAAAATGTGTATAGATGACCGCTTCTTGTGCTACTTCGGGTAATTCATAAAAGCAACTCATTGGCATCTGAACTTCATAGCCAACCCCACCAACTTCAATTAATACTTCTGGTGGCTGCTTCTCCAGCAGAATGCCTCTAAGACGTCCAATCACAATTTTTCCTTTTCATCTATTTCAGTCTGATTGATCATAATCAATAACTGGATAAATAGCCAGTATTGGGTCGTGGCAAATTTTATCGATATCGCCCTCGCCGCGCCCCTTTCGCCTGCCCCGCAAGTGCAATCAATGTTTTATTTGTATTTGCGTGACAAATAGCAACACCAAGCGCATCAGCAGCATCAGCTTGCGGTTTAGATGGTAACTTCAGCATTTGTTGAACCATGTGCTGAACCTGTATTTTATCCGCACCGCCTGTTCCGACAACAGCCTGCTTGATTAAACGTGCAGCATATTCATAAACCGGCAAATCGGCATTCACAGCCGCCACAATCGCAGAGCCCCGGGCTTGTCCGAGTTTCAATGCTGAATCCGCATTCTTCGCCATAAAAACCTGCTCGATTGCGAAAACATCTGGTTGAAATTGCATTATCACTTCTGAGATCCCGGCATATATTTGCTTCAAGCGTCCCGGTAATTCTTTTTCTGTCGTTTTAATACAACCACTACCAAGGTAAGTCAGGATTCTTCCCTGCTGCCGTATAACACCGTAACCAGTCACCCGTGAACCCGGATCAATTCCTAAAATGATCGACATATCTATTTTATTGCCTTCAATCGGATGAACAAAAAGGGCTTATTCTGTTATAAGCCCTTTCAAAACCGTGCCGCAACTATTTACGTCGCCAAGTTGTACCACCAGCCCCGTCTTCGAGAACGATACCCATTGCCGTCAGTCTATCTCGAGCCAGATCAGCATTCGCCCAATCTTTGGCAGCTCGTGCATCATTACGCATTTTTATCAATGACTCGATTTCTGCCACTTCCTCTTCTGAACCGCTATCACCTTGCAAGAAACTCTCCGGCTCTTGAGACAAAATCCCGATGACACTGGCTAAATCCCGCATACGAACGGCAAGTTGACTGGCTTGCTGTAACTGATCTTCCTGTTTGAGTCGATTGACTTCTCGCGCCATATCAAACAATACGGAATAAGCTTCCGGTGTATTGAAGTCATCATTCATGGCAGCTTCGAAACGAGTCACGAACGCCTCTCCGCCAGATGCTGCCACGGTGAGGTCAAGTCCACGTAATGCCGTATAGAGACGCTCCAAAGCTGCCCGAGCCTGATTGAGGTTTTCTTCACTGTAATTCAATTGACTGCGATAATGGCCAGACATCAGAAAATAGCGTACCGTTTCTGGATCATAGTGAGACAGAACATCACGGATGGTAAAGAAGTTCCCCAGAGATTTAGACATCTTCTCTTTATCAACCATCACCATGCCACTGTGCATCCATGTATTTACATAGGCAGTGTCATACGCGCAGCAGGACTGAGCAATTTCATTTTCATGATGCGGGAATTGCAAATCAGAACCACCACCATGGATATCAAAATGTGTCCCTAAGATTGAAGAGTTCATCGCTGAACACTCAATATGCCAGCCCGGGCGGCCCTCACCCCATGGTGATTCCCACTTTGGTTCCCCCGGCTTAGACATTTTCCATAATACGAAGTCAAGCGGGCTACGTTTTGCCAATTCAATATCAACCCGAGCCCCAGCCTGAAGTTGTTCCAGATCTTGCCGGGAAAGCTTGCCGTACTCAGCGAAGCGACTCACCTCAAACATCACATCGCCATTCTCTGCGATATAGGCAAAGCCTTTATCAATCAGCCGTTGTACCAGCGCAATGATTTCCTCGATATATGCGGTAGCACGGGGTTCAACATCCGGACGGAGTATATTCAATGCATCGAAATCGGCATACATATCCTGAATCAGACGGTCAGTCAGCTCATCGCACGACTCGTTATTTTCCGCAGCACGATGAATAATTTTGTCATCAATATCGGTAATATTTCTTACCAAGGTCAAATCGTATCCCAGATAACGTAAATAACGGGCAACGACATCAAAAGATACAAACGTCCTTCCATGACCAATATGACAGAGATCATATATAGTGACGCCACAGACATACATGCCAATTTTTCCGGCGGTAATGGGCTTGAACTGCTCTTTTTGTCTGGTAAGTGTGTTATATATTTGTAACATGATCTCTATCTAAGTTATGGTAATTTACTGAATAATCCGATTATAACAATGCTCTTGTCTATAGGTCATCCTATTCTTTTAAGAACATTTGAATGTCGCTAAAACTAAGTTAGAATCACGGCTTCTTTGTACAAAAATAGAAAGGTAATCGTGATGATCACCCTGCATACAAACTTCGGCGATATTCAAATTCAGCTTCATGAGGACAAAGCTCCTGAAACCTGTGCAAATTTCCTACAATACTGTCGTGAAAATTTCTATGACAATACCCTGTTCCACCGTGTCATTGACGGTTTCATGATTCAGGGCGGTGGTATGGCTTCAGGCATGAAAGAGAAAGCAACCAAAGCTCCGATTAAAAATGAAGCCAACAATGGGCTAAGTAATAAAGTCGGAACACTTGCTATGGCCAGAACCATGGAGCCCCATTCAGCAAGTTCCCAATTCTTCATTAATGTAAATGACAATACTTTCCTTGATTTTCGTTCAGAAAGTCTCGATGGATGGGGATATTGTGTATTCGCTGAAGTTGTTGAGGGTATGGATGTTGTCAACCAGATTAAAGGCGTGAGTACTGGTTCATTCGGTATGCATCAAGATGTGCCTCTGGAAGAAGTTCTGATTACTGGAACAACTATCGAAGAGTAATCAATCACTGATCTGATTGGTGCAGTACTGATGTTCTGCACCAATCTCCTTTCCTGACAAGCGAATTTATGCATACACTTTTTATTTCTGATCTCCATTTAACCCCAGCCCGCCCGGACTTAACCGCTGCTTTTCAACATTTGATGCAACATCGGGCGCCACAAGCAGACGCACTCTATATTCTTGGCGATTTATTTGATTTTTGGATCGGGGATGATGATCCCGACACTTTTGCACAAACCATCAGAGCGACATTCAAAAATCTGACCGCGTCAGGAACGCCTTGCTATTTCGTTCAAGGAAACCGGGATTTTTTGGTTGGAAAACGCTTTGCCCGGGAAACTGGAGTCCAGTTACTTGCAGAAAAAACTCGTATTAATCTCTACGGGAAACCGGTCGTCATCATGCATGGTGACACATTATGTCTGGAAGATATTCGTTACCTCCAGTTTAGAAAGAAAGTTCATCAGCCTTGGTTACAATGGATTTATTACCGATTGCCTTTCACATTGAAGCAGCGAATCGTGAGCAAAGTGAAGCAAGATGTCCGGATGGATAAGCAGTCAAAATCAATTGATATCATGGATGTCACGCAAGCCGAGGTGGAACGCGTGATGACTGAATACCAAGTTGATATGATGATTCATGGTCATACACATCGCCCCAACATTCACCATTTTGCTCTTGATGGGATTGAAAAAACCCGCATTGTATTAGGGGATTGGGACGATGAAATCTCTGTGCTTGAATACTCTCAGGATGCGAGTTACCGCCTTGTTCATCAGCCGGTTTCGTCATTAGCCGACTCATGTTGATGAACTGACAAGCGGTCGCATTGCTCTATTTTTATACACCATGATTTGAATGACTCATTCACCCAGCACATCACAATTGATAACACTATGAAAAAATGTCCGTGTGGCTCTCAGCGCCACTACAAAAACTGCTGCCAACCGATACATCGCTCTCCTGATGCAGCCAAACGCCCAGCTCAGTTGATGCGAGCACGTTATAGTGCTTATGCACTCGGATTAGTTGATTTTATTGTGGCGACATATCACCCGAGTTGTCAGGCAGAAAATGATCGCCAAGAGATCGAGCAAGGAACACAAACCCAGTGGATCAAGCTGGTCGTGCTTGAGGCAGAAAACGGCCATCATACAGATGAAGGGTTTGTCAGTTTTAAGGCTTATTTCGAGCAAAATGGTGAGCCTTACTCACTACAAGAGCGTTCTCGGTTTATCCGGGAAAACGGCCGATGGTATTACATCGACGGCGAATTTGCTGAAAACGAATAACTTCTAACAAACAGACCTTATAAAAAAACCACCGCAAATACGGTGGTTCTTCCTCAATCAACCTGATTACGAGTGATTACTGCTCAGCAACCCACGCCTTAATTTTCTGCTTCTGAGCAGGAGACGCATTGTTATACAACAGTTGAATAGTCTGAATCAGAGTATCATCCCCTTTTGGGGGCGTAATTTTTTGCGCAGCAATATTGGGAGTCGTGACAGCCGCTTGTTGAGCCGATGCAAACTCATTGCCCTGCTCGGCATTATGTCGAGCAACCGCCCTCTCGATATCATTAAATGGCATAATACCATTGCCAGTCAACGCCTCGTAATCTACCGATTTTACATCGCCATGTTGATCCTGAACTTTCCAGTCTGCACCACGACGAAAATAACCTTCGGCCTGTGTATAGCTGTTCAGACGTGGCGCTAAAATCTTAATGCTGTCATCTTGCTTCAGGTCAATGGTAAATACATCCGGTGCTGTTGAATAAATCACATCGCGCTGCCCTTTTCTGACATCACCATAATAGCGGAACACCACCTGATGACGCCCTGCCTGTACTTCCAGCATATCGGGGTTAGTAAAATTTGCTTTACTTACTTTCACCCCATCTAATGCAAGAATTTCAACATCACTTTGGCTGGAAATGGTCGCAGCATGACTCTGCACCGAAAAACCAAACATTGAAAGACTCATCAGGGATACTGACCCTAACACTTTTTTCCATAACAACATGGTTGATAGTTTCCTTTCACTGAACTCTGTAATACACATTCTAATGTATCCGTAGCCTGATGGATACGGACGATAAACATAATAATGACTTGATCAATATAACTGATGCATCAATGAAAAAACCGCCTCGGTTGAGGCGGCTTTACTAGCAAGTATTCGAATCAACAATGATTAGAATTTAACTTCCATACCCAGAGTGTAAGCTGGATCGTAATCAGTGTTGCTGTTATCGTCATAGAAGCCAATTTCCGCATAAGTACGAACGTTAGCATTCATCTTGTAAACAACAACACCATAGATGTTATCGCCATCTACATTGGATGTATCATCGTCGTTATGAACATAACCTAGAGAGAAAGTGGTTTTGTCCATGGTGTAAGAACCAACCAGTTCGATGATGTCAAGATCAGCAAATTCTTTGCCAGCTTGATCATCTTGCTCAACCTGACCGTAAGATGCTGCAAAGTTAAATGCGTCCATCTCATAAGTAACTTCAAGGTTGAATGAGTCTTCATCACCAGTTGTTGTACTATTCAATTTGACATCATCACCAGAGTAGATATACAGACGAGCATCTAAGCCTTCATGACGGAAGCCGATACGACCATCTGTAGAAGTTGCATCAACTGTTGCGCCTTCACTCTCGTCTAAATCATGTGACAAGCCAAAGTAGAAAGTACCGTTGTCGTAGACATATTTGATAACGTCTTTTCCAACAGTCTCTTCTTGACCATACTGCTTTTTACCAACTTCAAAATCAGCACCGATACCAGAATCATCAGTGATCAGATATTGACGACCATAAGTGATTGTACCGTAATCAGCATAGGCAAAACCGACATAAGAGCCATCAGTTTTAACTTCACCTTTTGCGTTATCATTATCTTCGAAAGTGAAATCCAAGCCAACGATTGCATTCAGACCTTCAGCTACTTCGATTGTACCGTGAGTGTTCAACTGCATGTCGTCAAGACGTAGCTTAGTTGATACATCAGTACCATCTTTTTCGTATGCTTGATATAGTTGAACTTCACCTGCACCAGATACTGTTACTGCAACACCATCTTGGTTGTAGATTTCAGCCGCGCTAGCAGAACCTGCTGCCAGAACCGCAAGAGCGATTAGAGTCTTTTTCATAATTAATCCACTGCCTTTTCTTAGATTAGGAATTCCTTATCTGGATTCCTTTTGTTTTTTGATGGTGATGAAAACATCAAGCCCTCATCACCGCCATTTCAATTACGGAGATTAGATTGCAAAAGAATAGCTTATGTGTCAAATATTCTAAAGCAGCAAAATAAATTTAAATAAATACTTATAAAACAATCAATTACTACCAATTATTCTCAATAGTGCATATTTTGTGACCATTTTTATAAATCAAAGTGAATTCTGTTTTTTACCAAAAATGCAGCATAAAAAACTATGCATACTCTAAAAAAACATCAATTTTGGATTTTTATAAAAATTTCTAACTAAGTTAAAGGCTTTATATTTTTCAGGTTCTGAATTTATTTTAAGTTCCTGACGATGAAAATTTTTTGTGAACAAGATCCCTATTTAGAACAAAAAAATCACATCTAAAGGAACTTCTCCTGTTTTCTGTATGTGTTAGTATGTCCGCCCTATCCCATCAGGTTACATTATGATTACACCCAAAATTCAGAAATCGGTCCGTCAGAGTTATCAAAACCTGCAAGCTCAGATGGAAAATTTTACCCCTCGACGCGGACAAAATTATCTGGTTGCTGAAATTACCAAAACATTATGCGGTACCTACCATGCGAAAAATCGCCTATTGGTTGCCGAAGCGGGGACAGGGATTGGCAAATCACTTTCTTATCTGATGGGAGCTGTACCTGTTGCCGTGTTGAACAATAAAAAACTGATTATTGCGACAGCAACCGTGGCACTACAGGAGCAATTACTCCATAAAGACTTACCGCTTTATCGTCGTCTGACCGATTTAGACTTTCAGTTTCGAATCGCCAAAGGCCGACAACGTTACTGTTGTGCCGAAAAGCTGGCTGCGATTTGCGAACCGGAAATGTCATCAGGACAAGTAGCGCTATTTGAAAGCCCACCGACGGAGCAGGATATTTCTCTCTATAAAGCGCTCTATTCACAATGGTCTACAGGTCAGTGGGATGGCGACCGGGATAGTTGGCCCACCCCAATTGAAGATTCGATGTGGCTACAAATCGTCAGTGACAAGCATAGTTGTAATCCGGCGTTTGCGGTTCATCACCATTGCCCGTTTCAAAAAGCGCGTGCAACGTTAGAACAAGCCGATGTCATTATTGCTAACCATAGTTTAGTCATGGCCGATGCCGATCTGGGAGGCGGTATTATTCTTCCGGAGCCGGAAAATAGCATTTATATTTTTGATGAAGCACATCATTTACCTCAGGTTGCCCGAGATCATGCTGCGGCATCGTCCACTCTGAAAAGTACGGCATCTTGGCTGGAAAAATTTCATCAATCATTAGCGCAATGGGTGCAACTGACGGATGAAAGCCGTGCATCGCGCTTTAAAGATGAAATTGCTAATGCGATTCAAATTCTAATTCCGACATTGTCTCAACTGGCCCGACAGTTCACACCGGAACAATGTCAGGAGGGTGTGCTCCGTTTCGAGCATGGGGAACTCCCAGAGTGGTTATTTACAGAATCCAAGGCTCTGAAAAAAGCATCGATTAAAATCTGTCAGGCTACGGCTAAAGTCGCAGATTTACTGACTGAACGAATTCAGGAAGGTCAAATTAGTAATCGCATCGCTAGCCCTGTCTTAGCTGAGTTAGGGGTAGCTTTGCAACGTCTGGACAGTATGGCACAAGTATGGACCTTGATGGCCGAGCCACCGAGAGAGCATGGAGCACCGATGGCGCGTTGGATCACAGCATCAGAAGCCCTTCCTGGAGATTACACCGTCCACGTCTCTCCGATAGAAGTCGGCTGGAAGCTGGATCAACAGTTCTGGAGCCGCTGTTATGGCGCGATTATGGTCTCTGCAACACTGCGAGCCTTGAATTCATTTGCTTTCTTTTGTCATCAGAGCGGCATCAGTGCCCAACCAGATGAGGGAACCCAGTTCATTGCGTTAGCGTCACCATTTGACTACCCAAGTCAGGGAGAATTATATATTCCGCATGTTCATCAGGAACCGCAGTCGCCTCATTATACTCAGGCACTGATTGACCAGTTACCCACGTTAATTCGCGAAAAACAAGCGACGCTGGTTCTATTTTCTTCCTACTGGCAAATGAATCAGGTCACTGATGCGCTCAAATCCGATTTTAAAAAGCGCGGCTGGCTGCTTCAGATTCAAGGTAAAAAATCACGAACAGAAATTCTAAAAACGCACCGCTTTACCATAGAACATCAGGGGACATCGATTATTTTTGGCACCGGTAGCTTTTCGGAGGGCCTGGATCTGCCTGGTCGGCTGCTGGAAAACGTCATTATTACTAAAATCCCATTCTCAGTCCCGACATCACCGATTGAGCAAGCCCATGCGGAATACATTCTTTCCAAAGGCGGCAACCCTTTTATGCAAATCACCGTCCCGGAAGCCAGCCGAAAATTAATTCAATGTGTGGGAAGACTACTGCGTAATGAGGAAGATTCTGGTAGAGTTGTCATCCTTGATCGCCGTGTTGTCACTAAACAGTACGGTAAAGCATTACTGGATGCTCTGCCTCCATTTAAACGCATCATCGAGCCGTAAAACGTTGATGAGAAAATAAGAAGGCCAATCAAATTAATGGATTTTCTGGAGCCGACGCTTTTAATTGTCTTGGCAGTGGTTGCTTTTGTTGCCGGGTTTATTGATGGCATTGCCGGTGGTGGTGGTATGCTAACCGTCCCCGCATTATTATCTTTAGGGCTCCCGCCTCATGTTGCCTTAGGGACCAACAAAGTTGCCGCTACTTTCGCGACATCAACCGCAGCCTTTACCTATTACCGTAAAAAAATGTTTCACCCTGCTGCTTGGAAACACGTTTTTGTTTCAACATTCGTCGGTGCCATTATCGGCACGCTTATCGTTGATTTCATCAGCACTGCATTACTGGATAAAGTGCTCCCCATCATTATTCTGGCAACAGCGCTGTATACGATTTTTTATCATCCACAACACGGTAAGTTGCACACGGATCCAAACATCCCCCCGCAGAGTCAATTCAAGCAGGTCTCACAGGGCTTAAGTCTCGGCTTCTATGATGGTATCGCCGGTCCCGGAGTTGGCGCATTCTGGGTGGTCTCTTCAATGGCACTTTACCGACTCAATATTTTATTTGCTTCGGGTCTCGCCAAAGCCATGAACTTAACCAGTAACGTGACATCACTGGTGACATTTGCAATTTTAGGTCATATTAATTGGGTACTCGGGCTGACAATGGGAGTTTGTCTGATGGTTGGCGCTTATGTCGGCGCCCATTCCGCGATTCGTTTCGGAACGTCATTGATTCGGCCAGTTTTTATTCTGGTGGTCAGTATCCTCGCAATTCGGCTGGGATATCATGCATGGTTTGATACATTATGATTGATCTGTCTCGTTTACATGACTTGATTTTTTCTCTAGAACAGCAAGCCATCAAGCTCGATGAACAGCGTGGAGAACAGCATAATCCGCTGTTTGATCCACAGCTGTTCCGCTGCAAGTCTCTTTTGCTGGTTCCTTGTATTGCCGAACTTAAAAACACATATCATGAAATTGTGCAGAGTCAGGAACATCAACGTCTGACCACAACCCAAGCCGCTTACCTGACAGAGCGACTCCTGAATCAGCTGAATGCGATTCAAAGAGAACTTGCTACCGCGGATTTGAGAAAAAAAGAGAGTCATGGTTTGCCTCGTCAAACATCAATCAGTTCTCTTTATCAAGAATTAGCACAACATCAGGACTGGGAAAGACGTTTACAGGAAATGATCTTTGAGAAAGAACAACTGCTTGATATCAAGTCAACGGGGCTGGCTGAGAAAACCGCTTGTCAGCAGGCTATTCTGACACTGGAACAACGTCTGATCCGCTGTCAACAATCCAGACAGCGCATTGAGAATAAAATTACTGCCAGAGAGAGAAAAGGCTTCAAATGAATGAGCAACATCCCCCTTTAGAGCAAGCGCCAGAACCCGTACAGCTTGCCGTCGATTTGATTTACCTGCTTGAATCGAATGCCATCGACCCAGCCGTTGCTCTGGAAGCGATCCAGATGGTAGAAGCAGACCTCAAAAACAAATTAAATGCTGCAACTGAAGTATAAGATTACTGAATAGTTGGTGATTGCATTCGACTCTTCGCGCAAAACTTGCAGATAACGGACAGTTGCAGATAAACAACAGACTGTTAACATCGCTTATTCAATAGAATTCAAGGATATTTATCATGAAATTGGTTAGTTTTAATATCAATGGACTCAGAGCACGTCTTCATCAGTTGCAAGCACTTATCGACAAACATCAGCCTGATATTATCGGACTTCAAGAGACAAAAGTTCACGATGAAGCCTTTCCGCTTGCGGATCTGGAAAGCATGGGATATCAGGTTTTCTATTATGGTCAAAAAGCACACTATGGGGTGGCTTTACTCTGCAAACAGACTCCCGTTTCAGTACAGTATGGATTCCCCGATGATACCCCTGAGCATCAAAAACGGATGATCATGGCGACATTCCAGACGCCGAGTGGTAAACCGTTTACAGTGCTCAATGGGTATTTCCCTCAGGGGGAGAATATTGCTCACGAAACAAAATTCCCTTACAAACGCCAATTCTATCAGGATCTGATGGGTTATCTGTCTGCGAATCACCAGCCGGATGATCACCTTGTTATCATGGGAGATGTCAACATTAGTCCGATCGATTTGGATATTGGTATCGGTGAACCAAACCGACAACGCTGGCTGAAAACCGGTAAATGTTCGTTCCAGCCAGAAGAACGGGAATGGTTTGCGACACTACTCAACTGGGGATTAGTTGATACCTTCCGCTATCTTCATCCTGATGTCACAGAACAATATTCATGGTTTGATTATCGCTCGCGCGGATTTGATGATAACCGAGGGCTCAGAATTGATGTCATTCTTGCTACAGCAGCACTCTCTCAGCAATGTCAGGAAGCGGGAATCGATTATGAATTGAGAGGGATAGAGAAACCATCAGACCATGCGCCAATCTGGAGTACTTTTCATCTGTGATAACTTTCATCTGTGATAACCACACCGCTGACATAAAACGATTCATGCTATCGACGGTTCGGCCTCTTTGATGAGGCCTTTGTGTGACATCCATGAACCTCTCCTAAGTGCTGCGTGCATCGATAAACCAGACTCTCCTAGCACAACAACACGTTATTCATCTGCTTCTGCTTCTATATAGGCAATGCATTTATATAGACAATGCATTCTCCAAGTACCAAGTATGACGCGTCATAACATCAAGTCTTCATTTTACTATCACAACCTGCCGATAAAATAAAATTGATGGGATAGAATCAATGTTGCACAGGTCTAAGGAATTGAACATGAAAAAAATAGTATCGAATTAGGGTTGAACATGAGGGCGACTGGGAGTTTCACTAACAGTATCTATACTGAGAAGATGGATTTTGCACCGTCGACTCTGAACCACTGACTGATTGTGCAAGTCAATATGACACCAAATTTTATCCCTATTTTTGAAGTTTTATTGATTTAGTTTAAGGTTTGTATGTTTTTTTTATCCTAAGCTACGATCCATACGATGAGGTTCGTGGTGAGAGTCGCAATATGATTAATCAAACTGATGTATACCATCAGGTGTTCAATCATATTGTTATTCGAAGAGTGTACTGAGGTCTTTTTCAACAAAAAGACAAGTTGGCTCAACAGCTAAGTCAGTACGTGTTTTTCTCTACTATATAAAGGTAGGTATATCATGGCAGAGCAATTTGCTAAAGCTTGGGAAGGTTTTGTCGCAGGAGATTGGCAAAACGAAGTTAACGTTCGTGATTTTATTCAAAAGAACTACACACCTTATGAAGGTGATGAGTCTTTCCTAGTTTCTGAAGGTACTGAAGCGACCAATTCTCTATGGGCCGCTGTTATGGAAGGTATCAAACAGGAAAACTCAACTCACGCTCCTGTTGATTTTGACACTTCCGTTATTTCTACCATCACGGCACACGATGCGGGATACATCAATAAAGATTTAGAAAAAATCGTTGGTTTGCAAACTGACGCACCGTTAAAACGTGCCATCATTCCAAATGGTGGTATCCGTATGGTTGAAGGTTCATGCCAAGCTTATGGTCGTGAGCTTGACCCTCAAGTGAAAAAAATCTTCACTGAATATCGTAAAACACATAACCAAGGTGTCTTTGATATCTATACACCTGAAATTATCAAATGTCGTAAATCAGGTGTCTTAACTGGTTTGCCAGATGCTTATGGTCGTGGTCGTATTATTGGTGACTACCGTCGTATTGCCCTGTACGGTATTGACTTCCTGATGAAAGATAAATTCGCTCAGTTCACTTCTCTGCAAGAGAAATTTGAATCGGGTGAAGATCTGCATATGACAATGCAGTTGCGTGAAGAAGTTGTTGAACAACACCGCGCGCTTGGCCAAATCAAAGAAATGGCGGCTAAATATGGCTGTGATATTTCTCGTCCTGCTGAAACAGCTCAAGAAGCAATTCAATGGACTTACTTCGGTTATCTGGCCGCTGTAAAATCTCAAAACGGCGCTGCAATGTCTCTGGGTCGTACATCAACGTTCCTCGATATCTTCTTAGAGCGTGATATTGCCGCAGGCAAATTGACTGAAGAAAGTGCTCAAGAAATGATTGACCACTTCGTCATGAAACTGCGTATGGTTCGTTACTTACGTACCCCTGAATATGATGAACTATTCTCTGGCGACCCAATCTGGGCAACAGAATCTATCGGTGGTATGGGAATTGACGGACGGACGCTGGTCACTCGGACTAACTTCCGCTTCCTGAACAGCCTGTACACAATGGGTCCATCACCAGAGCCAAACATTACTGTACTTTGGTCAGAGCAACTCCCAGAAGGCTTCAAACGTTTCTGTGCGAAAGTCTCTATCGACACATCATCAATCCAATATGAAAATGATGATTTGATGCGTCCTGACTTTGAGTCTGATGATTATGCGATTGCATGTTGTGTATCACCAATGGTTGTTGGTAAACAAATGCAGTTCTTCGGTGCTCGTGCCAACCTGGCAAAAACCATGCTCTATACCATCAACGGTGGTATTGATGAAAAACTGAAAATTCAAGTTGGTCCAAAACTGGAAAAAATCACGTCTGAAGTTCTGGACTATGATGAATTGTGGGAAAAAATGGATCACTTCATGGATTGGTTGGCAAAAAATTATGTCACCGCTCTGAATGCGATTCACTTCATGCATGACAAATACAGCTACGAAGCTTCCCTGATGGCATTGCATGACCTGAATGTAAAACGCACCATGGCTTGTGGTATCGCTGGTCTGTCTGTTGCTGCCGACTCTCTGTCTGCTATCAAATATGCGAAAGTTACACCTATCCGTGATGAAGATGGTATTGCGACCGACTTCAAGATCGAAGGTGACTATCCTAAATTTGGTAACAATGACCCTCGTGTTGATGACATTGCATGTCAATTGGTTGAAGTCTTCATGAACAAAATCCGTTCACTGAAAACTTACCGTGATGCGGTTCCTACACAGTCAATTCTGACTATCACATCAAACGTTGTGTATGGTAAGAAAACTGGTAACACACCTGACGGACGTCGTGCTGGCGCACCATTTGCACCGGGTGCAAACCCAATGCATGGTCGTGATGAAAAAGGCGCGGTTGCATCACTGACTTCAGTTGGTAAACTGCCATTTGCTCACGCTAAAGACGGTATCTCTTATACCTTCTCTATCGTACCGAATGCTCTTGGTAAAGATACAGATGCACAACGTTCTAACCTTGCTGGTCTAATGGATGGTTACTTCCACCACGAAACAGGCCTTGAAGGTGGTCAACACTTGAACGTCAACGTTCTGAATCGTGAAACATTGGAAGACGCTGTGAAACATCCTGAGAAATATCCACAGCTGACTATCCGTGTATCAGGTTATGCTGTTCGCTTTAACTCTCTGACAGCAGAACAACAAGCTGATGTGATTGCTCGTACATTCACTGAAACGCTTTAATCATTGAGACCTGACTCAATATCAAGTCCTGATAAAGAAGCTCCCTTCGGGGAGCTTCTTTTATGATCAATCTCAGTCAGCTTATACGAAAATGTGAGGATGCAATCATAGATTGGCTTATACCGCGAAACGTTGGCAATCCTCTGAAAGATGCGTTGAACGCTGAGCGACAACCTTACTGGTTTTTCTGAGCCTTTGATTATTCTCTTCCAAGTTTTTCATCGAAGATGAAATCTGCACCATGTTATCAGCCATCGAGTGACTGGTTACCGCTAATTCTTTGATTGATTCAAAAATCATTGCTGTCTGATTGGCCGCTTCATTAGTTTTTTCAGTGATATGAGAAAGCGCCTGTATCGCTTCCTGTCCCAGCTCTTGCCCGCGTTTCATCGAATCTTCAGACTGGGTGATAGACTGAATCACTTCTGCACTTTCACGTTTCATCGTCTCGATGGTTTCGGTTATTTCGGATACGGCATCAACAGTTTTGACAGCGAGATTGCGAACTTCATCAGCAACGACAGCAAATCCCCGCCCCTGTTCACCAGCCCGGGCAGCTTCAATCGCAGCATTTAAAGCCAGTAAATTGGTCTGCTCAGCAATGCCATTGATAATGTCCATGATGGCATCCACTTTCTCTGAAGCTGACTCCAGTTGCTGAATATGACCGGCAGCTGAATTCAAAATGTTGCCGACATCCTGAATGGACTGAATGGCCGTCTCAATCACTTCCCCCCCTGACTGTGCTGCAGCGGTTGATGCTTGACTCACATCCGCCACAAATTCAAGTGAGTGACTCACTTCCTGAGTCGTGACACTAACTTGCTCCGTCGCAGAAGCAAGCAAATCGGTTTGACGGACAATCTGAGTCTGAGCGGACATGAGCTGGTCTAAACCATCATTAAGGTCTGCGGCGTCACCAGACAATGCTTGACTGTTTTGCTGTACCTGATTCACCAACAGCCCTAGATGCTCACAACTATCATTCAAAGCGATAGCCAGTTGATTAAATTCATCCTCTGGATTCGTCGAGATCGGTAAACGCTTTGATAGATCGCCTTGAGATAACGCATCCAGAAATATTTTTGTCTGCGTCAGAGCTCGCGTCAAAGATAATCTCAGAGTGATAAAAATGGTAATCGTAATCGCAGCAAGCAACGCACAAGCTGCCATCACCGACCACAATGTTTGTGTTGCTTCCCGATGAGCGGTCTGCTGATAATCATGACTAACCGTTTTTAATTGCTCGGAAGCATTCTGAATTAATTGCTGAACGGCTTGCTCTGATGCCGAGAGTTCCCGTTCATAATTTTTTACTTGTTGAGATAATTCACCAACCCGGGCAAAAGTCTGTTTAAACTGGTCAACTTCCGATTGGTAGCCCGACAGGGCTGCGTAAAGCTTAGATGTGTTGATAAAGGTTGCCATGGCACGATTGAATAACTTGAGATTTTTTTCATTCGGTGCCAATAAATAATTCTGCTGGGCTTTGATCATTGCCCGAAAATCAGAACGAATCGTCACCATCCCTGTTTCTTCAATCTTTGCCTCGATCTGCGCAGCAAGCTGTGTCAACTCCCCCTCTTTCCCTTCGCTGAAGTTAAACCCCAGCTCAGATTTAGTTTTCAGCCAAGGATGCATCGCGTTTTCAAACCGGGTCATCGCTTCATAGAGCATCTCACCTTCACGCTCAAAGCCTGCATTTTTAAGAAAAGTGACATCCTTATCGATATCGTGACTCAATCCTGCCAGTAATTCCGTCACGCGGGCAACATCTTTAATCTGGAGCGCATTTCTTTCTGCTGCCAGAGACAATAATTTTGTCTGAGAGGCAAATAACTTGGTTGTTCCCTGAGAAATCCCCCCACTCAAATCATACTGAGATGTCATCATCGATAACTTGCGAGCAATAAATCCCCCCATCGCTAAAAAACCAAAACATAAAACAACAATGAAAATAGCAATCTTCCGCTTTTGCGATAATTTCAGTACATCCATGACCACAATATCCTTCACTCAAGTCAGCGTTTAAAAAGCAAATTTTTGAACCAATATCAATCCTTTTGTTACCAACAAATTTATTACACGCGTCACAAAATTACTACAACTTTATACAGAAAAGTAAATGCTTCGTTTGCGCGGTCGAGGCCGACTTCGACATCGCTCACCTGATATGAGAATCAGAATTAAAAGTATTAAAAACAATATGATTCTGATTCTTACCCATTCAAAGAATCAGAATTTAAAAACGCACACATTCAGTATGCTCTGGTGAGTTAGATCTATATCTAAGCATGGAAATGTAATAAAATGACGGGTAAATCCTCCAAAGAGAAATCATCATGTCAACTCTAGGTCGTATCCATTCTTTTGAGACATGTGGCACCGTTGATGGTCCGGGTATTCGTTTTATTGTGTTCATGCAAGGGTGTTTGATGCGCTGCATGTATTGCCATAACAGAGATACTTGGGACGTTCATGCAGGAAAACTGATTTCTGTCGAAGATATCATTCAAGAAGCCAAATCTTACCGCCACTTTATGAATGCATCTGGTGGTGGCGTCACGTGTTCTGGTGGCGAGGCGGTTCTACAGCCTGAATTTGTCAGAGATTTTTTCAGAGCCGCCAAAGCTGAAGGCATGCATACCTGCCTTGATACCAATGGCTATGTCCGTAAACACACCCCCGTCATTGATGAACTGCTTGACGTTACAGATTTGGTGATGCTGGATATCAAACACATGCAGGATGAGATTCACCAAAAGCTCATCGGTGTATCCAATCACCGAACGTTAGATTTCGCCCGCTACCTGCATAAAATCGGTCAAACAACGTGGATTCGCTATGTGATAGTCCCCGGATACACTGACGATGAAGACGCTGCGCATCAGTTGGGGCAATTTATTCAAGATATGGATAATATTGAGAAGATAGAACTTCTGCCCTATCACAAACTCGGGGCACATAAATGGGAGGCCATGGGCATAGACTACCCCCTTGATGGCGTTCAACCCCCGTCAAAAGAGACGATGGATAATATTGTTTCAATCTTGAGTCAATATCATGCCAATGTGAAATATTAACCACGCTTACCAAGACCGAGATGCTCAAAAATGAAACATCTCGGTAACCAAATCATACAAATCCGATAAAATCCGTATTGAGATCATATTTCAGACCTAAAATTCACGTTACTCTACTGATAACAATCTTTTATCATTCGAGTAGGAATTTGCTATGGAAATGACCAATGCTCAACGCCTTATCCTATCCAATCAATATTTATTGATGACCCAGCTTGACCCAGAAAATGCTGAAAAATATAAGCGTTTCAGAACAATTATTGAACGTGGTTATGAATTGCACATACGGGAGCTGGATAAAGAATTTGGCTGTTTGCCAGAGAGTGAATGCAGTGAAATCATCAATATCATGGAAATGTATCATGCGATGCAAGAGTCCTATAAGCAGTTAACTGAAGGGGATCAGGACAAGATTGATGCAAGACGCCTGCAATTTTTAGGCTTTGATTTATCGACAGAAACACAATTGGTTCACTATGTACGCTTCTTAGTCAACTCCGAGAAGTTATATACCCACTTTGAACAGGGTGAACACCAGTTTAACAGTCAGGTACCTATGCTGGATAAATACCGCCGTATGGCCGCAAAATGGCAATCATGTCCCCGTCAATACCACCTCTCTGTCTCTGAATTCCAGCAGATTTTTAACGCTTAACTGAGCATACCAATCCGGGCGATAACCTCCTATCGCCCGAAAACACAATCAATCAGATTTATTACTCAAACGCAAACCATCGACCTCTCTACTGAGGTCATTTTAGACCCTCCGCAATGCGCGATTTTTTGTTAAATTGATAAAACATTCATTTAACAAATCATTTAAACACCGAGTATGACGCAGACCAAATTTTTTGATTAAACGCATATTTTGTAAGCAGAATTGCTAATTAGCGACTAGTCTTAAAGAGTGTGCGATTTGTGTTGAAGCGTTGACATGTCGTCAAGACATTTTAGAGGGAATGAGCTATGAGTATATTCGACCATTTTCAAGCGCGTTATGAAGCAGCGAAGGAAGAAGAGTTATCACTACAAGACTTCTTACAGTTATGTAAAGAAGATAAAAGTGCCTATGCTAATGCTGCCGAGCGTCTACTATTAGCCATTGGTGAGCCTAAAGTCATCGATACATCAAAAGATCCCCGTTTGAGCCGTATTTTCTCGAATCGGGTGATCTCTCGTTATGATACTTTTAAAGACTTTTATGGGATGGAAGAATCCATTGAGCAAATTGTCTCTTACCTAAAACATGCTGCTCAAGGACTTGAAGAACGGAAACAAATTCTCTATTTACTTGGCCCTGTCGGGGGTGGTAAATCATCACTTGCAGAAAAACTAAAATCATTAATGCAGCAGATGCCTATCTACGTACTCAGTGCAAATGGGCAACGTAGTCCGGTGAATGACCATCCATTCAGCCTGTTCGACATCAGTGAAGACGGAGAGCTGCTCAAAACCGAATACGGCATTGATCAACGCTACCTCCGGAGCATCATGTCACCATGGGCAGCCAAACGACTCCATGAATTTGGCGGGGATATCACAAAATTCAAAGTCGTCAAATTACGCCCATCCATACTGGATCAAGTTGCTATCGCAAAAACAGAACCGGGAGATGAAAACAACCAAGACATTTCTTCACTCGTCGGTAAGGTTGATATTCGTAAATTGGAACATTTCTCTCAGGATGACCCCGATGCGTATAGTTACTCTGGCGCGCTTTGTCGCTCCAATCAGGGTTTGATGGAATTTGTCGAGATGTTTAAAGCACCGATTAAAGTGCTGCATCCCCTGCTGACTGCAACTCAGGAAGGGAACTATAACGGAACGGAAGGTTTATCCGCCTTACCATTTGAAGGCATGATCCTCGCTCACTCGAATGAGTCAGAATGGCAGGCATTCCGGAACAATAAAAATAACGAGGCATTTCTGGATCGGGTATATATCGTCAAAGTGCCTTACTGCTTACGCGTCTCGGAAGAAGTCAAAATCTATCAAAAACTATTGGATCACAGTGAACTGTCTCTTGCGCCTTGCTCACCCAGCACCTTAGAAACACTGGCACAATTTAGTGTTCTGTCTCGTCTCAAAGTCCCGGAAAACTCGTCCATTTTCTCCAAAATGCGAGTCTACGATGGTGAGACACTCAAAGATACCGATCCGAAGGCGAAGAGCTATCAGGAGTATCGAGACTATGCCGGTGTGGATGAAGGGATGAACGGTCTATCAACACGTTTTGCCTTCAAAATACTCTCCCGTGTATTCAACTTTGATCAGACAGAAGTTGCGGCCAACCCAGTGCATCTGTTTTATGTCATCGAACAGCAGATAGAGCGGGAACAGTTCCCTCAGGATACTGCCGAACGATATCTCGAATATCTCAAAGGTTATCTGGTGCCCAGATATGTTGAGTTCATCGGCAAAGAGATCCAGACCGCTTATCTGGAGTCTTATTCTGAATATGGGCAAAACATCTTTGACCGTTACGTCACTTATGCGGACTTTTGGATTCAGGATCAAGAATATCGCGATCCGGAAACCGGCCAACTGTTTGATCGCTCCGCGCTCAATAGTGAGCTGGAAAAAATCGAAAAAACCGCTGGTATCAGTAATCCAAAAGATTTCCGGAATGAAATCGTTAACTTTGTGTTACGTGCCAGAGCGAATAACAGTGGTAAAAATCCTGTATGGACCAGTTATGAAAAACTGCGCACTGTGATTGAGAAAAAAATGTTCTCCAATACAGAGGAGCTCTTACCGGTTATTTCTTTCAATACGAAAACATCCTCTGAAGAACAGAGAAAACATGATGATTTCGTCGCGCGGATGATGGAAAAAGGCTATACCGAGAAACAAGTCAGATTGTTATCCGAATGGTATTTACGTGTTCGTAAATCGTCATAAATCATCTTGCACCATACGCTCGGTGTGGTCGGAGGCAGACGTCAAAAGGCGCCGCTTTAACGTGTTTACGTAAACTTTAAAGCGGTACAACTTGATGATGGCGCGTTGAGAAACACAGTGCTCAACCGCTTCTGCTTCTATGCCGAGAGAGCCATACGACAACTCGTAGACCCAATTAGGTTGTTGTTCGGTGATGTTAAGTAAAGGGGATATTCATGGCGCAATTTATTGACAGAAGATTAAATGGTAAAAATAAGAGTGCGGTGAATCGCCAACGTTTTCTCCGCCGCCACAAGCAACAAATTAAAGAGTCGATTGCGGATGCGGTGAATCGTCGCTCTATTACCAATACCGAATCTGGGGAAGATATCGCAATCCCTAGTAAAGACATCAAAGAGCCAAGTTTTCATGAGGGGAAAGGTGGCCTGAAAGAACGTGTGCATCCCGGAAATGATCAATTCATTACGGGTGACAAAATTGACCGCCCGCAACAAGGTGGCGGCAGTGGATCCGGTCAGGGCGATGCCAGTGCCGATGGTGAAGGTAGCGATGATTTTGTGTTCCAGATATCTAAAGATGAATACTTGGATATCTTATTTGACGACTTGGCCCTGCCGAATCTGAAAAAACAGCAAGTCAATCGAATCGTCGAATGGAAAACGCATCGGTCTGGCTATCAAACTGCCGGCGTGCCAGCCAATATTTCAATTGTCCGTTCACTCCAACAATCGCTGGCAAGAAGAACAGCAATGACTTCCGGTAAACGCCGCTTACTTCATGAACTCGAAGAAACACTGGCAGAAATTCAGAATCTGGAACCGGCACAACCTCTGGAAGAGAAACGCCTACAACAGGAAATTTTGGATATCCGAAAAAAAATCGATCAAGTCCCATTTATTGATACGTTCGATTTGCGTTATAAAAACTATGAGAAACGCCCTATCCCTTCCAGTCAAGCCGTCATGTTTTGTCTGATGGATGTGTCGGGTTCAATGGATCAGGCGACTAAAGATATTGCGAAACGTTTTTACGTCCTCCTCTATCTATTTTTAACCCGGACTTACAAAAATGTTGAAGTTGTATTCATCCGTCACCACACACAAGCGAAAGAAGTAGATGAACATGAGTTTTTCTACTCACAAGAAACTGGAGGAACCATTGTATCCAGTGCCCTCAAATTGATGCATGAAATTGTGGAAGAACGTTATCCGGTTAATCAATGGAATATCTACGCAGCACAGGCATCTGACGGAGATAACTGGGCAGATGATTCTCCTCGCTGTCGTTCAATACTCACTGAAAACCTACTACCGTGCTGTCAATACTACGCATATATTGAAATCACACACCGCTCTCATCAGACACTCTGGCATGAATATGAAAAGTTACAGACAAGCTTTGATAACTTTGCCATGAAAAATATTCAGTCCGTGGATGATATTTTCCCCGTATTCAGGGAATTGTTTCAGAAAGAAACAACAGCTTAGGAGGGGCTTTTGAATGGTAACCAAAACAAAGTCGACACCTGACAAGCACCAAAGTAAACGGCTCCCGGACGGACCGGACTGGACCTTTGATTTACTCGAACGCTATCACACCGAGATCAAGCGGGTTGCAGAGCATTATCGTCTTGATACTTATCCCAACCAGATAGAGGTTATCACGTCGGAACAAATGATGGATGCCTACTCAAGTATCGGTATGCCGATCAACTACAACCACTGGTCTTTTGGTAAAAAATTCATTCAGACAGAACAAGGTTATAAACATGGCCAAATGGGATTGGCCTACGAGATTGTCATCAATTCTGACCCTTGCATTGCTTATCTGATGGAAGAAAATACCGTCACCATGCAAGCACTGGTCATGGCTCATGCCTGCTACGGGCATAATTCATTCTTTAAAGGGAACTATCTGTTTCAAGCATGGACAGATGCCAGTTCTATCATTGACTATTTACTATTCGCCAAAAACTATATCCGCGAGTGTGAAGAAAAATATGGGGTCACCGAAGTCGAGGATACTTTAGATTCTTGCCATGCCCTGATGAATTTCGGCGTGGATCGATATAAAAGACCAGAAAAAATATCGATTACTGAAGAAAAAATTCGCCAAGAGCAACGCGAGATGTACTTACAATCTCAGGTGAATGAACTCTGGAAAACACTTCCGAAAACCGAACAAAAATCAGAGGATGAGCGAATTCGATTTCCGAGTGAGCCGCAGGAAAACATACTCTATTTCATTGAAAAACATGCGCCTTTACTTGAACCATGGCAGCGCGAGATAGTCCGAATTGTCAGAAAAATCAGCCAATACTTCTATCCTCAGAAACAGACCCAGGTCATGAATGAAGGATGGGCTACGTTCTGGCACTATACGATTTTAAACCACCTCTATGATGAAGGTCTGGTCTCTGAAAAATTCATTCTCGAATTTCTTCACAGTCACACCAGTGTGGTTGCTCAGCCATCGTATAATAGCCCCTACTACAGTGGTATCAACCCATACGCGTTAGGGTTTGCTATGTTCAAAGATATTCAGCGTATCTGTCAGGAGCCAACGGAGGAAGATAAAGAATGGTTCCCGAATCTGGCCGGAACTGATTGGCTGGACGCGGTTCATTTTGCGATGCAAAATTTCAAAGATGAGAGTTTTATCAGTCAGTACCTCTCCCCTAAACTTATTCGAGATTTCAAACTATTTGCTATTACAGATGATGACCGTAAGAATTTTATTGAAGTCAATGCGATCCATGATGAACTGGGCTATCAGAAAGTCCGAGAAAAGCTCGCCGCACAGTACAACCTGAGTAATATTGAACCCAACATTCAGGTTTACAATGTTGACATCCGGGGGGATCGTTCCCTCTCTCTCCAGTACGTTCCTCATGACCGTATCCCACTCGATCCGAGCTATGAAGAAGTTTTAAAACATTTGCACCGCTTATGGGGGTTTGAAGTCATTCTTGAAGAAGTCAAAGATACCGGCAGACGAGAGCGGTTGGCTGTTTGTCCTAGCAAGGAGACGACACAGCTCTCAACACCGTAAAAGCATAAAATCCACCAGCGTGACCGTGAGATCAACATCCGGTCATCATACAAAACGGATGGGATTTCCCATCCGTTTCTATTAGTGGTTTTGGGCGATAATTGCGCGAAGGTGTGCCAAATCTGCCTCAGTATCGACCCCAATCGGGGGTGTTTCCAAAGCAACATCCACATGAATCTTTTCACCGTACCAAAGGACACGTAGCTGTTCCAAACTTTCAATTTTCTCCAGTTGGCTTGGTGCCCACTGAATATAAGTCTGAATAAATCCGGCACGATAAGCATAGAGACCAATATGCCGTAATAATGGAGTATGAATTTCAGGCTGCTGCTGACCATATTGGTCGCGATCCCAGGGAATGCTTGCACGACTAAAATAGAGTGCATACCCTTGATGGTCTGTAACAACCTTGACGACATTAGGATTGAACACTTCTTCCCGGTCAGTAATTTCAACCGCGAGGGTTGCCATCGGGACATTGTGACTTGCCAGATTTTCGGCCACTTGCGTAATAATCGCAGGCGGAATCAATGGCTCATCCCCTTGAACGTTAACGACGATATGCTCATCCGGAATCGATAATTTTCGGACAACTTCCGCCAATCGCTCCGTACCGGATTCATGTTCAGATCCTGTCATACAGACTTGTCCACCAAAGGATTTCACAGCCTGTTCAATTCTTTCATCATCTGTTGCGACCACAACTCGTTCCGCGCCAGACTGAATCGCCTGTTCATAAACACGCTGGATCATGCTCTTCCCGCCAATATCAGCCAGTGGCTTTCCCGGTAACCGAGAAGACTGGTAACGCGCAGGAATCACAACAGTATAGGCAGTCGTCATCAGCGCCCCTCTTCCATTGACATGGTTCGTGCTTCTGGCTCTAGCAACACAGGGATTCCCTCTCGAATTGGATATGCAAGCCGATCAAATTTACAAATCAACTCTTGTTGCTCTTTATCATAGGTCAGTTTTCCTTTACATACCGGACAGGCAACAATTTCAAGCAGACGATGATCCATAATGTTTAATAACCTCTTCAATTGATCGTAATATTTTTTGCGCATCCATCGGTTGGAACGTCGCAGATACGGGTAAATACCACCAGTTATCTTGCGCAAAAGAAAGACATTTCACAGCATCTTTTTCCGTCATGATGACACGTTCGGCTTCTTCTGCAATCCCCTCAATATCATGGACACCATATTGATAGTGATCAGCAAATTCTCGGGTTGTCACCAAAGATGCGCCTAAATGCAATAGTGTCTGAAAAAAACGTGGCGGATTACCAATTCCTGCAATAGCAGCTAATTTTCCTAACTGCGCGACATCACAACGGGTACCGGAGCAAAGATGAACCGCTTGCTGAGGCGTCAGTGTCATTGAAATCTCATTCGATTCAGGGGAACCACCATTGTTAATGACAAAATCCACCGATGTCAGTCGTTGCAGCGACTCACGCAACGGGCCGTAAGGAATAAACCGCTGATTACCAAACCGCCGTTGACCATCAACAACCACAATTTCAATATCCCGCGCCAGCGCATAATGCTGTAAACCATCATCAGCAACCACGACATTCACACCTTGCGTTAATAATGCTTTCACTGCATCTTCGCGGTGTGGTGCCACGGCAACCGGTGCGCCTGTTCGCTGATGTATCAGTTTCGGTTCATCACCACAATGGTGAACCGGTGTCTCTTGAGTCACCAGTAATGGATATTGTGGCGCTTTGCCACCGTACCCCCGAGAAATGACACCCGGTGTCATCCCCATCTGCTGCAATGCTTCCACCAGCCAAACAACCACTGGGGTTTTACCGTTTCCGCCAGCGGTAATATTGCCGACAACAATCACCGGAACTGGTGCACGATAAGTTGGCTTGCGCCCTTGTTGATAGGCTTTTCTGCGCGATTCGCTGATCCAGCGATATAGCAAACTCAGCGGCCATAAGATCGGTGCCAATAACCGACCGACAATATGACGTTTAAACCAGATATCCTCAATCACGATTTAACTACCAAACTGTGTACGATGAAGTTGAGCATAGGCACCATGTTTTTCTAGTAGCGCTACATGGTGGCCTCTTTCGATAATTTCACCTTCATCGATCACCAAAATTTCATCGGCTTCTTCAATCGTTGATAACCGGTGTGCAATCACCAGAACCGTCTTATTCTTCTGCAATTCAGCCAAAGCTTCCTGAATCGCCCGTTCTGATTCGGTATCCAGTGCGGATGTCGCTTCATCCAAAATCAGAATCGGTGCATCTCTGAGCAGCGCCCGGGCGATCGCGATCCGCTGCCGTTGTCCGCCAGACAGGCTGGCACCATTCTCCCCGATCAAGGTATCTAGACCTGCGGGCATATGCTGAATGAATTCCATCGCATGTGCTTGTCGGGCGGCGTGTTCAATTTGTTCCCGGGTATAAAGACCCTCTGCCGCATAGGCAATGTTATTTGCGATCGTATCGTTAAATAGGTGCACATTTTGCGAAACCAACGCAAAATGTTTTCTGAGATTGGTCAACTTATAATCTCGGATATCTTGCCCGTCTAACTGAATCACACCATCGTCCACATCATAAAAACGGGTAAATAAGCTGGCAATGGTACTTTTCCCCGATCCAGAACGACCAACCAAAGCAACGGTATGACCTGGTTTGATGGCAAAAGAAATATGCGAAAGCGTCGGTTTTTCTTTACCCTGATAGGTAAACGTCACGTCATTGACTTGAACTAACCCTGTCACCGCCTCTGCTTCATAATGACCGGTATCTTTTTCTGTCTCCAGATCGATCAATGAGAATAATGTCTGACTGGCAGCCATCCCACGTTGAAAATCTGACGTGACATTCGTCAACGCTTTTAATGGACGCATCAAACCGAACATTGCAGAAAAAATCACCGTAAATGTGCCGGGAGTCAACTCGGAACGAATCGAGTCCACACTGGCTAGAAATAACACCGTGACCAATGCCAAAGAAGCAATCATCTGTATGACAGGGTTCGCGATAGCCTGAGCAGCGACCAGTTTCATCGTCTGTTGACGCATCCGGTTGCTCACATCATCGAAACGCTTGCATTCAACATCATGACCGCCATAGCTGAGAACCACTTTGTGACCTTTCAGCATCTGCTCCGCAGACGAAGTGACCTGCCCCATCGCATCCTGCATGTTTCTTGATATTTTCCGAAACCGTTTCGACACAACCCTGATAGCCACAGCGACAACGGGCGCGACCACAATCAAAACCAGAGATAACTCCCAGCTATTCCAGAACATCAATGCCAGTAAACCGACAATACTGGCCCCTTCGCGGACAATACTGACCAATGCCCGACTTGTAGCCCCGGCAACCTGTTCCGTGTCATAGGTAATTCTTGACAACAATCCACCGGTTGATTCCTTGTCAAAGAAGCTCACCGGCATATGCATGAAATGGCTAAATATTTTACGTCGCATCATCATTACGACGTTCCCCGAGACCCAACTCAAGCAATATGATGACACGAAGCCACTGAATCCGCGAATCAGCATCATGGCTAGGATAATCAGTGGCAGTATTTTCAGGAAGTTAGATTCAGCGGAACCAAACCCTTCATCCAACAGGGGCTTGAGCAGGGAAACCATGTAGGTATCCGACGCAGCATTAATAATCAGAGCAATAACGGCAACAAACAAACCTGACTTATATAAGCGGATATAAACCCAAAGACGCTTAAACGTTTGCCAAGTCGTTTCATCATTTATATTTGACATAGATACCATGGTACTTTTCATCGAGAATAACCGCGCCATTCTACCTGTTTACGCAGCGTCTGCCTATACCATGGCGAGAAGGTCTCACTACGCATTGTATTGACCTCGCGTTTTTGACCGGAAATGATGACCCGAACCTGACCGGATATAGCCGTATCCAGCCATTGCGTGCCATTTTGCTGATAGCGTTTGACGACTCCCTTATTCGGTAAATGCCAGCGATTCACCCCAGCTAAAGAGGCAATCGCTAACTCGGCACCAACCCGTTTAACCCATAAAGGAGAAGAGGATGTATCGCTGCCATGATGAGGCACAATCACCACGTCACTGCCAAGCGGCAGGTCCTGTTGTAACATCTGCCATTCACTCCCCTTTTCAATATCACCGGTCAACAGAATAGAATGTCCGTCATCATCAGAAATCCGAAGCGTACATGAAGCATCATTATCTGCTTTTACAACACGTTTCGGTGGCCATAAAACATCAAACGTTAATCCTTGCCATTGCCATGAATGCCCTTGCGCACAAGGCTGATATCCCGGCAGAAACTCACTGGCTCGTTTCCATTGGGGATGCCAGACTTTTTCAAGTTCAAAACGCCCCCCGGCATGATCATTATCCAAATGACTGAGAATTAAACCATCGAGATGACGAATCCCTCGCTGTCTTAAAATGGGTGTGACCACCGACTGAACCATACTCCCACCCGGCCAGCTTTTACCCGTGTCATAGAGAATGTAATGCCCATGTCTCCCAATTAAGACTGACAAACCATGACCGACATCCAGAATGTCAATCTGCCAGTCGGTTGTTGTATTACGTCCAACGGAAAAGCCGCACATCATGACCAGAAAAAAACCGAGACTACGGGATGATAAGATGGGCCAAAGTAACACAACCGTTGTGGCAATAATCAAGAGAGCAATAAGATGAGAAGGGGTAAACAACCAAGCCGGTCCGGCGAAACTGGCAGCCCACATAACCGGTTCAAGTAGCCCATGAATGACCTGCCATATGAGGATGGCCGAGCCCCCTAAACTCGTGACCAACAAACCGACAAAAACTAAAGGTACCACCAAGACACTGAACCAAGGAATAAATACCAAGTTATACAGGGGGGAAATCAGACTCACCCCGCCAAAAAAGTAAGCACTGACCGGCAACATACCGATCATTAATACAAGATGCCCTTTCATCTGTCGTATCAGTTTTCCAACGCGATCACGGTGTAGAACATCTCTTTCTTGATTCACCAAATACAAGACAAAGAAAACCGCAGCAAACGACATCCAGAAACTGGCTGAAATACCAGCAAACGGATGAATGGTTAATATACCGCTCAACGTGAGTAAAAATCGCTCTCTGAGACTGACTCGACTATGGTTCATCCTGAGTACAATATGGATAAGTAACATCAGTATCGCCCGTTGGGTCGGCAGTGAAAAACCGGCTAACCATGCGTAAATCAAAGCTGAACAGCCACCCAAGATAACGGGTGTCCATAACCAGCGACGGCCTAAACGAGAAACGGGGATACCAAGCAAAAAACCAAATGAATAAGCAATACCGATGTGCAAACCAGAGATAGCAATCAAATGTGCTAAACCACTCTCTTTCAGAACCTGCCACTGTTGCTCCGTTAAATCATGACGGTTAGCAAAAGAAAGCGCCAAGATAATGCCTTTCAACGAGTCGTCCCGGAGCTGCTGAGCCACTTGCTGAAACAGACGATAACGCCAAGTATCTCCTGACTTTTTTACCTCAATATCAGAACGGGCGAATACTTTTGCCACAATACCTTGACTGAAAAAATAGCGTTCACTATCAAATCCTGCTTCATTGAATACACCGGTAATCGGTTTGATCGTTACCGACATTTTCAATATATCACCGGGGTCGTATTGACCCGTTGTATATAGCTTGACTTTTGGTTGCATCCACCACCTAATAGGTGTGTTATTTATCGATAACACTTGCGCTTGCGCACTATAGCCAAAACTATTTGGTGTAAAAAAGCTGTCAACTTTAACGTTTATGGTAATATCGTGCTTAGATTGAAATAGAACGTCAGATTGTCGTTTGAATATATTTCCGTGAAGTAATACCAATATCAATGCGGTGCATATACCAATTGTGTACCACAATTGATGAATCCGGAGAGCAAAAAACAGCAGTAAGACACCCCACCAGCAATAAATCATGCCCGGCATCTTCGGCCAGTAAGGTGATGATAATAATGTTAAACAATAAGAACTGAGCAACCAGTTGTTTTTTATAAGAGCCATCGTTTTATATGCCTAAAAAATTAATTAAGCGATTCTTACCAGACAGGGAACTAATCAAACGGCAAAAAGCCCTGAGAATCTTTGGTAACGTGTTGTATAACCCCAATTTATGGTGTCTGAACCGTCGTTCAGCTGCTGGTGCTTTTGCTGTCGGCTTATTTATGGCATTTGTTCCGCTGCCCAGTCAGATGATTATGTCTGCTGGACTTGCTATCGCATGTGGTGTCAATCTCCCACTCTCTGTTGCCTTGGTTTGGGTCAGTAACCCGATCACCATGCCCGTCCTCTTCTATTTTGCTTATAAGCTGGGCGCTTGGGTGCTCCATGAACCGCCCCAACACTTTCATTTCGAACTGTCTTGGAGCTATATCACGCAACAGATGTCAACCATTGCACCTTCACTGGTTGTGGGCTGTTTAATTTGTGGTGTCGTCTGTGCCCTGCTCGGCTATTTTGGGATTCATGGTTTGTGGCGTTACTCCGTGGTCAGGAGCTGGCAAAAGCGACAATTAAAGTAACCGGCAGAATTAAAATAACTGGATAGGAAGAGAGCGTCTTGACAAGTATTCGTCATTACGAGGCACTCGTAATAAAGGTATGAAAGCGTTGATATGAGTGAATAACTATCCTCGGTTCACTTCACACTTTCTTTCACATCGCTCTGTACCCAGTTCAAGTGATACAGTTCAGGTAACTTTGATACATTCAGGCATGGCAACGCGATACGCGCCGGAAATCATCACCAAAGCGACTTCAGATCGTGAACGATGCTGAAGTCGCTTGCTGTCTGTCTATAGAAAAGTGTCTATCGAAGGGAATCTATCGGGAAGAAAGAACGGTTGCGGGATTAAGACGACTCGCCTTCAAGGCGGGATAGAATGTCGCAGCCAGGCTTAACAAAATTGCGGTTCCAGACACCAACACCACATCTCGGACTTCCACTTGAGATGGCAGAAAGTCGACAAAATAAATATCACCCGATAAAAAGTGATGACCGATGAGTGATTCAAGTTGTTGAATCAGCCCGGTGAGATTCATTGCAACCAATACGCCAATGACGCTGCCACACAGGCTACCCAATACACCGGAAAAAATTCCCTGCCACATGAATATCTGCCGAATCAAGCGATCCGAAGCCCCCATCGTTCTCAAAATCGCAATTTCCGCAGCGCGATCTTTCACCGCCATCATTAAGGTTGAAACAATATTAAAACTTGCCACCCCAATCACGAGAACCATCACCAGATACAAAATTGTACGCACCAACTGAATATCCCGGTAAAGATAGCCGTACTGCCGCTGCCAGCTTCGCAGATAAACATATTGATTGAGCTGATTACCGACCTGACGCACAATCTGCTCGGCACGGAACACATCATGTACTTTGACGGATACACCGGTCACCGCTGAACCAATACTGGTATATTGCTGTGCATCTTCCAGAGGAATCAATGCCAGATTGTGATCAATCTGCCCATGCAGTGCCAATACGCCAACCAATGTGACCCGTATCCGTTGAGGGGCTTTCAGTGATTTGGCTCCCCCAGACATATTCGGCACCATCAATGTCAAAGCGTCACCGACATGGACACCCAAACGTTGGGCAACGCCCTGCCCGAGGATGACCTGATGCTTACCGGGAGAAGCCTTCGTAAATGTCTGTCCCGTGATATAGCGGGAAAGCTCAGACACGTGACGCTCCATCTCTGGGTCAATACCACGGACCTCTATCGCTTTCAGTTGCTGGCCTTTCTCTGCCAACGCGGTAAACCGGACATAAGGTGCTGCCGCAACAATCTGAGGAAAAGAAGTGACTTTCTTCATCATGGCCGGCCATGCTTGGAGCGGCCCTTCGACCCCCTCAAATTCACCATGCGGGATCACTGATAGAACCCGGTTATCTAATTCTCTTTCAAACCCGTTCATCGCTGATAAACCAATCACAATCACAGCCACCCCGAAAGCAATCCCTAGAGTGGAGGACATTGAAATAAAGGAAACCAGTTTGTTTCTTTTTTTGGAACGGCTAAAACGACGACCAATCATCAGAGATAATGATGAAATCACTTTGTGCTCTCCTTACGACGTCAGTAAACCGTCTTTCATCGTCAGAATACGATTCATTTTTCCCGCAAGTTCCTGATCATGCGTGACCACTAAAAATGCTGTCTGAGAATCTTCATTCAACTCTCTCATTAGCTCATACACAGCCAGGGCCGTCTGATGATCCAGATTACCAGTTGGTTCATCCGCTAATACCAGAGATGGTTTGTTGACCAGCGCCCGGGCTATCGCAACCCGTTGCCGCTCGCCGCCCGAAAGTTCACTCGGGCGATGAGAGAGCCGGTGATCAAGCCCGACACGGGCAAGCCATTGTTGCGCCGTGTGGGTCGCATTGGCAACTGACTCACCACCAATCAGCAACGGCATTGCCACATTTTCTAATGCTGAAAAATCGGCGAGTAAGTGATGAAACTGATACACAAAGCCAATGTGTTGATTACGGATTTTTGCCTGCTGCGCGGAGCGGAGCTGCAACATGTCATGACCTAAAAACGTCACATCGCCACTGGTGGGTTGATCAAGAGCCCCTAAGATGTGTAGTAAGGTGCTTTTCCCCGAGCCGGATGACCCCACTATCGAAGCAAACTCTCCAGGCTGCATCGAAAAGCTGACACCTTGTAAGACATGTGTCGCAAGCTCTCCTTCCCGATAAATTTTAGTGAGCTGGCGACATTCAAGGAGATTATTCATATCGTAAAGCCTCTGCTGGATGAACGGACGATGCACGGAGTGAAGGATATAAGGTTGCCAAAAGACTCAAAGCAATGGTCAGCAACTCCACCACTACAATTTGGCTGGGCCGAATCATCACGGGTAACGAACCGCCCATCGCAATCAAGTCCACCCCCAATATTTGTAAAATCGAATTCAGGTAACTCGCAGTCAGGATGCCGAGAATACCACCACTCAGCGCACCGGCAATACCACTGCTGGCCCCCTGAACAATAAAGACAAACAGAACCTGCAAATTGGTCATCCCCTGCGTTTTCAAAATCGCCACTTCTGACTGTTTTTCCATCACAACCATGATCAACGCAGAAATAATATTAAAAGCGGCGATGGCGACAATCAGTCCCAGCATCAGCCCCATCATGTTTTTTTCCATCCGCACGGCCTGAAATAATTCGCCACGCTGATCCCGCCAGTCACTCCAGTGCCACCCTTGTGGTAATGGTTTTTTCGCCAGTTCAGAGACCATAAAAGGGTCGGCAAACGACAATCGCCAGCCGGAAATGGTGTGCTCATTGAAACGTAATAGCCGCTGCGCATCATGGATATGGGTAATCATCAGTTGAGCATCGATATCAGAACCGGTGTTAAAGATACCGGCGACGGTAAAGTTGCGTTGACTGGGAATGCGCCCCAGAGGTGTAAACTGACTCGCTTGTGTCACCATCAGACGGACTTTATCGCCTTGAGAAACATTCAGTTGTCTTGCTAACTGATGACCGAGGAAAAGTGTATAATCTCCGGCATGTAAATCTTGCATCGTTCCGATGATCAAATATTGTGCAAGTGGATCGTTGTCCTGAGGCTCAATCCCTAGCATGATGCCGGCCGATAGCTCGCTCGCACTCTGAACAACCGCTTCACTGCGTACAATTGGTTCAGGGGAGGATTGCGCGGGAAACTGTTGAAGGAAAGACGGCGGCGTTGCTTGCCATTGGGTTCGTTCATGTCCCTGATAAACCACCGCATGCGGTAAAACCCCGAGAATCCGGTTTTTCAGTTGAGACTCAAAGCCATTCATGACCGACAAGACCGTGACCAGCGCTAACACACCGATGGTGATACCGACCGTTGAAATACGGGAAACAAAACGGCTGAACCGATCACCTGACTGTCCTCGTAAATATCTGAACCCTATAAATACCGAAACAGGACGAAACATACTATAAACCAATAAAGACTATTGCACGGTACTTTAACGATAAACTGACTCAGGTTGTAGCATTAATTTGCCAATTCATTGTTAATTCATACAAATGACAGCTCTATACCTTGATTAGTTCATTCGTATAGCGATAATCAACATGCAAAGATGAGGAATGAACCATGGTCGAACAAGAGTTTTTTACAGTGCAACATGCACTCACAATCAATATCGAGCCTTTGGCGGCAGGGGCATCATTCCCTTCTGAAGAGGTATTTGAAAGTGAAATCCCTGTACCATTTATTGTTGCATGTGAATTCAGTCATCTTGACCAACTTGGTGATGTGGCCCGGCAAGAACTGAAAAATAATGATTTTAAAAATCTCATTCAGTTGCTGGATAGTCAAAATACCAAATTAAACATGCTGCTGAACTTTATGTTGTCTCAGCAAGATGATCCTCAGCAACGCCACCAGACTGAATCGTTTGGTGCCAGCCAGTTTACTTATGTCAGCCATCAACCGCTAGATATCGATACATTACTACGCGTCAAACTGTTTCTGGATCATCCACCTGCCGCTATATATTGTTATGCTCATGTTGGCAACTGTCAGGCTGAAGACGAACACTATCTTGTGACCGTGAAATATGACCTCCTGAGAGAATCCGATCAGGATTTATTAATTCGAGCCGCTCTATATCAACAGCAGAAACTACTCCGTCGTCGCTCTCTTGAAAGAAATAAATAGCAAACTCATGACCAGCTTAAATCCCATTCTATCGCTTCCGGCCACTCAAGGCCCGGGAGATAAAAAACAGATCGGTAACCTGACGGGTGCCAGTCTTGCACTGGTGGCAGCAGAGCTGTCCCATCGGCATCAACACCATACGCTGCTCGTCACTGCGGACCCGCAGATGGCGTTGAAATTACAGCAGGAAATCGAACAATTTTACTCAGCCGGTGTCACGGTATTCCCGGACTGGGAAACACTGCCTTATGACAGTTTTTCCCCGCATCAGGATATTATCTCTGATCGGATCTCACGGCTCTATCACCTGCCCAAACAACCGGGTGGGATAACGATTATCCCGGTGACGACATTACTGCAAAGACAGTCACCCCGCGATTTTTTGCTGCAACATACGCTGATCGTCAAACAAAGAGATCGCTTTTCTTTAGTAAAGCTCAGAGAACAACTTGAAAATGCCGGCTATCGTCATGTCGATCAAGTATTTGGCCCGGGTGAGTATGCAAGTCGGGGAGCTATTCTCGACCTGTTCCCAATGGGCAGCGACCTCCCCTATCGTTTTGACTTTTTTGATGATGAGATTGACACCATTCGAACCTTTGATCCGGAAAATCAGCGTTCGATAGAAGAAATTCAAGAAGTTCGGCTTCTGCCGGCTCACGAGTTCCCGACAACGGCCACGGCAATCGAAGCGTTCCGGAGCCGCTTTCGTCAGCGTTTTGAAGCCTCCAGAGAACCTGAATCCGTCTATATGCAAGTCTCAAAAGGGATATGGCCGGCAGGTATTGAATACTGGCAACCCTTGTTTTTCGATCACACTGAAACGCTCTTCGACTATTTACCGCCAGAGACTCAGCTGATTGTCGTCGGTGATATTGAACCATCGATTGATCGGTTTCTGAATGATGTTCATGAGCGTTATGAACAAAGACGCGTTGATCCATTACGGCCACTGCTTGAACCTGCTGAACTCTGGCTGCAAAAAGATCAACTTTTTGCCATGTTGAAACCTTTTTCACAATTTCAGGTTCATAGTAAACCTGTCACTGAAAAAGCGGGACGGTTCAATCTTCAAGTCTCCCCGCTCCCGGAAATCAAAGCGCAGCACCAGCATAAAGAGCCATTAGCAGCACTGCGTCAGTTTGTTGAATCCCATACGGGACAAATTGTATTCTCCGTCGAATCGGAAGGTCGTCGTGAAGCGCTGCTCGAACTCCTACAACGGATCAAATTACGCCCGACGACACTGCCGTCTTTTCAGGATGCTTGTCTGAGTGATGAAAAATATGCGTTGATCCTCGGAACGGCTGAGCATGGGTTTATCCTGCATGAACAACAGGTTGCCTTGATTTGTGAAAGTGATCTTCTTGGCGATCGGGTTGTCCAACGGCGAAAGAAAGACAAACGAGTCACCAATAGTGACGCGATCATCCGTAATCTTGCAGAACTCAAACCCGGCCAGCCCGTAGTTCATATTGATCATGGTATCGGACGTTATATCGGATTACAGACATTAGAAGTGGGTGGCATTACCACAGAATATGTCACGCTGGAATATCAGGGAGAAGCCAAGCTTTATGTTCCGGTTTCCGCACTGAACCTGATTAGTCGCTATTCCGGTGGTGCCGATGAAAATGCCCCGATTCATAAACTGGGTGGAGAAAGCTGGACCAGAGCGCGGCGTAAAGCCGCAGAGAAAGCCCGGGACGTCGCGGCCGAATTACTGGATGTCTACGCCAAACGAGAGTTAAAGCCGGGCCATGTCTTCGCGCTGGATCGTGAACAGTATGCGACGTTCAAAGCCAGCTTCCCGTTTGAAGAAACGGATGATCAGTCAATGGCGATCAACGCTGTTCTTTCAGACATGTGTCAAAACAAAGCCATGGATCGCTTAGTCTGCGGTGATGTCGGTTTCGGTAAGACAGAAGTTGCCATGCGCGCGGCCTTTGTCTGTACCGATAACAGCAAACAAGTCGCAGTTTTAGTGCCGACAACGTTGCTGGCGCAACAACATTTTGAAAACTTCAGAGACCGCTTTGCCAATCATCCCATCCGCGTTGAAGTTCTCTCTCGCTTTAAAACAGCCAAAGAACAGAAACAAATCCTGCAAGATGTGGCGGATGGCAAGATTGATATTTTAGTCGGCACCCATAAACTCCTCTCCAGCGAGTTGAAATTTAAAGATCTCGGGCTATTGATTGTTGATGAAGAGCACCGCTTCGGGGTGCGTCAGAAAGAAAAAGTCAAGGCGATGCGGGCAGATGTTGATATCCTCACGCTCACGGCAACACCGATTCCCAGAACGTTGAATATGGCAATGAGCGGGATGCGAGATTTATCCATCATTGCGACCCCACCCGCACGACGCTTAGCCGTTAAAACATTTGTCCGGCAAAGTGATCCGACGATTGTCCGAGAAGCAGTATTGCGTGAGGTCATGCGTGGCGGGCAGGTGTACTATCTGCATAATCAGGTTGAAACGATTGATAAAGTCGCGGCCGATCTTGAGAAACTGATTCCCGAAGCCCGGATTACCGTGGCACATGGTCAGATGCGTGAACGTGAACTGGAACGCATTATGAATGATTTTTATCATCAGCGTTTTAATCTGCTGGTTTGCACGACCATCATTGAAACGGGGATTGATGTACCGACCGCCAATACGATCATTATGCACCGGGCCGACACATTAGGCCTCGCGCAACTCCACCAGTTACGGGGACGAGTCGGGCGTTCACATCACCAAGCCTACGCTTACTTGTTGACCCCACATCCGAAAGCGATGACCAAAGATGCCGTCAAACGGTTAGAAGCTCTGGCTTCTCTTGAAGATCTGGGGGCCGGATTTACGCTTGCAACCCATGACCTTGAAATCCGGGGCGCGGGCGAGCTACTCGGTGAAGAACAGAGCGGACAAATCCAGTCCGTCGGCTTTACACTTTATATGGAAATGCTTGAGCAGGCGGTCGATGCGCTGAAATCCGGTAAAGAGCCTTCCCTCGACGACTTACTGAAAACGCAAACAGAAGTGGAACTCCGGTTACCGGCTCTGCTTCCCGATGACTATATTCCAGACATCAATACCCGCCTGTCGATGTATAAGCAAATCGCAAGTGTGTCGAATCCTGATGAACTGAATGAATTGCGGGTAGAATTGATTGATCGCTTTGGCAAACTGCCGGATGCTGCACTCAACCTGTTAGAAATCAGTAAACTGAAATTGGAAGCCGCTGCACTGAACATTAAGAAAATTGAAGCACACAGTAAAGGTGGTTATATTGAATTTGATCTTAATGCTAGTATTAATCCCGCGTATTTAGTGCAACTCTTACAGTCTCAACCCAAACAATACGGAATGGATGGCCCAACGAAGTTTAAATTTACCCTGCCGCTGGAAGAACGAAACCAACGACTGGGTTTTATCCGAGATATGCTGAATGAATTTCAGCAAAATATACTACCGGCTTCCTGATGTCAGGGAGCAATCATGATGAGAATCGCCTGCTAGGTCATAATGGAGTCATAATGAATAAGCTGATCCCACTGCTAATGTTATTAATTGCCATGCCTTCTTGGGCACAACGCCAATTTGACATTGAAGTGATCATTTTTAAGCGCGTCGTGAATGCTGAACAAACCAATGAGACATGGCCCAATGTGCTCCCACCGATAGATTACAAAAATACAGGTAATTTGGGGTCTCAGGCCTATCTCGACCAAAAAGGTGTCACACGATTACCGGCCTCAGAATACAAGTTGAACAAGCAGGAAGAGAACCTGAAAAATCATGCAGGCTTCCAGGTATTGCTGCATACCGCTTGGCGTCAGGGTGATGAAGGTAAAGCAAATGCCCCTGCGTTTCATATTTTAGCCGGCAAAGATTACTCATCTCAGTTTCATCCGGACGGCCGTGAAATCACACCGTCGACAGCAGCTCAGCAATCTCCCATTGAAGATACAGTTGAAAAAGCTGTGCCGAAGCCCCTGTATGAGCTAGATGGAAAATTACAGGTCTATGTACAACATTATCTCTATGTCGATGCTCTGTTGGATCTGAAAGAACCGAGTGTTCGGGATATTGCTGTTGAAGAAACCCCGGTTGATTTTTCACAAGATGCCACAGACGAAGATGACAATGTTCAGTTTGGTCACCTTCAATCGATCTCTCCGACAGTCACAGAAGAACGTTTTCTGAAGTCATATCGACTGGACCAAAAACGCAGAATGCGCAGCGGTGAAACGCTCTATTTCGATCATCCTCTGATGGGCATTATTTTACAGGTCAGAAAAGTGCCGGATCCATCGTAGCGACATAATCAGAGTAAAGCACTGTTTGAGTGTGTTCATCACGATCAAAATTGCCCGCTTATTCAGCGGGCATTTTCCCTCTAACCTTCATCGGACCTTGCGTCAAGTTGTCGTGGCTTAGCGAATTTCATCCGCTGTGCGCTGAACACAAGATCATCTACTTTTTCATACGCAACCACTGTCAATTGCCTTTACTACCAATGGTTAACGGTTGCTTTCCTCTAACATTATGTTAGCGTGATAACAACACGTAGCATGACTGTAACATTATGATTGAACGCTTCTCCCTCCTGCATTTCATCACGACCCAAAAATCCCCGATTGTCATTTTAAATGGTATGGCGGGCAGCGGAAAATCGACGGTATTGAAACAACTTTCTGACTATCTGAAATGCGATATTTATAATTCGCTTCCGAACCCTGAAGATACCGAGCCGAGTGGTCACTTAATTTGGGATCCGCTAGGAAGAGCGTTTTATCAACATCTGGACCAGGTGTTACAAATGTGTCCGCTGCTTGAAGCGAAAGACCAGACTTTATTTATTAGTGCCAACTGGATAGGCAACAACAAATTAATTTCTGAAGCGCTGCTATACAAAAAAATCACCCTGATTGATCAACACTCGCTGTTGTTCTCTCAACATGAAATCGCACAGTTGTACCCGGATAATTACAGCGATATTTATTTGCAGACTAAAGGTTGGCCGGTACTGGTTGCCAACTGGAAAGAACTGGATAGCGAGCGATACAAAGAATCACTGCAGGAATTTATTCAGGCAAGGATACTTCCAAGCCTGTCTTACCATGAACAACGACTTTTGATCGCACTGGCTTTTAGCGCCAATATCAAAAAAAATCTGGTCTCGCTTGAGAGTGCGCATATTGAAAACCTCGCTCCGCTCATTGAGCTGGACAGAGATGAGCGCTATATCCTGGGCATTCCATACTTGCGAGACACATTAGAAAGTATCGCCAGAGCCGATCCGCGAATTTATCAGGAAGCGATGCGCATCGTGGCTAAAAATCACTATAAAAGCGGTCAAATATACATCGCTATTCAAACCGCTATCAATACTCAAAACATCGACTTAGCCATACACTGGTTCAAACAAAGTGGCAGTGGCATGTACGGGTACTATCATGGTTTTTCTGAATTAAAACAAATTCTTGATGCATTCCCGGTTGAAATTATTGAGAGTGAGCTGTCACTATGCTGGGCAAAAACAATCTATCTGTTTAAAAACCAGCAATTTGTAGAAGCGCGTGGCTTTATCGAAAACTTACAATTGCTCAAGCAGCCGTACTATCGACACGAACAAGATCGAGCTATCGCCATCCTGATCCTAGCGAAATACGATACCTATTTCGCCGCAACTTCCGACGACTTTAAACTCGACAAGTTACATCAACTCGAATTCCATCTGTCCGCAGATGAAAACGCGATTATGAACTACTACGGTATGGTATCGATTCATTATAGCAACCTCGGTGACTGGTTTCAGGCTGCTGTATATCAGCGTAAAGAATTAGAGCTCGCCATTAAAAATAACATCCCATACCTCATCTTCTACTGCCATTTCAATCTGGCACGGATTAACTTGCGTATGGGTTATATTGATGTTGCCGCTGAACACAGTCAGGCAGCAAAGCGTTATATTAAACGCATCAGCTTTTATCACACGTTGAGTTTTGAGCACAACTTCATCGATCTTGTCGATGGCATGATAGCGCTCATGCGTGGTGAAAGCTCTCCAGCACTGAAATCATGGAATAAAGTGTCTATCTTACGTAAACACTCGGAAGTCTGGCCGGAATTTATCACCCAATTCGACTTTTTCGGTATTGCAACACAACTGATCAATTATGATTTTGAACAGGCTGTTTCGCTTCTTGATGAACTTCATTATGAATATCAAATCCGATTTTCAGACCCTCATGCAACGCTCTATTTCAACCTGTTGTTGATTCTTATTCTGCAACAGCAGGAGCGCTGGGTAGAAGCACAAACCAAACTAAATCAAATCAATGATAGTAAAGCGACGGTGATTGGCTCATTTGCCGAGTTTTATCAGTGGCTTAACTATCGTAACGATATTGGATTAATCACCATCCACAAAACGCCCCAGTCACCAAAAACAAACTGGGATCAACGAAATGATACAGCTTGGTCAGATATCTGTTATTCACTACAGGAAATCAAACTGTTATGGCACAACGGCCATACCTCGATCGTGACCACCAAACTGCTATCACTGTTCTATCGTGCATATAAGCTGAATTTGTGGCTCCCCCTACTACTGGAAATGCATTGGCTGAATCCAATACTAAAGAAAATAAAAGCGGATGAGAAAAAGCGGATTCAATACACTCAATTTGAGCAGGCGATTTTACATTGGGAAGAAAAATGTCAACTCAGCGGCAGGCAAATCAATGTCACCGAGTTGACAAATAAGCAGTTGCTTATCATTCAGCGCTTAGCAGAAGGCCTTTCGAATAAGCAAATTGCTCAATACACAGGACTGTCCGAAAGTACCGTAAAATTTCATTTGAAGAACATCTTCAGGCAGTTTGATTTGAAAAACCGCCAGGCTTTAGTTCAATTAGCAAATGACAAGGGTTGGATTCATTAAGGAATACCATAAAGAGTTTAACTTTCACGAACCAGATGGCTCATTGAGCCATAGTGTTTCTTCAGCCCTTCAAACTGTTCTTCGCTATAAAAAGAACATTCATTGCGCCCATAAGCCTTAGCAACTTCAATACAGAACGCATTGACAACAGCAATATCCGTTTCATGGCTCACACCAGTACCACAACCCGGAATTGAGGTTTCGGTGGTGATAGCAATACCTACCAGAGGCTTATTCGTTACCGTTGCTGGTTGCATAATACTGTTAATATGATGAAGGCCATTCGAATAGGGGGTGATGTCAGCGGTCGACAGTGGAAAGCACACGGCTTTTTTACCCGTGACAAATTCCATTAATTCAATCAGATCATCAGCCGGATGCAAAATATAACCATCAATCACTGTCGGTGAGATAGCAAAACCTTTGTGGTTGATATAACGATTGCCTTTCGTGGTATCGATCGACAGATATGCGTCGCATTCGTCAATCACCTCATGAGGTAAAATCTCGGCGGTTGTTACCGGTGAATCCATAAAGTCCACGGGCTTATGCGGACGAACAGGAGCAGAAGGACAAATATGCGTCGTAATCACCACATCCCCCGCTAAGCCGTCACCTCGCTGACGCATGGTGGCCAGTTTTAAAGCACAGGCAATCGCAGCAACTGCGCCATCCGCGTCTGATACCATACCGATTCTGGCCGGTCGGGCACCAATACCGCCGAGTCGACCAATAATACCCAGCGTCGGCGCATCACCCTGCTCTTTTTTACCTTTCGTACCCAGAATATCAATGCGCACAATATCGGTACTGCCTTTATCCCCTTTGACAGGGTATGTGGTCGCAGTGACCCCCTCGAAGTGCTCAAACAGAGCGACAACAGCATGACCTGTTACCTGTGAATCTTCAAGCAAATCAAACACAGTCATAGTTTGCTTTAACGACATAATCCATTACCTAAAACGACACGGGAGAATGCAGTGAAGGCGGCCCTCCACTGCATGATGGTGTATTAACGACCTGCCGGACGACACAACCAGTTAAAGTGAGAGAAATCGTAGTAGAAGCTCTGAATCGGAATGAACTTCATATCGCTCAAACAGTTATTAACCGCCATACGGTAATATGTTGTCTGAAGGAAAGTATCGACCTGATTATCAACGATATATTTTTGTAAATCTTGATAGATCGCATTACGTTTGTCGTCGTTTAACGTTGTACCCGCCGCATCAATCATGTCGTCAACCTTTGGATCGTTCAGCCATGACATAGACGCCCAAGAACCGGCAGATTTTGAAGAGTACTGGTTATAGAACACAGAAAGCGGTGACGAATACGTTGGACCAAAGAAGATTTGGTTTACATTCGGTGTTGTTTCTGGCTTAGCTGCAATTTCAGTAATACGGCTCCAAGGGTCAGCCTGAAGCGTGGGTTTAAAGCCGATTGTCTGTAAGTTCGCCTGCATCATCAGAGCAATTTCTTCTTCATAAGCAGACCCCGCGACATAACCTAACGTAATAGGAATCGGGCGACCTGCGTATTTAGATTTTTTTACGTACTCCGCTGCTTTCGCGAGATCCAGTTTTGGCGGTTCAAGCGAATCCAAGTGCGAATCTTTAAACAATGATGCCAATGGGCCCGCCATCGGTTCACCCGGGTGCAAGTCTTCATTAATGAGGTCGTAATCAATGGCCAGAGCAATCGCTTTACGGATATTCACATCATCTGTCGGTGCTAGCTGGTTGTTAAATTTAACGTAGTAACCACTTGCTGTACTCAGTTGTTGGATATGATAATTTTTCAGCTTATCAATGGCTGACAAAGTTTCATTCGCCTGATAAGTGCTACTTAAATCAAGTTCCCCTTTGTTTGCTAACGCTTTGATGGTTGATTCATCATTGGTGATCAAGATACGAACTCTCTCAAGTGGATGACCAGTAAAGCCTTTAAAGTAGTCATGGTTGCGTTCCAGAATAATGCGGCTACCCCGTTGCCATTCACCCAATTCGTACGCACCGGTACCTGCCGTGTTCGAAGCTAAGTATTCTTCCGCCCATTTATTTTTACCCGCATGCTCCCGAGCTACGTCTGAATTAATAATGAACAGAATCGGCGTCATTGCCAGAAAAGCAGACGATGGTTGCTTCAGCGTGAATGTGACAGTGTGAGCATCCGTGGCTTTTACCCCATCAGCATCAAGGTAGGGCTGGAAGAACCCAGCCGGACCCTGGTTTAGCGTTAACATGCGCTTTGTAGAATAAACCACATCTTTTGCTTCAAGCGGTGAGCCATCCTGAAATTTCGCATTTTCGTCGAGATGGAACGTAAATGTTTTACCATTCGGTGAAATATCCCAGCTTTTGGCAAGATGAGGAACGATCTTACCTGTTGTATCAGCCGTCGTTAAACCGTCGTACAAGTTTACTGCCATCATGTATTCGGTGTAGTCAGACACCTTTGCCGGGTCAATACTACCGACGACCTGAATCACATTCATTGTCGCCGTTAAATCATCATAACTTTCTGCGAATGCGGTGCCACTGGTAAGTACAGCTGCGGTTAACGCAGCAACCATTGTCGTTTTCATATGTGATAGTTCCTTTATCGTAAAAGGTCAAAAGACCTTAGTTATCCAAAAACTTAGTTAAATGGTACGTATTGAATTTCCGGGTATCCAAACGCCGCCGGACCGATGATTTCCAAAGCTTTTTCGGAACGTAGTAACGGGTGGCACGGAATCGCTAACACCGCGACTTTTTGACCGAATCGTAAGATTTCGGTCGTAATCGCATGACCCGTTTCAATATCCAGGATGATAATCAGGTCAGGTACACTACAAACAACGGCCTCATTAACTTTCAGGATCAAGTTTTCATTTTGAATATCAATGCTGGCTTGGCTTTGAGCAAATCTACCAGAACCTTCGATCTTCACTTTACCGCGGGTAAAACCAGCAACCATGTTTCTTTCCAGATCGACAATTTTACCTTCAAACAACACCTTGCCATTTTCATGGGCACAGATTTCTTCGATAGGATTGGTTTTTTCGACATGTGAACGCATTACCGCCAAACCAAGATTGGTTGCCTGAGTCACCGTGCCAGGTACAGCGTATTTCTTAACAAAGCTCCCTTTCATTGGCGCTTCAACCATCCCGGCACCACCACCCATTTGCACAACACATGCGCGGGCTAAACGTTCCAACCAGAACTCATCCACCAGATTCTTGAAAATCACCGTATTACCATGTGCATCTGACATCGCAGCAGGTACACTGCAGTGCCCATAAATACTGTATGTTGTCATCTGCATTTCCGGGAAAGCGCGCCCCATACCGTCACCATCGACCAGAGGTAACCCGGTAATCGCGGCAATAGCGATTGGACGAAGACCGTTCGCCCCACCGATTTCTACCGGAATAATGGCATCGACTTTCTTACCCATGTCTTCTTCGATAGCGCGAATCGCACGAACAATTTCGTGACCCTCACATATCTTTTCCATGGAGACAGCCGGCGCACCAATGTTACCAACCGAAATAACCAGAGCATCATCATCTAATTCACTTAAACGAATCAGATTAACTTTTGATCCTTTTTCCATTTCTGCAATCGCGTGCAGCTTCCCGTAATACGGATTACCACCACCACCGGTCCCCAAAATAGCAGTACCGATTTCCAATGCTTCAATATCATTTTTCGTTAGTTCAATCATGGTTAAACTCCAAATCTCCGACCACTTTGACTCGAATACGAGTGGCATTCCCTGGTAAATACGCTAACGGCACATCTTCTTGGTCGATAACTTGAATACTTTGCGCACTCGCACCTGCTGCAACGGCTCTCTCAATCGCAACACTCACCGCATCATCAATCGCTTCTTGACGCGTTAAATTGGTCAGACTGTAAATCTTATCGGCTTCACCACTCACCTGAGCAATTGCCGCACCGACTGCGTTTGCAACTGAAAAATGATTTGGTTTAATGGCTTTCAAACCACCAATTTCATCGGGTGCGATAATAGAACCACCACCGACAACGATGACTGGAATCTGAGCTGAAGAAAGACGGTTTTTCTCAACCACGTTGCGCATAATTCGATCTATTTCTTCAAGAGAAAGTGCCACAAGTGATTCGTCAATATTTGTTACTTTGCTAACGTCACCAACTTGCACACGACCAGAGGCAACAGCGATATCCGTTGCTGTTGTCTGTGTACCGCCAAAGACCAGTGCTTCTTCGGTAATTCGGTAACCGACACTATGCGGACCAACTTCAATTTTTTTGTCGATGATGCCGAGGTTAAAGTTCACGCAGCTACCACCACCTAAACCGACCGATACCATATCCGGCATTCGGAAGTTGGTACGTATACCGCCGACATCAACACTTGATGAAGCCTGACGCGGGAAGCCCTGTTGCACCAAACCAACATCCGTAGTCGTCCCCCCAATATCAACCACAATGGCATCCTGTTCACCCGAAAGGAATACAGCTCCGCGCATTGAGTTGGTCGGGCCGCTGGCAAAAGTCAGAACCGGGAATCGCTTAACAAACTCAGCGTTCATTAAAGTACCGTCGTTTTGCGTGATAAAGAATGGGCAATGTAAACCACACACTTTCAGTGCATTGGCAAATGCGTCGACAGTTTTTTCACTCAGCGCTAATAAGCTGGCATTCAGAATTGCAGCATTCTCACGTTCCAACAGGCCAATTCGACCGACCTGATTAGAAAGAACAACACGACATTCGGGATAAAGTTCTGCGAAGATTTCCGCAACACGTTTTTCTGAATCATCATTCACCGGGCTAAATACGCTGTTGACGATTGCTGAAGTCACGCCTTTATTCTTCAGCTCAAGAGCGATCTCTTTGATGTGAACTTCATCTAATGGATTGATTTTGCGTCCGTCAAACTCATAACCACCTTTCACCATGTAGCGACCTGCATCAATCAATGATTTGATGTCATCTGGCCACCCTGCAAATGGAGGAACACTCAAGGTTGCCGGTAAACATAGCCGAATAACGGCAGTTTTGGTTAAGTGCTTACGCTCAACGACAGCATTAGTGAAGTGGGTCGTACCAATCATCACTCCCAGAATGTCAGCACATGCAACGCCAGAGGTTTCTAAAATAATGCGAAGCGCTTTTTCTATCCCTGTCGTGACATCTTCTGTCGTTGGCTGCTTAGTCGTTACGACGACTTCGTTGTAATTCATTAATACGGCATCGGTATTGGTTCCACCGACATCAATGCCAATTCTATAACATGTTGTCATTGTCTCTCCTTAAATCATCCCTGCTGCAAGACTCGCATCGCATCTTCGTCACTAATCTTGGGCTTATGTTGCTCTTCATCATCGCTAACCACAGGGATTGCTCGAATAAGTGCTCGGGTATAAAGCTGTGTTGATTGTTCAAAAATTTCTTTCGTGTTGCCGCTTTCAATCAATTGCCCGCGGAACATGATCGCAACCCGATTACAGAAATTGCGCATTAAACTTAAATCGTGAGAAATAAAGATGTATGTCAGACCAAGCTGTTGCTGTAATTTTTCCAACAAAGAAATAATGCTTTTCTGTACGGATACATCGAGAGCTGAAGTCGGCTCATCTAACACCAAAATGGTTGGGTTAGCCGCCAGCGCTCGTGCGATTGCCACACGTTGCTTCTGACCACCGGACAAGCTGGACGGATACATATCCGCATATTCCAGCGGTAATTCCACCAGCGTTAATAAACGCTCGATTTCCGGCTGACGTTTTTCGCTTTGAGCAATAAACTTCAGTGGAACCTCAAGTATTTGAGCAATGGTACGGCGTGGATTTAACGACGCCGCTGGATTTTGGTGAACCATCTGAATACTGTGCCGGTTTGCTTTCTTTTGACGCCATGATTTCAAGTGACGGCTCTCAATCATGATGCTGCCACTTGTCGACTCGATGATCCCCATAATCATACGAGCTAAGGTTGTTTTACCAGAGCCTGATTCACCGGCGATCCCGAACGTATCGCCTTTGTGAATATCTAAAGAGAGCGGTTTAACAGCCGCCACTTCGTCAACCACCTGCCCACGCCAGTTTTTCTTGGTGATAAAACATTTTTCTACATCCACCAGACTGACAAGAACGGACTCACTTGCATTGTTTTGTGCTGAATCACTATCCACATATAACTTCGGTACGGCGTTAAACAGTCTTACTGTATATGGGTGTTTGGGATGCGCAAAAATATCCTTAACCACACCGTGTTCAACAATACGGCCGTGCTGCATAACGTAAACCCGGTCTGCGGTTTTACGAACCACACCCAGATTGTGAGTCACCATTAACAGTGCGAGTTCTTCATCAATCACCAACTGATTGATTAGGTTGATAATCTCATCCTGAGTCGTCACGTCTAACGCTGTTCCCGGTTCGTCAGCGATCAGTAGTCGAGTCGGATGAAGCAAAGCCATCGCAATCAACACTCTTTGACGCATTCCGCCCGACAACTGCCAAGGATAAGATGAGTAGACACGTTCAGGATCTAACAGCTTTACTTTCTGAAGCACATCCAGAATATGTGACTTCCTCTTCGCAGCACTGTTTGAGATGTTCATCAGCTTGTCACCGGCCTTCATAATATCGTCCAAGTGAGTACCGATGCGGAACACTGGGTTAAACGATGTTTGTGGATCCTGCTGAATCATCGACATAACAGAACCTTTAAGCGATTCTCGCTCAACAGAGCTCATGCTTAATGCGTCTTTACCGTTCACTTTCAGTTCGCCACTTTCTATAATTGTCTGGCTATCATTCAGTGTGCCGATTAAGAACTTACTGGTGACACTTTTGCCTGAACCTGATTCACCAATCAGTGCAACGCGTTCGCCCGGCTTAATATGAATAGATACATTGTGCAGTACCTTTCTGGTCCCGCCGTACACCTTAAATGCAAGGTTGAGGTTATTCATTTCTATCAAGTGCATGGTTATACCTCAACATCAAAGAAATCACGTAATCCATCACCAAGCAGGTTGAACCCCAGAATGGCATATAAGATTGCAAGCCCCGGCATAATCGCTTCCCACCAGTATTCCGGTAAGTAACTTGATCCGGTCGATACCATGGTGCCAAGATCCGGCGTCGGTGGTTGTACCCCAAGCCCAAGAAAACTTAGTGTTGCACCAAACAGGATGACGAATCCGGCATCCAGCGTCGTTTTAACGCTGATAGCAGCAATACAGTTAGGCAAAATCTCTTTAGAAATAATATGCCAGTGAGACGCGCCACTTAAACGAGCGGCTTCTACAAAATCCTCTGTTACCAGACTTTTTGCCAGGCGGTAAATCAGTCGGCAGTGCCAGTTCCACCATAAGAACGAGATCGCAATCATTGCGTTAACAAGGTTTGGTTCAAGAATCGATGTGATTGCCAGAGCGAGTGCCAGTGGTGGTACAGCAAGTAGCATGTCGTTGAAACGCATAATGACCTGCTCAACCCAACCGCCGGCATAAGCAGCAACGATCCCAAGTAAAACACCAATCGGCACAGAGAGAGCAAGAACACCAACGACTAATGAGAGCGAGATGCGGTATCCGTAAATCACGCGGCTGAAAATATCGCGGCCGATGTTATCAGTCCCCATAAAGTACTCTAAACTGGGTGCTGAGTGGCGTGCCCTGAAATTAACGAAGCTACCGGCATGTTCCGGGTATGGGGCCAGTAACGGAGCGAATATCGCCAACAGCAGCACACTAACAACAATGAATAAACCGATGACTGCGGTATGATTACGGGTAAAACGGTACCAGGCTCTTCCAAAATTTGTGTACTGCTTACTCGCTGTTTCCGGAGCAAACTCCTCCGCGCCATTTGGCAAATGTGTCTCTGAGTTACTCATATGCTATGACTTCCCTTTCAGTTTCACTCGTGGGTCAACAAGACCAATAACAAAGTCGATAAGAAGGTTTGCTACGATGAAAAACACGCCAGAAACCAATACAACACCGACCACAGCATTGAAGTCTTTATGCAGGATAGAACGAACGCCATAACTGGCTACACCCGGCCACGAGAACACCATTTCCACGACGAAAGCATTACCAATCAAAGAAGCAAACTCGAGCCCTAAAATCGTCAATGGCGCAGAAGCACTTAAACGTAACAGATATTTAAAATTCACCAGCGGACGGCTGACACCACATGCACGCAGTGTTTCAACGTGGTCACGATGGCTAAATTCAATCATCGAAGAACGGGTAATACGCATGACCTGAGAGATACCCGCCGCTGATAATGCAATTGCAGGTAATAGAATATGCTGCAAACTATCGGCAAAAACATCAAAGCGACCGGCGAGTAGTGAATCGATAAGGAGCAAACCGGTGTATGATTCATCAAACGTCACCATGCTGGACATTCTTTCTGTCACAGGCAGATCAAACCATCCGACACTGGCCATCAACTGAAGCATGATGGCTAGTAAAAATGACGGCGTAACAACACCAACCAACGAAATAATCCGTGAGAACTGGTCAAACACACCATTAGGTTTGTATGCTGCGAACAACCCCAACGGAATCCCCAGACAGGCTGTGAAAAACACGGCAACCACAACCAACTCCAGTGTTGCAGGTAAGGCTTGTTGAATATCAGTGAAGACAGCACGCCCCGTCATTGTTGACTCACCCATATCACCATCGAGCAAATTGCCGACATACTGGATATATTGACTAACCAGCGGCTCGTTGAGGCCCATACTGTCACGTAACTCAGCGACTTGTTCGGGTGTCGCCATAGGCCCTAATGCGATTCGTGCGGGGTCACCCGGTACTAATCTCGCAATAGAGAAGATGATCATTGACAGACCAACAAATACTAGCAATAAGCGTCCTGCTCTTGCCGATAGATAGTAGATGTTATCCATGACATTCCTTGTTTTGATTTCCTTAACATTAAAACTACAGCTCGACGTGATAGAAACAAGGCTAGAAATGGGTAGTTTTACAAGAAACATGGGTAGCAATGATGAGTAAACATCCAAATATGCCCCCCGACACAATACTTAATACAAATGAAAACAAGATAGTAGAGTGATATTTAAGTCAATAACTACCCTCAAAAATTGGCGGACAACTCAATAGGGAAACGGTCTGCATGATTGGATATTTATCGCAGATGATATTCAAGTAATTGATATAAAAGGACTGATAACGTCTTATCGCTACCCGGATAGATATACGTTAAAAGAGCAGCAGCAGTTGATTGGCAACGTGGTATATTCGTTTCATCACAAGAAAGCAGTGAAAGATCTTTCACGCTCTAGAGGTAAGAATGCCACTCGCTCTTAAGCGAATGGCATTCAGCTATATGGTTCGGTTTTTATTGAATTAGTGCAGCTTCAGGTTAGGTCTAAGAACCCTGTTGATTCTTCCGACCAGCAGCATCAACGCTGTTTTGAACATCCCATGTAGGGCCATCTGGTGCATTCGATACAGAGAAATATAAACCACTCGGGCAATTGTTCCTTCAACCATCATCGAACCTTTCGTCAGGTTACCCATCAGGCTACCGACGGTTGAGAATCGACTCAGAGAGACCAGAGAACCATGATCTTTATAAACATAAGGCTTCATATCCCGGTCATTCAATTTAGCAACGATGTTTTTAAATGTCCGGCTTGCCATTTGATGGGCAGCCTGTGCACGTGGTGGAACAAATGATCCATCCGATTGGGTACACTGGGCCAAATCACCAATCACGAAAATATTTTCATCTCGAGTCGTCTGTAAGGTATTCGTCACCACCAACTGATTAATCCGGTTAGTCTCAAGACCCGCGATATCTTTCATAAAATCAGGTGCTTTAATCCCTGCGGCCCAGACCATAATTTTCGCCGAAATCTTTTCACCGTCTTTGGTCGTCAGACCGTCTTCTTCAACTTTAGTGACCATCGTTGACGTGCGGACATTCACACCCAGCTTGGTGAGTTCATGATGGGCAGCAGAAGAAATTCGTGGTGGTAAGGCCGGAAGAATCCGCTCACCGGCTTCAATCAGGTGGACATTCAACTTATTTGAATCCAAATCACCAAAACCGTAATTACGCAGCTCTTTCACTGCATTATGTAACTCCGCAGAGAGTTCAACGCCCGTCGCACCGGCTCCGACAATCGCAATATCAACCGTTCCATCCCCATTTTTTGCATGAAGTTTCAGAAACTCATTGTTCATCTCAGTTCGGAATAAATTGGCCTGCTCCGGACTATCTAAAAAGATACAGTGATCTTTAACACCCTCAGTATTAAAGTCATTCGATGTTGAACCGATAGCCAATACCAGAATATCGTATTCCACTTCACGACGTGGGATCAGCAGTTCGCCATGCTCATCTTTCAACTCAGCCAAAGTGATGACTTTTCGGTCCCGATCAATCTCTTCAAGATTTCCCATTTGGAAATCAAAGCTATGATTTCTCGCATGGGCACGATAACTCAGCGCATCAACCCCCTCATCCATAGAGCCGGTTGCGACTTCATGCAATAACGGCTTCCATAAATGACTGGCATTTCTGTCTACTAACGTGATTTGGGCTCGCCCTTTTCTTCCTAATGTGTGGCCTAATTTAGTGACAAGCTCTAAACCGCCTGCACCGCCACCAACAACAACAATACGAGTCACAACAAACTATCCTCAAAATGAATAAACATGCTATAGCCCGGAGTCACCACTCCGAACTAGAAAAATAGGACGGGTAAAGAAAGTTGAAAGTCACTTTTTCTGTGAGAAACATTGATATAGATAAAGCTTCACTTTACTACTTCACATAAACTGTCGTCAGGTTGGTACCTGCTCTCATTCTATTTTGATATTTATCAAGTTTTACCTTGATAAGAAACATTATAAGGAGCAAATCAAGTCATGCAAGCCAAGATTGCAAGAAAAACCACACCAGCTCAATGGGTCTTTCCCAGATAGCAAACAATAACTTAACTTTATGAAAAATATAATTTTATTTATTTTTAAATTGGCTAATTGTCTGAAGATGTTGAGATATCTTCTTGAATTTATGACTTTGTGTCTCATCCCAAATAATATCGTAGTAATTGCCCAACTCTTCTGCTGTCTCCCGGCTATCGAGTGCTTCATCATTGTTAGACAACACAACCAAGCAATGCGCTTTATTTTTTAATCTAAATTCAGAAACACACTTCGTCGCAATATCTTCATACTCTTCCGGGCGATCTATCTTCCCTTGCATATTATTCTCAGGATGTAAATTCGGATTGAATAGCACCTGTTTAATCCCGCATAAGAAACCAATCCGCTCAGACCAATAAGCACCGAGCCCGACCCCACAGATCATCGGATGTGGATCATCACTTGACTCAATCGCTTTATGTACTTCTTTCAGGAGATGCCGCATATCATGTCGGGGGTGAAGCGTGCTATAGCTGACAAAACGCACATCATCATCGATAAATTGTAATTGCAGCACCTTTTCATGATTCCCCGGACTGGTTGAATCAAATCCATGTAGATAAATAATCATAACAATCCCCTTTCCAACATACAGAATGAACCTAGCATGAAACGCTGCGATGATACAGTGAGTGTGACATGAAAATTGGCATTCAACTTTTCACGCTCTCGTCGGGTGTGTCACTCACCGTGTATTCGATTGTTTGCTATCTTTCAAAAGCCCACTTGCGAAAGCCCGTGAACGAATAAATTAGTTGCCGAGCTGTGCTTTTATCCGTTCAGCTGCGGCTTGCATCTCTTCATTTTCCCACATCTGAAAAGCTATCAGATACCATAACATCGCCAGCATTCGAACTCTGGGCAGCCAAGCTTTCACTCCCTCAATCCATAAATCCAGATCAGCAATATCCCGCTGTTGGCAATACTGCCCGACAGCCGTGAGCAAATTGACATCGGACATATCGATGGTCATTGCTAAATCCATTCTTGGATCAGCTAAAGATGCATACTCCCAATCGATCACTTTGATTCCCTGAGGCGTTTTGATCAGATTGTGGCAGCCTAAGTCGAAATGACAAAGAGAAAGTGGTACCTCAGCAACATTGGGAAGTGTCCGCCAAGTTTTATACAGCGGTTCAATCTCATCCAGCTCAGCAGACATCGACAGCAATTTGAACCAGTAATGATCAATACGTGCGGTATAAACAAAAGGAACAATGGGCAGTTTGGTCGTCGGAAACTGATGAATCTGGCTCAGCAGACGAGTCATAACTTCAATGTCATTTGCAACAACTCTGTCCCCTTCAATCCACTGAACCAGTAACCCTTGTTCATTAAGATAAAGCGGTTCAGGAGAAATTTGTCCCGCTTGATCTTTCAATGCTGACAGAATATGGAATTCCTGATGGCGGGAAATTGAAAACGCTTGAGTGACGTCCGTTGAAGGACGCCATACAGCGGAAGGCGACTCAGGTATGTCAATCTTCCAACAGCGGTTTGTCAAACCACCAGCGAGTGTTTGTGCAACCGTCGGGGTTTCTCGGAAAAAATGAGTCAGAGACGCCAGAGACGGATCTAATTGACATGCTTCGGACCATGACATGCGTGCCATCGCTGACGCCCTCAACTCTGTGGATTAAAATCCCAAGAAGCTCTTTTCCTGCTCTTTCCGAATTTCAGTTTCATCAGCCCATTCGATGAGCCCTGAACGCAAATCCATCAGACGCATGGTCATTTTATAGTACACATCTTTATCGCTGCCCGTATCTTTTACGATACTCGATAAATTTCCGTATAGCATATATTGTGCACCAACCATTTTACCAAACTGAATCGAGCTACTCTTATCGACTAACGCATCATTATTCTGGAAATCTAACTGCTTTCTGACCGCTTCAATCCGCGTCATATCAACAAAACGGAACTTCCCAGAATTCAGCATCTTGGTACTAATTGTGTCCGTAATCGACTCAGTATCGATATGTTCACTGGTTTTGTTTTTAATGCCATCGACAAACACAATCGGGCGTGAGTTTCGGGTAATCGCTGCCACTGAACCAGACATCATCATACTATCGACCATATCTGCGGCGATTTTTTGTAAATCTGTCGAACCGAAATCAACGGTTTTCGTTTCTACGGCCTGTGCATCACCATAGGTCACTTTATTTGCACAACCACTCATGAGAGCAGCCAATCCCAACACGAGGATTATACTTTTTTTCATAAAGACTCACCTTGTCACTTACTGATTCAATTCTCTAATCTGTACTCTGAAATTCACAGCATTCGGAGCAACAGCCACTTCAGATAACGAAGTTTCATCCATCCCTCTAATAATGGCTTGTCGCCACGGACCAGGTCGAGCATTGACGTCCAGTCCCTGTTGATCATACCAATAAAAGCGGTATTGAATATGCTGATCTGAGGTGGTCTTATTTTTTACTCTGACCACACCTCGTGTATGATCGTTCACTTCTGCTGTCGAAATATCTTTCACCTCAAGTTCAGAAGCTAATATTTTATCACCATACAAAATCCGCTGGTATTCACTCTCAACGGTCAATCCGGCGGTCTGTGTATTGGCACACCCCACCAAAACAAGTACAACTAAACTGAAGAGCCATTTATTCATCATAACCTTCCCAACTGTTTGTGCCAAATCACGGCATTTTCCCCTTGACGGGAAAGCCATACAAATGTTGTTCCTTGTGCAGGAACATTGAATGTATAAGACTGCTGCCCCACGGTGAATGTCTGCTCACCCGCGGATACAATCTTGGTCGCACTAAATACGCTGCCTGGCAAAGTAATCCAACTTCTTGTATCCGGCTGCTCTGTCAAAGTATTCCATATATTGAACACCAGATTTGCGACTTCTGCACCGCCATTATCATCTTTCGAAGCTTCCTGACGCAGCGTATTCTTCAATGTTAAACGTAATATCTGTCGAAAAACAATCGACTTAATTCTTTCATTCAGTTGCTTTCTTGCCATCAGATTGGTATCAACCAACCGTTGGCCAGCAACGGTGGTACCATCGAGCGTCATTGGAAGAGCATCTGATGGCTGATAATCTGAATAGTAAGGTAAGGCCACAGAATACAGGTTCATTCTGCCCAGACTATCATAGATCGGTAAAGACGCCTGCCAACCTTTCAGTTGGTCAACAACCCCTTGCTCCTGAATGATAATCACCCGTCCCTGATGTTTATTCAGCCGGGGTAAACGCCCATATTTTTTTCGCAGCGCGACCACATCTTGATTCATACCTAGCTTTTGCGCGCATCGGAGCGTGCTCTGAACCACACTGGTGTTCTCTGGTGCAACAGCAAGCGCTCGCCGATAATCAACATAGGCATCATTCAAGTCACCACTGGCTTCATATAACAGCCCAGACAGATAAAACAGATAACCATTCTGAATCGATTGAAGCGTGCTCCCGGTACTAGGATAACGAGCCATTAATCCACCAAGATTAGGTTCAATCCCTTCTTGTTTGAGACGGTTTCGCTCTTTTATTAATTCACCCTGTCTCTTATTTCTTGCTTTTTCCTGAACCTGATTCGCCCGTCTCAGTTCGACTAACGCACCTTCAAGCTGATTTTCATAAACGTACGAGAGCGCGAGATATAAATGTAAAAAACCGAGTTCGTAATCTGCGGGGATGTATGCCGTCAGATTGTCATTGGCAAATAAACTGCCTGTGTTGGTTGCCTCACGACTGATAGACACAATAGCTTCATCTTGCTGCTGTCTAACCGCCTGATCACTCAGATTCAGAAATGACTGACTCTTGGGCACATCTTTATTCAGCCAATAAACCCGGCCTTTTTCAAGATTGTCTAAAATCTTTCCCCCAATGAGATGATCAGGGAGATCCTGACTCGCCTTCTGATAGTCACCTTGCTTAACAGCCTGATACATCCCCTGATTTTGTTCGGAGTAATGACTGAACAGGTTGCCAGCCGAGAAATTGGCGCAAGCACTGCTCCCTAGCGCCAAACATATCACGGCAATATCTCGTATCCGTATTCTCACAACGTTCCTATGTCCGCCCGTATCTATTATTCATATCATCGATGGTTCACTCATCAGATACCCATTAGTTCATCAAGAGCGGTCCTAACGGTTGCCCTCCCAGCAGATGCATATGAATATGATAAACCTCCTGCCCGCCATGTGCATTGCAGTTCATAATCAGTCGATAGCCATCTTGAGCAATGCCTTCTTGCTCAGCCAACTTCTTCGCTACAGTGAAAAGACGACCTAAGGCGGCTTCATCCGCATCTTCAACATCATTCACTGTCGGAATCAGTTGATTGGGTACAATCAGGATATGACTTGGTGCTCGTGGATTAATATCCCGGAATGCCGTGACCAATTCATCCTGATAAAGAATTTCTGCTGGGATTTCTTTGCGAATAATCTTGCTAAAAATTGTTTCTTCGGCCATGTAATGCCTCTCTATCGGCTCATGTATAAAATCAGACTCATAAAAAACGACAACGAAAAATTAACCATAGCTTGGATTCATCACAATCAGTTAAGTTTCATCATGTTTTCGTACCTCATGTATTTTAAGCACTTTTCTCATACTAAATACAGTAGAATGTTGCGGATGTTTGACTTCATGGAGATATCGCCACTTTCTGTCAACCATAGGTCTGATCCGGTTCGAATTTGAATTTTAAGTGGGTGATAGGTAAAGATAGCGTCATATTTCACGCTAAAATAGATATTTATCACCAACTGACCTTGTTTTTTACGCTGGAGACCTTTATATCCTAATCTATATCGCTTGTCTTTTTCCTTCCGACTCCTGCAAGCGAAAGCACGAGGATAATTTATGACCATTCATGTTGGCATCCTTGACGACGATCCAGTTCGTCTGATAACTCCGCTGCTTGATCACCGTATTATCGGTTCACATACCGTACTGATTGGTGATGCTTCACAAAAAACTATCTATTCCCGGTTGCATAATGTTTTAGAACAACATGATATTAGTAGTGAATTTTACGAGATCCCATCGGGTTCAAGTGTCGCATTAATTAAACGCTCTATTTATCAATTGGCCCATGACCTGAAAAACAGAACTCAAGATATTCAGCTTAATGCCAGTTGTGGGCTTCGCCACCGTCTCCTTTCCGTTTATGAAGTGTTCAGAACATTCCAGTGGCCCATTTTTGTGGTTGAACCTAACTCTGACTGTTTATGCTGGCTATATCCAGATGACTACCAAGATGCGCAAGTTCAGGATCGGATTACCATCTCCGATTATTTAACAATCTTTGGTGCCCGAGGCGAATTCGTTGAGCGAGACACCCCACCAGAGCTGGATAAAAAACTCTGTAATATCGGTGCCTCATGGGCAAGTCATGCGCTCGAACTCGGTCCGGGTCTGGCAACGCTGAATTATCTGGCAACAACATGCAGAAAAGAGCAATGCCTTGATGTCGCTTTATCAGAAAAACAGCAAGGCTACAAAGAACTGAGTGTATTGATACAAGATCTTGTCAATGCAAATATTGCGACTTATGAACACGGTGTTTTAACATTTGCCAACGAAGATGCCCGCCGATTTGCCAACGGAGAATGGCTAGAAACGCTGGTACACAGCATCGTCAGAAAAATTCAGTGTGGTATGCCAACAATTCAGGATCGCTCTTTAAACGTTCAAGTCTATCGTCAGTTGGGTGAGCGTGAAGTGCGAAATGAGCTGGATGTTGCTACGGTGGTGAATAACAAGCTACACATTATAGAATGTAAAACCAAGGGCATGAGAGATGACGGTGATGATACTTTGTATAAGCTAGAATCACTGAGAGACTTACTGGGTGGCCTGCAGGCCAGAGCAATGCTCGTCAGCTTCCGCCCTCTCCGGCAAAACGATATTACTCGAGCCCAGGATTTAGGGCTGGCGTTAATTGGTCCTGATGAGTTAAAAGCACTGGAAACACATTTATCACAATGGTTCACTCAAGCTGGCGGCCGAGAAAACCTTTCCTGAAGAATAAATACGATTCAGAAACAACAAAAAGGGCCCTACGGCCCTTTTTTCAATCCTTATTAACCATCATCTTCGGTAAAGCTTGTTGGCAATGAACGCTTCATCTCATTCCAGATTTGTCGACTTTCAATCCCGTACTGGCGAATACAAGCGGAGAGGTGCTCTAACTTATCCGTCCCATTCGAGCAGATCGATAACAAATCTTTATAAAACTCTAGCGCGAGTACGCGAGCTCTGGGATTTGAAAAGTAGTAACTACCGACACGATCATACAATTTTTTCAGGCCGTTAAAGATCAGGCCGTAGATTTGATTGCCAGAATGGAAAGCCAGACGCTGGAACAACATATAATCATAAAAATTGAACGTTTTTGCCAATAGTCGCTGTTCACGAGCTTCTTTATCCCCATCGCCATCATCTTTAACATGCTGTGAGATCTTTTCAGAGTATGGGGAGTCTGCCATGAATTGTTCCCATGACTCAGCATCCAGTAATGCCTCACATGAACCAATGACTCGCTTAATCGTTTTTTCAGACTGGGTTGAATTCAGCCGAAATGCATAACGCATGAAAATCGGACTGATATTGGTTCTTGCCGCCAGTAAGTCTTCAACGATACTGGTTGCATTTTCAGCATCCAGTGTCATCAACGTATCGAGAATATGTAACCCAGAGGTTTCCATAAACTGATTCACTTTTGTCGGCTTACCATGCTGTATTGTCAGCCAGCCATCACGAGCCAACCGTTGCAGCACTTCTCTTAATGTCGTTCTGGTCACACCAATCAGTTCAGACAGTTCTCTTTCTGCCGGAAGAATCGATCCCGGCGCAAACCGCCCATTCCAGATACTTTCAATAATATACTTTTCTGCAAAGCCTGCTGGGCTTTTCGCCTTAATGACCATTCAATACTTTTCCAGTTTTGTTTATTTACAAAGTCAGATGGCATCCATCATATCACCAGTTGGTACACTGCGAAAATGTTCGATATTCAACTTGCCACACAAGCCAAATTATTCATCAGTGTGCAATAGGTATCTTATTCACTTTTTGATTTAGCTTAAGATTACCATTCTGAAACTTGAATAAAATATAAAGGAAATTTAGTACGATGGACAGGTGAAAAGCATAAATATTTCCATAGTAAACTTACAGATATGTCATATTATTTCATATTATCTCTGTTGATATGCTTGTTGATAATAATATTGTCTTCGACATTATTTCCAAAGTTGTGAAGTCACAATGATTTTATATGCATTATGGTCATACTATAGGCTACTTTTATGTGAAAACTTCAAGAGAACTCTCACTAAGAACTTATTGTATTTCATGAAATAATCAACCTACTGTAGAGTTCCGGCAAAACACCATGTCGATACATTAATCAGGGAGCAATGTTCATTAGGCATCACTCATGAACCTTTGCTGAGATGTATGTAACTTTGAATGGATATCTTTCGTAAATTGTTACGAAAAAGAAGTGATGGATATCAATGTCTATTCATAACAACTATAAGAGTCATCATCATGCCGATTTCGTTAGGAAACGCGTTTATTAAAAATTTTCTGGGTAAATCACCAGATTGGTACAAAGTGGCAATTATTGCTTTTCTCATTGTGAATCCTATTGTCTTTTTCACAATCAGCCCCTTTGCTGCAGGTTGGTTACTGGTTGTTGAATTTATCTTCACACTGGCAATGGCCTTAAAATGCTATCCACTTCAACCCGGTGGGTTACTTGCAATAGAAGCCATACTCATCGGAATGACAAGCCCGGATCAAGTTAAACATGAGTTAGTTGCAAATATTGAAGTCCTCCTACTGCTCATGTTTATGGTTGCGGGCATCTACTTCATGAAGCAACTGCTTCTCTTCATCTTCACCAAAATCCTTTTGGAAATCCGCTCTAAGGTTATCTTATCTTTAGCATTTTGCATTGCTGCTGCATTTCTTTCTGCATTCCTCGATGCCCTTACAGTGATCGCGGTTATTATTAGTGTTGCCGTTGGATTTTATGCCATCTACCACAAAGTTGCCTCTGGACAAGGTGACCACACACAAGATGAGCATTTATCAGACCTGACCAGAGAAGATCTGGAAAATTACCGAGCTTTTCTACGTTCACTACTCCTCCATGCAGGGATCGGAACTGCACTTGGCGGTGTTATGACGATGGTTGGTGAACCACAGAATTTGATTATTGCCGATCAGGCGGGATGGAATTTCGGTGAATTTTTAATTCGTATGTCGCCGATCACAGTACCTGTTTTTATCAGTGGAATTCTCACCTGTATCGCAGTTGAGAAGCTGAAAATTTTCGGCTATGGCGCTCGACTCCCCGATCCCGTTCGGCAAATTCTGCGTGATTATGATCGGACACAAACACAAAACCGAACTAATCTTGATGTTGCAAAACTATGGATTCAGGGATTAATTGCAATTTGGTTGATTGCCGGACTGGCTCTTCATCTTGCATCGGTTGGGCTGATCGGACTTTCCGTGATCATTTTGGCAACCACATTCTGTGGTATTACCGAAGAGCACGCACTTGGAAAAGCATTTGAAGAGGCACTGCCCTTTACCGCTTTGCTCGCGGTCTTCTTCTCGATCGTTGCGGTGATTGTCGACCAGCACTTATTTAAACCGGTAATCGATGCCGTATTACATCTGGAGAATGCAGACCTGCAGCTCGCGATGTTCTACGTCGCGAATGGATTACTTTCCATGGTATCTGACAATGTATTCGTTGGCACAGTCTATATCCATGAGGTGAAAACCGCACTCATGGAAGGTATTATCTCACGCGATCAGTTTGACTTACTCGCTGTTGCGATCAATACCGGTACAAACTTGCCCTCTGTCGCAACCCCGAATGGACAGGCTGCATTTTTGTTCCTACTGACCTCTGCACTGGCACCACTCATCCGACTCTCTTACGGACGGATGGTGATGATGGCTCTGCCATATACAATTGTTTTAACACTTGTTGGTTTGGTCGGAATTATCTTTTTCCTTGAGCCAGCGACAGCGAATTATTATGATCTGGGTTGGTTATCACACCACATCCCAGACGCATTAAAACATGCATCAGCATCACTAGGTCATGAATAATCGATTGAGTCTACCGCCGTTTCGCGTTAAAAAGCTCTGTAGAACAGAGCTTTTACTTTATTAAGGATATCCCATTGTGATCTTTGCCAAACTCAACCAGTTTTCTCAGTCCAGAACATCCTGGGTTTTACTGCTGTTATCTATCCTATTTTTCGAAATGTGTGCGCTCTTTTTCCAACATATTCTGATGCTTGCCCCCTGCGTCATGTGTATTTATGAAAGAGTGGCAATGCTAGGGATAGGTGGTGCGGCGATTCTGGGGCTTATTGCACCCCGGCTGGTAATATTCCGTTGGTTAGGTCTTCTTTCTTGGGGATACACCGCCTATTCCGGGTTATTACTTGCACACCAGCATGTTGAGTATCAGTTCCATCCTTCACCATTTGCAACTTGTGATGCTTTCGTTCAATTCCCACAGTGGGCACCACTGAATCAATGGATGCCGTGGATGTTTGAAGCCTATGGCGACTGTAGCAAAATTGTATGGCAATTTTTAACGTTATCGATGCCACAGTGGTTGGAAATCATCTTTGCAATCAATCTTTTTGTTGCCTTTATTTTCTTGATTGCTCAATTTTTTAAACCGAAAAGACGCAGTTTATTTTAAAACGACGATGATCTTTAAAAAAGAAGCGGGAGACCATCCGGTCTCCCGCTTCTTTTTCATCAACGCAGTACAATTAATCTCTGATCGGTGGCGGGGCTAGCACTTCCCGATTACCATTGTGTCCCGGAGCACTGACAATTCCCTGAGCCTCTAATTGCTCGACAATTCTAGCTGCACGATTGTATCCAATCTTAAAGCGTCGCTGCACCCCAGAAACCGAGCCTCTTCGCGTTTCAACGACGTGTTCAACAACTTGATCAAATAATGGATCGATATCTTCATCACTTTCGAGTTGCTCTCCCGGTAACAATGCTTCTGGTCCTTGATCCCCACTGACAATCTCTGCAATGTAGTTGGGTTGTCCTCTGGCCTTCCAGTTATTGACGACAGCATGAACATCATCATCGGAAGCAAATGCCCCGTGAACACGGACGGTATGACTGGAACCGGGTGGCAAGTAGAGCATATCTCCCATTCCCAACAAAGATTCCGCCCCTCCTTGATCGAGAATGGTACGAGAGTCGGTCTTGGTTGAAACCGTAAATGCAACCCGAGTCGGGATGTTTGCCTTAATCAATCCTGTAATGACATCAACCGAAGGACGTTGGGTCGCCAGAATCAAATGAATCCCCGCAGCCCTCGCTTTCTGAGCCAAGCGGGCGATCAGTTCTTCTACCTTCTTCCCAACCACCATCATCAAGTCGGCAAATTCATCAACCACGACCACAATGAAAGGAAGTTTCTCCAGCCGTGGTGCTTCTGCATCCATGCTATCCCCCTCCTTCCAGAGCGGATCATGAATCGGATGCCCAGCTTTAGCGGCCATATCCAGTTTTTCATTGAAACCTTTGATGTTCCGAACACCAACAACCGACATTAGCTTATAGCGACGTTCCATTTCTGCCACACACCAACGCAATGCATTGGCGGCATCCTTCATGTCGGTCACAACCTCTGACAGAAGATGAGGAATACCTTCATAGATTGAAAGCTCCAACATTTTCGGGTCAATCATGATAAATCTGACTTCTTCCGGTGTTGCCTTATATAGCATACTGAGGATCATCACATTCACACCGACGGATTTCCCTGAGCCTGTTGTTCCTGCAACTAAAACATGAGGCATTTTTGCTAAATCGGCAATCACAGCATCACCGGCAATATCCTGACCGAGTACAATTGTTGTCGGAGATTTTGACCGCTTAAATTTGTCACTGCTGACGACATCAGACAAGTAGACCGTCTGACGGCTCAAGTTTGGCAATTCCAAACCAACATAAGGTTTCCCCGGAATGACCTCGACGACACGGACTGCCGGTGTTGACAGGGAACGAGCCAAGTCTGTTGATAATCCCGAAATTCGGCTCACTTTCACTCCCGGGGCTAAATCAAGTTCGAACCGAGTAATCACCGGGCCGGGATAAATCCCCACAACACTTGCCTGAATCTTATAATCCAATAGCTTAGACTCAACCAACCTTGCTACTTCCGTCAGCATATCCTGATCAATAAAGTTTTCTCTTTTCTCCGGATGATACAGCAACTCTAAAGTTGGTAATGGCTCTGTCGGTGTCGGTAGATCGATAGTCGGCTGAACCAAAAACGGATTTTGTTTTGCCGATTCGGTTTTCTTGGCTTCAGACACTAAATTTTGGAAAGCAACTACATCTTCATCCGACTCTTCATCTAAGTCCTCTTGCACCTCAGAGCGGTCCGGTTCTTCATCGAGTGTATCTAAGTTAGAGATGGTTGGTTCATCTTCATGAACATCAATATCAAATGATCCAAATGAGTGAGTGCTTGAATCGGTTGTCGCGGATGCATCTTCGTTTGAGTCATCGCTCCAATCTTCTTCAGCAAAATCATTATGTTGTTGTGCAGCTTTATCCAATTCTTCTATTGTTGCAGAAAACTGTTTATTACGTTCAGGCCACTCATCATCGACATCATACACAACTTGTTGCTCTTGAGTATTATCATCCTCTACATCCTGCTCACTCTGAGGGATATGGATGTTGAAGCGACGAACATGATCAGTAAGAGAATTATCCGTGAAAGCGTTGTCACTAGGTAAATCGGTCGTCGGCTCTGATGCTGTATCCGAGTGATTCGATTCAATCACCGTTTCAGTCGGTGACAGACGATGTTGAATATCACGTTCAAGCAAAGCCGCTGATGATTCAATCCCCGGGGACAGAATTGTCTCTTTCTCTCCTTTCCGAAATAATGCGACGCCTTTTTGTGCGAATGCAATGGCTTGATCCCCAAGCCACTCCACGATTGTTAACCATGAGATGCCGGTCAGTAATGTAAAACCAGCGCCCCAAAGAAACAGGAAAATCAACGTACTACCCAAGATATTGAATGTTGGTAGTGCTAGGCTACTTAAAACATCACCAACGACACCGCCAGAAGAGAAGTACCACAAATCATCAAAATTAATGTCGGCCAGACCACAACTCGTCAGCAGAACCACGACAAAGCCGAGCAAACGGGTCCCCCAGATCATAAAATCGAAGGCTTCATCCTCATCACGAGTACGAAGTGCTCCCCATGTAATGAGTGTAATCACCAGAGGAAGTGGGTATGCCAGTGAGCCAAAAGTAAAGAAGAGCGTATCTGCAATCCAAGCACCAATGTATCCACCAGCATTATGTAGCTCGCCGCCCCAAGCAGTCTGAGACCAAGACGGGTCAGCAGGACTAAATGTCAATAAAGCCACGGAGAAGAAGACGGATAGGAGGACAGCCAAAATCAAAACACTTTCTTTCAGCCGTTGAACGCCATTTAAGCGAGGAGAAGTCGTGACTTCAGCTCTGGTTTTGATAATGGTTTCGACTTTATTTTTGTTCTCTTTGAACATAACCAACTTTTTGCCTAAACCTCATGTCAAAGCATCATGCGCAACATGAATTGAAATAAAAACAGTCCGAGCGGCCCAAGCCGCTCGGTTTATAGTGTGATTTAACCATAACATTAGCCAAAACCCAATGTCGTTAAGTCAGAATACAGAAAGATATTCGAGACTTTGTGGCTAACGAACTTTAATGACTAACTGATTTGTCTGTTTCACTTCTTCCATCACGACATAGGTTCGAGTATCGTTTACGCCAGGCAGTCGTAGTAGCGTATCGCCCAAAAGCTTACGATAGGCCCCCATATCAGATACCCGAGTTTTCAACAGATAGTCAAAATCTCCTGAAACTAGATGGCATTCCTGAATATCATCTAGTTTTTGCACCGCTGTATTGAACTGTTCAAATACATCCGGAGCCCCACGATTCAATGTAATTTCAACAAAAACAAGTAATGACGCATCAAGATACTGCGGATTCAAGAGTGCTGTGTATCCGGTAATATAATTCTGACGCTCAAGTCGTCTCACACGCTCCAAACAAGGCGTTGGAGACAGTCCAACACGTTTGGATAATTCTACATTTGAAATCCGGCCATCTTTCTGCAATTCATTCAAAATGTTGCGATCGATCCGGTCTAAATCCTTGGACGGCTTTTTATAGTTGTCTGCCATGTTTATTCCACCTTATTTACTTCCTTGCAAAAACATACAACAATTTTTAACACAAAATATCTCAAGTAACGGACTAACATAATACTAGTCATATATTCGATATATTATACAAACACCCAGTGAATACAACCAAATACAAATGAGGGATCAGGATGATGATCGCCATATCGAAAATGCTCAAACACCATCACTGGTATCAGCTTTTCTGACGATAATGACATCACCGTAGGTGCATCCATTCTTCCTACTGCTGACGGTATATTTGCGAAAGCAGGCATAATTGTAAAGGTCAAAAAACCTCTGAACGTCAAATGTGAAAAACGACTAAAAGGGCAAATATTATCAATTTATTTACACCTTGCACCAGATTTTCCACAAACTGACGGCTGAATCAAGAATAAAACTATCTCTATTGCTGATGAAAGAGTCATCGGTTCACTGCATTATTTACCACTTTTGGAACCTGATTCTGAAAATTAGGGACTTGACGACACCAGACAAAATCAATTAGCGCACCGGCAATTGAATGTCCTTAAACATCTCTTCAATTTCCTGATTTGATTTCAGAGATATCGCCTGTTCCACTACTGGACGAGTCAAATGAGGTGCGAAACGTTCCATAAAATCAAACATATAAGAACGCAAAAAAGTCCCTCGACGAAAACCGATACTCGTGGTGCTCGAACCAAAAATATGGCTTGCATCAATAGCGACTAGATCTGCATCACGGACTTTATCTACTGCCATACTGGCAATCACCCCAACCCCCATACCGATTCGGACATAAGTTTTAATCACATCGGCATCAGTGGCGGTAAAGACAACTCGCGGACTCATTCCGATTCGATCAAATGCCATATCCAGTTCAGAGCGCCCTGTAAACCCAAATACATAAGTAACCAAGGGATATGTCGCTAACTCTTCGATGCTGAGCTTATCTCGTTGTGCTAAAGGATGCCCTTTTGGCACCACGATCGAACGATTCCAGTGGTAACAAGGTAACATGATTGCATCTTGATACAAATGCAGTGCTTCAGTTGCGATAGCAAAGTTCGCAATCCCTTTTGCAATCGCTTCTGACATCTGACTCGGCGTGCCTTGATGCATATGCAAAGAAACTTTAGGATATCTGGCAGTAAACCCTTTGATCACATCCGGCAGCGCATAACGGGCTTGTGTATGAGTTGTCGAGATATTCAATGTCCCCATTTCCGGGTGAGTGTGTTCACTGGCAACGGCTTTAATTCCTTCAACCCGAGAAAGGATTTCCTGTGAGATTTTAACGATGTCTTCCCCGGCAGAAGTCACCTGAGTCAGATGTTTACCACTCCGTTCAAATATCTGAATCCCAAGCTCATCTTCAAGTAAACGAACTTGCTTACTGATTCCCGGTTGAGATGTGTACAAACTTTCGGCTGTAGCTGAAACATTTAAGCTATGATTCACTACTTCCACAATGTATTTTAACTGCTGTAACTTCATGTCAACCCCGTATCTCTGCAGCAAATTACAAACTTAGGCATTTTATATAATCATTAGTTATAATGCTTAATGAGAAGAATTTATACCCTTTTTTGGCCGCAATTTGGAAAATAATTGGAACTTTTCTGCGAGTTGGGACTTCATTTACTGAATAATTAAGTGATCTATTAAAGAATAATAGGGTATTCATTGGTAGAACACGCTAAATTTTATTATGCTATACGAACTTACCGTCGAGGATTATCCACCCTATGAATCCTTAGGCAGGTTGAATTCACGATGTACGGATTGATGCAGGAACTATGAGTATAGGATTAATCATTGCCTTGGTTGGCGTATTGCTCCTTCTGGTTTTAGGCTACAACATTATGTTGCAGTATAAAGTCAAAGTAGAAACAGCAAAAAAACACGAGTCGACTCGTTATGTTGCAATCATTGATGCCACCGAGGATCTAATTGGTAACGCTCACCACGTCCCTTACAGTAAGGACTTGTTGCTATGCCTGAATAATCGGATTTTGGATGCACTGCAAAATATGCACGAGCTAGACCCTAAGAATAAACAACTGGCGCATCGTATCGAAAACATGCAGGGACAAGTAAAAAACCTGCGTGAAAATCATCCGAACCAAGACAGTACAACATTCAAATCGCCAACCAATGATAAACAAGCAATTACGATGCTTAAGCTCGTAAAACGTCTGAGAGATACAATTCGAAGCGAGCATAATAAAGGGCGTTTGGATACTCAAGCATATGTAACGGAAAATGCGCGTCTGGAAATGATTCAGATACGCATCAATATCGAGAATGTTATCAAACGAGCCAATGAGTCGATTGTGCGCGGACAACCAGGAACGGCAATTCAGCTCTTGAAGAAAGGCATTGATGTCCTCAGTACTAAAAATGATGCTTATTCAAATCAAGCGCGGGAAAAACTGCAAGCCATGTATGATGAGCTCGAGAACAAGCGTCAGCAGAAAAAAACACCGGTTGAAGCACAAGGCGATCGAGAACGGGATGACGACATGGAAGCCCTCTTTGGTGAAAAGAAAAAGTGGTAACAATCTCCTCCTGATTTAGATTCTACTCCGATTCATAACAGGTCGCTCTGGCGGCCTTTTTAAGTTTAAGAACCATGACCAATAGCGACCAGTATCAACAATTACTCCAACCCATTCATAACTTTCTACAATGTGAGACCCCCGAAGCGTGGATTTGCGAGGCGCAAAAGCCGGAGAATTTAAAAATCATTCTGATTGATCATCTTTTATGTGAGTTGAAGGCTGGCCAATCGGCAATGTATCTCATCCGTAAGTACGCGGTTGATGCGACAAGTGCATCGGCTCTGCTTGCATGGTTTAAACCTTATGAAGATTTCGCTTATCGCAAGTTAGGTACTCTGACGGATCTGAAAGGGAAAAGTCAGCTATCCAAAACGATCATGGCAAAAGCTGATTCGTCATACAGCCAAGATTTAATCGACAAAATGGTTTTACTGATCAAAGAAGAGCTCCATCACTTCTATCAAGTGCTGGAGATCATGGAGAAAAAAGGGATTCCTTATGAGAATATTCCTGCTGGTCGTTATGCAAAAAGGCTATTATCGCAAGTAAAAACTTATGAGCCAGATGCTCTCATCGACAAGTTAATCATTGGTGCTTATATTGAAGCAAGATCATGTGAACGTTTTGCCAAACTCGCACCCTACATGGATGATGATATCGCAAAGTTTTATGTGTCTTTGTTACGTTCCGAAGCGCGACACTATCAAGACTACTTGACACTGGCCCAACAAATTGCGCATCAAGATATTTCTAAACGGATCGAGGCGATAGGAAAAGCAGAAGCCGAACTGATCCTTTCTCCCGACTCTTGTTTCAGATTTCACAGTGGTTCCCCTGCTGAGTCACTGAGAGAATCACCTGTCCATGAATAGATATAAAAAAACAGGGGCTAAGACCCCTGCTCTACTCAAATTAATCTTGCAGTCAACAAAACAATCGATGTATCTATCGACAAAGTGAATGGTTAATACTCTCCAGAACCGATGCAGGAGCTTGTGCTTGAGTAATCGGCCTGCCAATCACCAAATAGTCAGAACCCGCTGAAATCGCTTCCTGAGGCGTCATAATCCGCAGTTGGTCACCCACATCACTCCCTGCCGGACGAATTCCTGGCGTCACGAGTTGAAACGACTGACCCAGTTGCTCTTTTAGCTGGCGCGCTTCCTGAGCAGAACACACGACACCATCAAGCCCAGAATTTTTTGTCAATGTCGCAAGACGAAGCACTTGCTCTTGAGGAAGCACATTCAGCCCGATATCAGCCAAATCGTGTTGAGACATACTGGTTAAAACCGTCACACCAATCAGTATTGGTCTATCTGCCCCATAAGGCTCAAGTATTTCTCGAGCGGCAGTCATCATACGTTCACCACCGCTGGCATGAACATTCACCATCCAGACTCCCATCTCTGCCGCAGCTCTCACTGCTTTGGCACAAGTGTTAGGGATATCGTGAAATTTCAGGTCCAAAAAAACGGAGAAGCCACGTTGGTGTAATGCTCGCACAAAATCAGGACCAAATAACGTGAACATTTCCTTCCCGACTTTCAAACGGCAATGCTGAGGATCAATCTGATCAACAAAATGTAATGCTTCAGCTTGATTATCATAATCCAGTGCCACAATGACTCTCGGCTCGCCCATTTTTTCTCCTTCGTTCATTTTATATGTTCATTCAATCCAATTCTTGTTTCAGGAGCGGTTCTTACTCTCCATCTAAACCCCGAATCGGTTTAACCTCTCCCCAGCTCTTACACGATGGACAGTGCCAATACAATGAATGAGAAGAGAAACCACATTTCCGGCAGCGATAATGAGGCTTTATCCTCATTTGCTCACCAACCATACTTTGCAATGCAGATAAACTTTTTTTCGCCCGACCTTCTTCAGCTTCCGCTAAATGATAATCCATCAATCGGTAGAACCCCTTCATGGTCGGATTCTTCACCAACTGTTTTGTCAGTAGATCCAAAGCCGAACCAACACCTTCATGGTGAGCGACCAACTGAGCTAACATGAGTTCTGATGAAGCACCCGCTTGATGGGCGATACATTTTCTTAAAAATTCAATCAGTCCCTGTTCATGACCAGAATGGTGATAACACTCGGCAAGCGTCGGTAAAATTTCACTGACATAATCGACATCCTGTTCAAGTACCATTTCCATATAACGAATGGTATTCCGATAATCTTCTTTCTCCAGATAAAGCTTCCCTAAACCAATACTTGCTCTGACACATTTCGGATCTTCCGATAGCGCTTTTTTGTATATTTGTATCGCTTTCATGTCATCACGCATGGATTGCGCATCTACTGCAAGCTCACACCAAAAATAAGCAATACTCTTACGCATCTTTTTGCGGCCGAGTTTCACCAAAGCATGAGCACACTCTATGGCTTTCATCCATTCCCGGGTTTGCTGATAAATCGACGTTAATTGAATTAATGCTGACTCTCGATGTTCAGGTTCTTCAATAAGTTGTTCGAAAATACGCTCCGCCCGATCCAAAAAACCAGCAACCATATAATCTTTTGCCAACTGTTGAAGAGAGAGGTTCTTTTGATCGATAGTTAACCCTGAGCGAGAAATCAGATTCTGGTGAATTCGAATCGCTCGATCAACTTCACCTCGAGAACGAAATAAGTTACCGAGAGCTAAATGGGTGTCGATCGTCTCATCATCGACCTGAAGTAGTTCGATAAAATGATCAACCGCTTTATCCGATTGATCAGATAACAGCAGGTTAAGCCCCGTAACATATTGACGGGATATTTGGTGAGATTGTTTCTGCTTGTCTTGCTGAGCGCTGCGGTGCCCCATATACCAACCATAAGCAGCAGCAATCGGCAATAACAAGAAGAGTATTTCTAACATCGAGTTATATTATCCGATATTCAGTTTCTCTTTCGCAACTGGACGCTGAGTTTCACTCTTGTTCAGCTGCTTATTCAAACGGCGAATCTGTAGTTTTGCTCTGAGATGCAAACTACCAAAAATAAGCCACGCTATAGCAAAACCGGCGACAAAAACTGCTCCCAAGAGCCAAGATAAATGGAATTCACCTTTTGCTAATAGATAGTTGAACGTAACAATTTCTTGGTTTTGAGCACCCAAGGCTAAGGCAACAAGGAAGAGAACGAGAAGAAAAATAATTTTTAGGACTCTCATAATGGGAAAACCTGCTTCAGTTATTGGCACCCCTGATTATGCAAGAAAATCACCATGCATACCATGATAATTGATAATATCGTATTCAAAAAAAACGGCATATCGAACGATATGCCGCATAGATTCGCTTGCAAAAATCAGATCGTACTATTAACGCGCTCTCTGAGTTCTTTGCCAGGTTTAAAGTGAGGGACATATTTACCATCCAATTCAACTTTTTCACCTGTTTTTGGGTTACGTCCAGTGCGAGGCTCACGATAATGCAGAGAGAAACTGCCAAAGCCTCGAATCTCTATTCTGTCTCCCTGTTCCAACGATGTCGCCATATGTTCGATGATATCTTTTACGGCATCTTCGATTTCTTTCGCGGACAGATGAGTTTGCTCTGCGCACAATCTTTCAATCAATTCAGACTTCGTCATAGTTTCCCTCTTCTTACTTGCAATATCAGCATCAAAATCCTAACTAAAAAAAAGGAGCCCGATAGGCTCCTTTTTTGCGAATGATATTATTCGCCTTTAGCAGCCTTGAAAGCATCAGCCATAGCATTACCGAACGCGCCTTCATCTTGCTTGTTCAGTGAAGCCATTGCTTCTTGCTCTTCTGCTTCATCTTTCGCTTTGACAGATAGGTTGATAACGCGGTTCTTACGGTCTACACCAGTAAATTTCGCTTCAATACTATCACCAACACTCAGGATGAGAGATGCGTCTTCAACACGGTCACGAGATACCTCAGAAGCACGGATGTAACCTTCAACGCCATCTTCTAGTTCAATTGTAGCACCTTTCGCATCAACTGCAGTAACAGTACCATTGACTAGTGTGCCTTTTTTGTTGTCAGCAACATATGCGTTGAACGGGTCGTTTTCCATTTGCTTAACGCCAAGAGAAATACGTTCACGCTCTGCATCAACAGCAAGAACAACAGCAGAGATTTCATCGCCTTTCTTGTATTCACGAACTGCTTCTTCTCCAGGAACATTCCAAGAGATATCAGACAGGTGAACCAGACCATCAATGCCACCATCCAGACCGATAAAGATACCAAAGTCAGTGATAGACTTGATCTTACCTGTAACTTTGTCGCCTTTTGCCTGAGCTTCAGCGAACTGTTGCCATGGGTTAGCTTTACACTGTTTCAGACCCAGAGAAATACGACGACGTTCTTCATCGATATCCAGAACCATAACTTCAACTTCGTCACCGACGTTGACAACTTTAGATGGGTGAATATTCTTATTCGTCCAATCCATTTCTGAAACGTGAACCAGACCTTCAACACCTTCTTCGATTTCAACGAAGCAACCGTAGTCAGTCAGATTAGTTACACGACCAGTTAGCTTATGACCTTCTGGATAACGTTTTGCGATTGCAACCCATGGATCTTCACCTAGTTGTTTCAGACCTAGAGATACACGAGTACGATCACGATCAAACTTCAGCACTTTCACTAAGATTTCGTCACCAACGTTGACGATTTCAGACGGATGCTTCACACGTTTCCAAGCCATATCAGTGATGTGCAGAAGACCGTCAACACCACCAAGATCAACGAACGCACCGTAATCAGTCAGGTTCTTAACGATACCTTTAACTTCTGTGCCTTCTTGTAGTGTTTCAAGCAGTTCATCACGCTCAACACTGTTTTCAGATTCGATAACAGCACGGCGAGAAACAACAACGTTGTTGCGTTTCTGATCCAGCTTAATAACTTTGAACTCTAGCTCTTTGTTTTCTAGGTGAGCAGTGTCGCGAATTGGACGAACGTCAACCAGAGAGCCAGGAAGGAAAGCACGGATACCGTTGAGTTCAACAGTAAAACCACCTTTAACTTTACCATTGATAATACCAACAACAGTTTCAGCTTCTTCGTATGCTTTCTCAAGAACGATCCAAGCTTCGTGGCGTTTCGCTTTCTCACGAGAAAGTTGAGTTTCACCGAAACCGTCTTCTACTGCATCCAGCGCAACATCGACTTCAGAACCGACTTCAACTTCAAGTTCGCCAGCAGCGTTCTTGAACTGTTCAGCAGGGATTGCAGATTCAGATTTCAGACCTGCGTCAACAAGAACAAAGCCGTTCTCGATAGCAACAACAGTACCTTTAACAATAGTACCAGTCTGGAATTCAGTTTCGTTTAGAAACTCTTCAAAGAGTTGAGCAAAAGATTCAGTCATTTATTTCATCTTCAAAATATTAAACTTCCACGGGTATCCTACCGCGTGGGGTTATGAATTTCGCCAATCATCATCCTTGAGACCGACGTTCTGAACTGACCGTTACTTAGCAGACTGCTAGCGAACCGCCAGTTTAGATTCTATATATTGTAGCGATGTTTCGAGAACCTGCTCGATAGACATGGACGTTGAGTCAAGGACCAATGCATCATCAGCGGGACGCAACGGCGCAACGGGACGATTTCGGTCTCTTTCGTCACGTTCACGAATTTCGCTTAAAAGGTCATCAAATTTAACATCAAGCCCTTTAAGTTGCAACTGGTTATAACGTCTTTTTGCCCGCTCCTCAGAGCTGGCATCCAAGAATATTTTGACTTCCGCATCAGGGAAAACAATCGTCCCCATATCCCGGCCATCGGCAACAAGTCCGGTCTCTTTGATAAATGCACGCTGACGTCGAAGAAGGGCTTCTCGCACTCTGGGAAAAGCAGCAACTTTAGAGGCAGCCATACCCGTTTCTTCCTTACGGAGTTCTCTGGAAACATCTTCACCTTCCAGAACAACTTTGACTAAATCCCCTTCAGTAATAAATTCAACATCCAAATGCGTTGCCAAAGGCACCAAAGCATCTTCTGATTCGGTATCAACACCATGATGAATCGCAGCCAGAGCTAATACACGATACAATGCACCAGAATCAAGCAAATCAAATCCCAATGCTTTAGCGATACACATACAAAGCGTACCTTTCCCGGCGCCACTCGGTCCATCAACGGTAATCACCGGTGTATAAGAAGACATGTCTTACTCCACTATTCAAATGATTGCGGCTCAAATCCGCACCTTGCCGGTGACGCATTATAAAGACTCAACGGCTCAGGAGCCATAGGAGATTATAGGAAGTTATAAATATAGTAACTTTTTTATTTAAACTGAGATAAATCACAAACAACCGATCTATCAATTCAATTTCCCACCATCATTATGATAAAACTTGATAAGGTTGATTTTTATGTGTATTCATATGTCTAAATTTACCTTACTATCTTAACTAAAAATTTAGGATACTTATTTCGACTAATGTACGAGGTATAATTTAACTTGATCACTCAATTATTGAACTATATCGCTTATCCTAAAGCTTTGTTACTTCTCTTTGCATCGATAGGTGGAGTCTGCTGGTTATTATACTTTATCATGTTTTTATCAACTAAGATATCAGGCTATATAAGAAGTCTTTACTATTCATATGCTGCATGTATTTTCTTTATTATTTTATGGGTTATAAGCAACGCATACTTTCATACAGAACTACTTACTATATTCGGTGAGAGTGGTGCCATTTATATGGCAAAAATAGCAAATATATTTTCATATATGTCATTAACATTTGCATTTATCTATTCATGTCATCTAACCTCAGCTATACACGAAAATAAATTTAAACTTTGGGAAATCATGACAATAGTTATAATGACTATTTATGCATTCTATGTGAATTTTATATCAGGAAAAACCATAATAGGAGTTACAATAGAAAGTCCCAGTCATTTTACTATTCATTTCGGTCAGGCTACTCCTATTTTCTTCCTATCTCTATTCATATATACATTTTTAACTTTATTAAAATTAATAAGATCCATAAAATCAAATCATATTAAAATAAAACAATTAAAATCAATATATACAGCATTAGGTATGATTATATATCTGATCACAACAGCAACATTTCATTTAATTACAACATTTATATATGACGATTTTTCATTAACTTGGCTTCCTCCTTTCTTAGCGATAATTTGTTTAATTATTGTTGGATACACATCTGTAAATTATAGATTTTATAGCTGGCGACATTTAATACATTCAACTATTAGAATAGTTTTAACTTTATCAATTTATATCATTCCCATTATATTTATATCTGCAAATAATGACAAAAATGTTTATATTACATTCAGTGTATTATGGTGTTTTACTTATATATTACATTGGAAAAAAATAACAAGATTATCTGCTAAAATATCTAGTCTACTAGTATATAAAGAACTATACACTCCTATTGATAAGATTTATACCACATCCAAAGAAATTCATAACTCATCGCAAGATTTGATAGCAACAATTTCTCAAATATTGAAACTCGACGGTGAGTTATCAATTATATCATTAGATGACAATTTAAACTCCATTTATAGAAAATACCTATATGAACACAAGTCAGCTTTAATCATAGATGAAATAGAGTATCAATTATATGATAGAAAACATAATGATTTGAACAAGATATATTATAATATGCTTGAAAATAATTCAGCGGTAATACTTCCTATCTTTGATAATAATGACTCTATATTTCAGTTATTATTATTACCTCGAAAATCAAATGGTTTTTTATATGCAAATGAGGAAGTACATGCAATACAATATCTATTGAAAGAAGCTAGTTTTTATCTCTATTGTGAACATAAAATAAAGCAATCTCAAAAAGCAGCTATATCCATTTCTTATGAAATGAAGACTCCTTTAAAAGAGGTTAAGTCATATATTTCAAAAATTGAGAAAAGAATAAAAAGTACAGAAAAAAGTACATTATTACTGCATAATATAATAGATATATATAAAGCTATAAATTATGGAAATCAAATAATTAACACTTCACTGAATGATATTGAGCGCATACCACTCACAGATCATGATAAAGAGTATGTATGCATGGGAGATATACTTCGAGAATCTATTAACGACTATACTTATGACAATGAAAAGTACACCGATAGAATCTTTCTAGATGTTAAAGATGATTTTATAGTTCATGCAAATAAAACAAAGATAGTATTCATTATTTTTAATTTATTGAAAAATGCCACTTATTATTTTAATTCACACCCAGAAAGCACGGTAGAGATTAAAATAATATCTGGTTTATCATTTAATAAGTTAATTTTTAAAGACTATGGCCCTGGTATAGAAAAGGATATAATAGATAATATATTCAATAATTTCTTCACTTACAAAAAACATAATGGGACAGGACTCGGCTTGAGCTATTGTAAACGAGTGATGAAAGCAATAGATGGAGATATTTATTGTAATTCTGTATTTGGTGAACATACTGAATTTGTGCTTATTTTCCCAAATATAAATCATTCAAATAATATTAAAGAATCAACCAAAATACATATAATGAATACATAGTCGATAACAAGTTAAAATCAATATATAAAATTAGTGCATTAGTTATTGATGGCAATCATACCCATCGTGCTTTAGAAAAATACTTCTTGATAAATCTTGGAGTAAGCGTTCATGAAGCTCAAAACGATCAAAAATCTATTGATATGGTATCACATTACACTTTTGATATAGTATTTATGGATATTCAAATGTTATATATTGGTGGCTTTGAAGCTACCATTCAGATTAGAAATATATCTCCGGAAGCGTCCATCATCGCACAATCCGGAGAGTCTAGAGCTAAAGAAGTAGCAAGAATTCATCAACTTATGGACGATAGAATTGTCAAGCCAGCTACGCTTTATTAGTTCAAAGAAGTACTTCAAAAATGGGTTATTACATATATGATGATAAGGTCACACCTAGTCAGTCAACTTCATAAGGTAAGTTGTAACCATCATGTCTCTATCTAGATTAGATATATTGAAATAGATCAATATATCTAATCCTTTAGCACACTATCATTTAAAATTCACAATAAGAGAGTAGGCTCTTCAAATGTCAATGTGTTGAATAATTGACACTATGGTGATATAAATGTCAACTATTAATGTGAATACTAGGATAGATCATTTTGGATGTGATATTATCAACGCATAATCAGCAGACAAATCAGTCGAACTCTCAAAAAAAAATATTTTTTTTCCAGACAGTACAGCGTGTACTATTCCAAGAGTTCCCCGCCTTAAATTTTGCTGACTTAGTTACTCTACGACGCAAAAATATTCTCTATTATAACGCTTGCCCTGATAGCGGTGATCTTGCTTCAATATTTGAATCATCTCAAGCGATTCAACATATTATCTCCAATCCAATGATAGATTCCCCAACTAACTGGCACTCTATCGAAATTTTTGCAATTGAACTATTCGGAAGTATTCTAGCTGGATGGGCTGAATATGAGAAATACTTGATTTTACAGCGAAATCAAGCCTTGTATTCAGTGGAGTTCAGTGTTACTTCCCCACCATTAGATGAGAAAAATTATTATTCAGAGTACGTTAAAAATATAGAGAAAGATACAAGAAAGTTTATTACACTACATTGTAACACTCCTCTTTCCCTTGCAGATGCGATTTCTTTAATAAATCTTGATATCTTTGTCATAGAGCAGAGATGGTATGAAATACTTTTTACACTTCATTTATCGCAACAAGGAAGTCATGTTTTGGTGTTTTATTACGATAAAAACAGTTTCCCAATATTAGTATCAACCGCATTGATTCAACATTGGGATAAGCGTGAGAACTGGCTCAGTTTTGATCCCTTTTTTAAAAACCCTAAGTGGCAAAGTTGTCTGACGGAGAGCTCAGTTGAGTATCTTCATCAAACAGGTGTTTTCAGTAAAAATATTTTAAGTACAATACCATACAATGATTCTATCATTGAAGATAATTTATTAGATACAAACGCTGTTTGTGAAATTTTAAGGCTAACCGTTAGCGGCCCCCATAGGCTTCGTATTTTCTTGATCTTCTTATGCCAAAAACATCTAGCAAAGCAACTGATTGCAATAGGCAAAAAACTCTCATATACTATTGTAGAATTGTCCATAATGCTTGATTTATATGATTTTTTTGGCAAAGAATCTTATTTAAATAGTTCTTGCTGCGATATTAACAATAACAATATAAAAACTTATAAAGGGTTCTGGAATAATCAGGGAATAAATGATAAGTTTAAGAATCTCAACTATGAAGAATATAAATTAATAATAAAATATTACAAGGCTAGGAGAGATTCTTTTGAATAAAATTATTCTAACAATAGATAAATTCTTCTATGCTAAGTCTCTTTTACTACTATTTACTGCACTCCTTGTGCTAGTTTGGCTGATTTATTTTATTACGACATTGAAGAAACAAGGCGCATCTCCACTAAAGACCATATATTCTTCATATATTTATTATTCTATATTCATTATGCTATGGATCATATCGAATTCATACTTTCACTCTGGATTATTAACAACATATAGCTCTCAATACGCTGTTGCAGTAGCAAAAGCTGCAAATATTTTCTCATATATGGCATTTGCCTCTGCATTCCACTTCTCTTGTAGAATTACATCTAAAAAATTAAATAATGGTCTAAACCATTGGCAAAGAATAATTCTCATTATATTCACAACATTCGCTCTATATACAAATTTATCGTCCAATTATACTATTGTAAGCATAGATATATATGCTCCTAGTAAATTCACTATTCATTTTGGTAGCTTAACATCACTGTTCTTTATTTCAGTCATCATATTAACGTGTATAACTCTTCTCAACCTCACCCAGTTAATTAGAGGAAATGATAAGTTGAAGAAGTTAAAATCCATTTATATGATAATCGGCATTATTACATTTATGCTATCGACTGCTATTATACATACATTTGTAACATATATCTTTCATGACTTTTCATTAACTTGGCTTCCACCTGCATTATCCGTAACTGAACTGTTATTTATGGGTTACGCTGCACTATATCATCGATTCTATAGCTGGCACTACCTTGTATACACTACTCTTTGCATGGTTCTGACGGCAATTATCTATATAACTCCTATATTTGCTCTTCAATCATGGTTAGTAGCAAGTAAAAATCACATTCTTATCATCTCATTCTGGTGTTTATTATGTGGTTTAACTTGGAGAAATGTTTGGCAATTTTTTTCTCAATATATAGGACTATGGGTCTATGGGGATAAGAAACCACCTGTTGAACGAATTTTGTCTTTAGTAGATGACTTTCAAATATCGACACAGCAAGCCATAACAAAACTTGAACGTTTACTTAATTTAGAACAGTCAATTTTAGTTTCTGATATTAATTCAAATAGTATTTATTTTAGTTACTTTAAAAATAACTATTCTGTTCTACTTCTTGAAGAAATTGAACAATACATTAATAACAATCATAATAAAAAATTCCGTCAGATTCGAGATCTAATGTCAAAAAATGAAAGTGCTATGATTCTTCCTATATATGATCATCATAACACTTTATCACAGTTACTTATTTATCCTAAAAAAAATGATGGTTCCCTATATTCAAATGAAGAAATAAATGCAATTCAATTACTTTTAAAAAAAGCACAAGTATATATCCATTATGAAACCAAGATACACCAGTCTCAGGCAATGGCGAAGTCTATCGCTCATGAGATGCGAAACCCCCTATCTCAAATTCAATTTCATCTAGAAAAATTAGATGATATTATACTTAATAGCCAATTACCTCAAAATCTAAGAGATGAGATTCAAAAAGGTAAAAATGCCGTCCAGCACGGAAGTCAGCTGATTGATATCATTTTACATGAAGTTAACCAATCGATAATAAGCCAAGATAAAATGGCTATCTTTTCTATAAAAGAGCAAATGACACAGATTATTAATAGATTTGCTTATCGCTCTAGTTTATTTAAAAATCGTATAGTTATGAAAGTATCCTGTGATTTTAACATACGTGTAAATGATACTTTATTTGACTTTATTATTTTTAATCTATTAAGGAATGCAATTTATTATTTCGATGATTATTCTGATAGTAAGATTGAACTATCTCTTGATGCTGGCGATGAATATAATGAACTTACTTTTACTGACTACGGCCCGGGCATTGAACCACAAATTGTACACAGAATCTTTGATGAATTCTTCACCTACCAGAAAAAAGGGGGGAGCGGCTTAGGCTTAAGCTACTGCAAAAGAGCAATGAAGCTCTTTGGTGGTGACATTCAGTGCCAATCTGTTTACGGTGAATATACAAAATTTACCCTCACCTTTCCTCATGTCAAACAAGAAGAGCAACTTGCACCACCCAAAATTGATGTGGTAAAAACGCCATCTCCTGAACGATTGAAATCAACCCATACCATATCGGCAAATCAGAAACAGAGAATCGCGTTGGTTACTGATGATAACGCAACACAGCGAGCACTAGCAAAACTCTATTTGGAATCTCTTCAGTTTACTGTCTATGAAGCTCAAAATGGAAAGGAAGCGGTTGAAATAGTTCGCCATCATACCATTGATATTATTTTTATGGACGTTCAAATGCCGGTCATGGATGGTTTAAAGGCATGTACAATCATTAAGGAAACTCACCCGACACTCCCAATTATTGCCCTGTCTGGAGAATCGGGTGAAGATGAAATTGCTCAGATAAAAAGTACAATGGATGGATGGTTGATTAAACCCACGACTAAACAGTTATTACAACAAACCGTACTCAAATGGTTAGATGTGGATAGTCTTCAGGCGATAAATCATATCAATACGCCAAAGCCCCAAATCAATACGATAGATACTTTATGATCTACTCACATTCAATATAAGTTTACCATCAATAACAGCATTGTTTTTCTATCCGAATTGTACGTTCTAAACAATGCTCACCACTATAAGCTGATTCGACTACGGTTCCTCTCAACAAGCGACATACCGATCCCTTTGACTGCTGTCACATCCTCTACTTGAGCAAATGGCCCATGTTCTTCTCGATAGTTAACGAGAGCCTGTGCTTTTTTCAAACCAATACCGCTGAGCACTGTGGCAAGTTCTTCCGCTGTTGCACTGTTGATATTGACAATATTGGCCTGACTTTCCAAAGGTGTAACAGAAGCTGGCTCACCAGTCGCAGCATAAACCGTTTGTAGTGGCAGACACACAACTGAAAGTACAGAAAGAAGTAATAATTTAAGCATAAGATTTATCTCCAAATCAAAAGTTCGGATTCATCCTAATGAAGCTTATTAAAAATACGAGACCGACTGATATAAATTAAAACGGGCTACAAAAGTAGCCCGCCTCAACAAACATATCAATTACATCCAGCTTATCACTGCGTCGCAATGTAATACTTGATGTCGGCTTGCTCTCTTAAGATATTTAAGAGGCCGGTGAGATCCTGTTGACGATTCAAACGTTGCATTTGGACAGCCAATTGTTGCGTTAATTGCTTATCCGTTGTCGATTCAACCTTCGTTAACTCAACTAACACAATGTTGCCTTGACGATCTTTTGTCTGTCCATAAACAGCCTGACCATCTTGTGGTTTTTGCATAGCAAAGACTGACCGTGCCAGCGGTGAACTTCGATCAATCATGGTTAATTCACCAAACTTGAGCTGATTTTTCTTAAGCGCTGTCATATCCCCCTGTTTTAAACCAGCCAGCACTTTCTCAGCAATCGCTTCTGTTTGCTGCTCAGCCTTAACTTGAGACAGAGCCTCAACAACCTGTGCTTTCACGGTATCGAAAGGCAACAGTGTTTCTGGGCGGCTATCTTCAATACGAACAACCACAACATCTTCAGGCGCGACTTCAACCACAGAAGAATTCAACCCTTCATTTTTGACTTCTGGATTATTCAGTGCTTTCTGAACAGGTGCTGCACGCAGAATCTCTGGTAAATCCGTCAATGACACAAAATCAGTGGTATGCACTTTCTCTTGAATAGCTTTGGCGGCTTCATCCAGAGAATCAGGGCTTTCAAAAGCGACTTTCTCAAGGTCATTCTGTAATTGATAAAAGCGATCAAGAGCCCGTTCATCGCGAATAGATGCAATCACATCATCTTTAATGGCTGTGAAAGGTTTCACTTGAGCAGGTTTCATTGCATCTAACTTAATAATGTGATAACCAAAATTCGATTTCACAACACCAGAGAGATCACCTACTTTTTTCAGCGCAAATGCCGCCTTTTCAAACGCAGGATCCATGACACCTTTTTCAAACCAATCCAGTTCACCTCCCTTACTAGCACTTCCCGGATCCTGAGAATCCTCTTTTGCCAGTTTTGAGAAATCAGCACCATCTTGCAGCTGTTTTAGTAAAGCATCGGCCTGCTTCTCATCTTTCACCAGGATATGACTGACTTTACGCTGTGCTTTGGTTGAATATTGATCTGCGTGATCCTGATAATATTTTTCAGCTTCATCATCAGTCACTTTGATTGATGACTTCAGTTTGTCTGCTGAAAGTTCAAGGTAGGAGATTTTAAATTGCTCCGGACGCATGAAATTGTCTTCATGAGATTTGTAATATGCATTCAAATCTTCGTCACTAAGCTGAATCTTCTTCGCATAGTCATCCGTGGCAAGTTTAATCGTTCTGATTTCTCGTTTCTGCGCAAATAATGCGGCCTGAGCATCCACTTCACCGTTCAAAGTAAAGTCACTCGATTGAACTGCTGTCAGAAGTTGATTACGTAATAAATCACTTCTTAAGAATGTTGCAAAAGAATCAGGAGAAAAACCAGCCCTGCGCAATGCAGTCTGATAAATATCTTGATCAAATTTACCATCTGACTGGAATTGCGGCATGTCTACTATAGCCTGACGAACTTGTTCATCACTAATTCTTAAGCCTAATGCTTCAGCATGTTGTTCAAGTAGAACATCATTCACCATTTTATCTAATACAGAACGGCGGAAAGATGCCACATAACTCGGATCAGCAAGCAGGTTCGAGAAGTAATCACCTAATTGTGATTGCATTCGGTTCCGCTCATTTTGATAAGCTTGCTCGAATTCCGCCCGGCTTATTTTCGTGCCTCCAACCTTTGCTGCTGCATCATTACCACCACCGACAAGGTAGCTACTGACTCCCGCAAATACAAATGATAAGATTATCAACCCAAGGATAATCTTAATCGCGATGCTATTCACACCCTCGCGCAACCGATCCATCATAATTTAATCATTCTCCGGCTTAATGGCCACTTACTCAGTAAAATACTCTGTTTCTCAAAACAACCTTTCAGAAATCAATGATTTTCATCATCAAAAGACTTTCACAACTGATAGTTTTCAGAACCAACTAAATTCAAAGCGAATGACGCGATAATATCAGAAAAAAGAAATGCGCATCACTATGATGCGCATATTTTCAAAACGTTTGACTTAATTTTGCCTCAATTAGCAAAATTCTGTGCGACCAAATTAGTTACACGCGTCTTTCAGTGCTTTACCAGCTTTGAAAGCAGGTACTTTAGCTTCAGGGATTTGGATCTCATCCCCTGTTTTCGGATTACGGCCAGTACGGGCTGCGCGAGTACGGACACTGAATGTTCCAAACCCAACCAGAGCAACTTGCTCACCAGACTCGAGTGTACCACCCACTGCATCAATGAATGCATCAAGAGCACGGCCCGCAGATGCTTTAGAGATTTCAGCATCTGACGCAATTTTATCGATTAATTGTGTTTTATTCACTGTGATTCCCCTTTCTTCACCTATCGTTATATTTAAAGGTGATTTTTGTTCCATTAAGTCTGAAAAATGGCTTGAAGCCTTGTTGTATCAGGGCTTAAGCCATAGTCAGTAACTATGGCCTCCAAAAAAAACGCTGACAAGCCTTTTTATGCTAATCAGCGTAAACTTTTAGTTATTTTTGCTATGCATCACTATTTTTGAGACTCAAACTCAACCCCTAACGGAGCGCGTTCCAGAGCCACGGTCAGAACCTCATCAATCCATTGCACAGGAATGACTTTCAGATCAGCGATAACATTTTCAGGAATTTCTTCCAAATCCCGTTCATTATCTTTCGGGATCAACACGGTTTTTATCCCACCCCGATGAGCAGCAAGCAATTTTTCTTTCAGGCCGCCAATCGGTAAGACTTCACCCCGTAATGTAATTTCACCCGTCATTGCAACTTCAGCTTTGACTGGATTCCCAGTCAGACAGGACACGAGAGCCGTACACATTGCGGTACCAGCACTTGGACCATCTTTCGGTGTTGCGCCTTCAGGGACGTGTACATGGATATCGCGTTTCTCATGGAAATCACTATTGATTCCTAATTTTTCAGCACGCGATCGAACCACGGTCATTGCCGCTTGAATCGACTCTTGCATGACATCGCCCAACGAACCGGTCTGCGTCAGTTTTCCTTTACCAACCATAGACTGTGCTTCAATGGTTAACAGATCGCCACCGACTTCCGTCCAAGCAAGACCTGTCACCTGACCAATACGGTTACTTTCTTCCGCTTTACCATAGTCAAAACGCTGTACGCCTAAGAATTCTTTTAAGTTGTCCTGCGTAACGGTCACAAGCTTGATATCTTTATCCAACAAAATTTTCTTCACGGCTTTACGGCAAATTTTTGAAATTTCCCGTTCTAAATTCCGCACACCAGCTTCTCTGGTGTAGTAGCGAATAATGCCGATAATCGCGGAGTCATCAATCTCAATTTCTGACTGTTTCAGACCATTTCGTTCAACCTGTTTAGAAACCAGATGACGTTTGGCAATATTCAATTTTTCATCTTCGGTATATCCCGAGAGACGAATGACTTCCATTCGGTCAAGAAGAGGACCGGGGATATTCATTGAATTTGAGGTTGCCACGAACATTACATCAGACAGATCATAATCAACTTCCAGATAGTGATCGTTAAATGCATTGTTTTGCTCAGGATCAAGTACCTCAAGCAATGCTGATGAAGGGTCACCTCTCATATCCGATGACATTTTATCAATCTCATCTAAGAGGAACAGTGGGTTTTTTACACCGACTTTGGACATTTTCTGTATCAGCTTACCGGGCAGTGAACCAATATAGGTGCGCCGGTGGCCGCGAATTTCAGCTTCATCGCGAACACCACCTAATGCCATACGGGTATATTTCCGTCCTGTCGCGGCGGCAATAGAGCGCCCCAGAGATGTTTTACCAACCCCCGGAGGACCGACCAAACAAAGAATCGGGCCTTTTAATTTCTGAATACGATTTTGAACTGCAAGGTACTCTAAAATACGTTCTTTAACCCGCTCCAACCCATAGTGATCTTCATTTAAAATCACTTCAGCTTTCGCCAGATCTTTTTTCACTTTCGAACGCTTCGACCAAGGAACATTCACCATCCAATCGATATAGCTCCGGACTACTGTTGCTTCAGCAGACATCGGAGACATCATCTTCAGTTTCTGGAGTTCCTGCTCGGTCTTTTCTCGCGCTTCTTGAGGCATCTTCGAATCTTCAATTTTCTTCTTCAATGTCTCAAATTCATCAGGCGCATCATCCATTTCACCCAGCTCTTTCTGAATCGCTTTCATCTGCTCATTCAGATAATACTCACGCTGGGATTTCTCCATCTGTTTCTTCACTCGGTTGCGAATACGCTTCTCAACCTGTAGCAAATCAATTTCAGATTCCATCTGGCCCATCAAAAATTCCAGACGTTCAACCACATCAAGAATTTCAAGAACTTGTTGTTTATCTACAAGCTTCAAAGGCATATGGGCTGCAATCGTGTCAGCCAGACGGGCTGCTTCATCAATACCATTTAGAGCGGTTAAAACTTCTGGTGGGATTTTCTTATTGAGCTTAATAAACCCTTCAAACTGATTAATCGCGCTGCGAACAATCACTTCTTGCTCTTTTTCATCTAATTCAGGTGTGATTAAGTAGCGAGCCTGCGCAGAGAAAAAATCACCTTCAACAAAAGATTCAACCTGTGCACGTTGTTGGCCTTCAACAAGCACTTTAACCGTACCATCAGGTAACTTCAGGAGTTGTAAAATCGTCGCGACCGTGCCGACATCAAACAAGTCATCAATGGCTGGTTCATCCGTTTCAGCTTTCTTTTGAGCGACTAAAAGAACCTGCTTATCATTGTCCATTGCAGCTTCAAGACATTGGATTGATTTTTCACGGCCAACAAATAAAGGAATAACCATATGTGGGTAGACCACAACGTCTCGCAGTGGCAATACGGGGATCTCTATACGCTCGGAACGTTCCAAGTTCATATTCTTCTCTCTTCCGCTTCTGTCTATATGGCAGTATATGGGGTCTAAACAATGGGATTCAATCGTAGAATAAAAAAAAGGAGGTAATCATACCTCCTTCGTGAGACTTTGCTGAATTATTCGGCACCGGCGGCCTGATTTTCATTGTTAGAATAGATGAGTAACGGTGCTGATTCACCATTAATTACCGACTCGTCAATGACAACCTTACTCACATCATTAACCGATGGTAACTCATACATCGTTTCTAACAACACACCCTCAAGAATTGAACGCAATCCGCGAGCACCCGTTTTACGCGTCATTGCTTTTTTAGCAATAGCACGTAATGCATCTTCTCTGAACTCTAGATCAACATCTTCAAGTTCGAAAAGCGCACCATACTGTTTAGTCAGCGCATTCTTCGGTTCACAAAGGATCTGAATCAATGCAGCTTCATCCAGTTCCGTCAGTGTTGCAGTCACGGGGAGACGACCAATGAATTCAGGAATTAACCCATATTTCACTAAGTCTTCCGGTTCGACCTGAGTAAACAGCTCACCGACTGTCTTGATTTCATCTTTGGAACGAACTTCCGCACCAAAGCCGATGCCGGTTCCTGTCGCGACTCGCTGTTCGATGACTTTATCTAGACCGGCAAACGCACCACCACAGATGAACAAGATTTTTGATGTATCCACTTGCAAAAATTCTTGTTGTGGGTGTTTTCTGCCACCTTGAGGCGGAACAGATGCAACCGTCCCTTCGATGAGTTTCAACAAGGCTTGCTGCACACCTTCACCGGACACATCCCGAGTGATCGATGGGTTTTCGGACTTACGCGAGATCTTATCGATTTCATCGATGTAAACAATCCCCCGCTCTGCCTTGGCAACATCGTAATCACATTTTTGCAGTAGCTTTTGGATAATGTTTTCAACGTCTTCCCCGACGTAACCTGCTTCGGTCAGTGTTGTCGCATCCGCCATCGTAAATGGCACATCCAAAAAGCGAGCTAATGTTTCAGCCAACAAAGTTTTACCGCTACCTGTCGGCCCGATCAGCAGGATATTACTCTTACCTAATTCAACACCTTCACTTGTCTTATCACCATTACGTAGACGCTTGTAGTGATTATAGACAGCGACCGCAAGCACCTTTTTCGCGTGCTCTTGACCAATCACATAGTCATTAAGATGATCCCGAATCTCATGCGGCGTTGGCAATGCCGTTGACTCTTTCTTCGGAAGCGCATCCTTAATTTCTTCTCGTATAATGTCGTTACATAGATCGACACATTCATCACAAATGTAAACAGAAGGACCTGCGATCAGTTTGCGAACTTCGTGTTGGCTTTTGCCACAGAAAGAGCAGTACAACAGTTTACCACTCTCTTTGCTTTTATCTGTCATTCGCTAACCTCTTAGCCTTTATCCATATGCTGAGTTTATATCAATTTGTATCAAATTGCGCTATTCAAATGAAGCGCACTATCAGCCTATTCGCCTCGATGTGTCAATACTGCATCAACCAGACCATAATCGACAGCTTGCTGTGCAGACATAAAGTTATCCCGATCGGTATCACGTTCAATCACATCTAGTGGTTGTCCGGTATGTTTGGCAAGAAGCTCATTCAATTTTTGTTTAATCTTCAAAATTTCCTGCGTATGAATATGGATATCAGATGCCTGACCGCCAAAACCACCCGATGGTTGATGCATCATCGCACGCGCATTCGGCAACATGAAGCGTTTTCCAGCGGTTCCGCCTGCTAATAAAAACGACCCCATAGAACATGCCTGACCCATACAGACTGTACTCACATCCGGTTTGATGAACTCCATGGTATCATAAATCGACAATCCGGCATCAACGCTTCCCCCCGGGGAATTGATATACAAAAAGATATCTTTATCCGGATTTTCTGATTCCAGGAACAGGAGCTGAGCCACGATAAGATTTGCCATCTGATCTTCAACCTGACCGGTCAAAAAGATAATACGCTCTTTCAGCAGACGGGAATAAATATCGTAAGAGCGCTCTCCTCGGGAGGTTTGCTCTACCACCATGGGTACTAAGGCGTTCATGATTGACGACATTTCATTTTTTTCTTGGTAGCTCATATTCTTATATCCCTAAAATAAATGGCCCGAATGACGGACATCATGCGGACCATTGTTATCAGAATAGTTAACCTTTAGTCAACCTTCTATGATACATCTTGCCTAATTAAGCAGCGTTCTGAGAATTCATTAGCTCGTTGAAGCTTACATCTTTCTCAGAAATTTTTGCTTTAGCAAGGAGTGCATCAATAGCTTGCTCTTCAAGTGCAACGTTACGCATGTTATTCATGAGCTCTTCGTTTTGCTCATAATATGTCACAACTTCTTGCGGATCTTCATAGGCAGTCGCCATGTCTTCGATCAGCGCTTTTACTTTTTCATCATCTGCTTTCAGGTCATCTGCTTTGATCACTTCACCCAGCAGTAAACCAACGACAACGCGACGTTTTGCTTGTTCTTCAAACAGTTCACGAGGCAGTTGTGCAGCTGCTTCAGGGTTGCCACCGAAACGTTGTGAAGCTTGCTGACGAAGCACTTCGATTTCTTGGTCGATCAAGGCAGACGGAACGTCGATGTCATTTTCTTTGACCAAACCATCAATCGCTTGTTGCTTGATACGCTGTTTCACAGCTTGCTTGAGTTCGCGTTCCATATTCTTACGAACTTCAGCCTGAAGTGCTTCAACTCCGCCTTCGCTCACACCGAATTTCGCGACGAATTCATCGTTTAATTCTGGTAATTCACGCTCTTCAACTTTGCTGATCTTAATTGCAAATTTTGCCGCTTTACCTTTCAGGTTTTCAGCGTGGTAGTCTTCAGGGAAAGTCACGTCGATTTCAAACTCCATACCCGCAGTTTTACCAACGATGCCATCTTCAAACCCAGGAATCATGCGGCCAGCGCCCATTTCCAGAGCGAAGTCTTCAGCTTTGCCACCTTCAAAAGCTTCACCATCAATTGTACCGACAAAATCAAGTGTTACACGCTTGCCTTCTTCAGCCGCGGCATCAACTTCTGTCCATGTTGCTTGCTGCTTACGCAGTGTTTCAAGCATCTCAGCCACATCTTCATCTTTTACCGCAACGTTTGGCTTCTCGACTTCGATATTGTCCAAGCCTTTCAACTCAACTTCAGGATAAACTTCAAACGTCGCGTTAAAAACTAAGTCTTTATTCTCTTCATTTTCAACAGGAGTAAATGTCGGCGCGCCAGCAGGGTTCACTTTTTCTTGGATAATCGCTTCGATAAAGTGACGCTGCATCACTTCACCAAGGATATCCTGACGTACTGCTTTGCCATACATCTTAGCAACCATTTTCATTGGCACTTTGCCTTTACGGAAGCCATCGAAACGACGGTTTTTTGCGATGTTGCGCAGTTCTGCTGTAACAGCATCTTCGATGTTAGCAGCAGGAACAGTAATATTCAGACGGCGTTGTAGGCCTTCTAGCGTTTCAACAGTAACTTGCATTCTATATAAACCTCAAAACTGGCTCAGTTCTTCTGAGCATCATGAGCCAAGATCGCACTGATCTCGGCTGCATCCATGTTCCGTACTCTTTCAGAGTACATCTATAACGAAATAAAATAGTGAGCAGTGAAGTGGCGTATTCATCACTCCATCAGGAAATACTCCCAGATATGCTCCTATCTGACTCAGGACATACTTTTTAGACGCGACATTCTAACGACCAGAGCTACGGCTGTCGAGTCTATCTCAGCAGACGAATACCTGACGCTCAGAATTTATTCTCCTGCCTAGCAAAAATCTTATCCGAATTGCTCCGTAGATTGACAGGTTGGGGATAAAATTACTCTTTTCAAGGGAAAACCTGCTTTTTTTCAGTGAAATATTGAAAAAGAGATCCTGATCTTACTTTTTCGCTCTTCCCGAAACCGTTTATCCCCGTTCTTCAGGCAAACCCAGTAAAATAAAGCACAGCCTCTTCTCAACAGCAAGTGCAACGATGTTATCTAAGTTTCGATTCAATGTGATTTTTGTTGTTGTCTTCATTCTCACAACAGCATACGGTGCGCATCTTGTGTGGCAGTATAGCTATCAGACCTTGCTCAGTGAACATCAGGCACAGTTAGAACGTTTTGCCAGTCATGTAGTCACCAAACTGGATAAGTTCGCCCATATCCCCCAGCTACTCGCCAAAGATAAAAAACTGGTTGATGCATTAACGATGGTGGACAACTCCGCTCAAATCGATATCACCAATCACTATCTTGAACAGGTTAACGATGCCATTAAAGCCTCTGATACCTACCTTCTCGATATTCATGGCAATACGATTGCTGCAAGTAACTGGAATCTGGCACGTTCATTTATTGGCAGAAATTTCAATTGGCGTCCGTACTTTCAGGTGGCGGTTCAAGGCAAAGAAAGCCAATACTACGCGCTGGGCTCAACGTCTGGTGAACGCGGATACTACTATGCCTACCCGGTGACTTATGCCGCGACGATTCTCGGTGTCGTGGTTGTAAAAATGGACCTCTCGTCAATTGAAGAGAATTGGAAAAGCACAAACAGTTACTTTGTTGCCACCGATCCGTACAGCATTATTTTTATGTCAAGCCAGCCAAAATGGCTGTTCAAAAGTGTCACCTTCATTGACCCGGAGATCCGTACTGAAATCTTTCATTCCCGTCAGTACCTCGATAAAACGATACAATCACTGGGATTACTCGGGAAAATGGATCAAGCGACCACCGAATGGATTGACCCGAAGCAGGGCTGGATTAAAGGCGATTTCATTGTCAGCAGCCGTCCTTTGAAGAATATCCCGCTCAATATTCGCGTACTGTCACCGAAGATTCAGGTCTTTTGGACGAGCTTCGCTTTTGTGGTCATTTCATGCATGGTATTTGCCATTATTTATCTCATTGTGTTGCTCATCCACCACCGTAAAAATAAATTGCGCCAAATTGAGCAGCTTCAATCGGAAGCAAAGCAAAAGCTTGAGTTTTTGGTGATGGAAAGAACTGCGAAGCTACACCTTGAGATCGAAGAACGGAGTAAAACCGAACAACGACTGCGACAGACACAAGATGAGTTGATTCAGGCCGCAAAACTCGCTGTGCTTGGTCAGATGTCTGCCAGTATCAGCCATGAACTGAATAACCCGCTCGCAGCAATCCGCAGCTTCGCAGATAATGGCCGCCGTTTTCTGGCCAGCGGTAAAATTGAACGGGCAGATGACAACTTGGACCGCATCTCAGGACTGACTGAAAGGATGGCCAAGATCAGCACTCAATTACGTTCTTTTGCCCGTAAATCAGATTATGATGAACGTGCCGTTGTCCAGCTTTATCCAATCATCTTATCAACCAAAGAATTAATTCAGTCACAACTAAAAACAAACCTCATTCATTTCGAGATCCAGTCTGCGGAACACCCCATCTGGTTAAATATCAATCCGATTCATTTGGAACAAGTGCTGATTAATCTTTTGACCAATGCCATTCAGGCGCTTGATGATCGTCCTGATAAACAGATCATTCTCAGCTTTACTGAAGATAACCACCAGCTCACCATTCATATTGACGATAACGGAGAAGGTTTTGGTAATAAAACGCTATCTCAGTTGTTTGATCCCTTTTATACCACGAAGAAAAATGGGCTGGGCTTGGGCTTGTCGATCTCTCAACAAATTATGCAGAGTATGGGCGGACAACTGAATGCCTCATCATCACCGCTTGGTGGCGCCCGGTTCAGTATCCAGTTACCGACAACACTTCCTCCCTCACCTGAAACTGCCTCATAAGGACATGTTATGTGCGATGTATTTTTTATCGATGATGAAGCGGATATTCGGATTGCAATCGAACAGAGCTTTGAACTGGCTGACATTCAAGCCAGATTTTTTGACAGTGCCGAAGAAGCGCTACTGGCTATCAAACAGGACGGACTACCGCTGGTGATTGTGACAGACATTCAATTACCCGGGCTCAGCGGTCAAAATTTACTGCATTCGGTTCACCATCAAGATCAGGATTTACCGATCATCCTGATTACCGGACACGGTGATATCTCTATGGCGGTTCAGGCGATGCATGACGGTGCCTACGACTTTATCGAAAAACCATTCGCCCCCGAACGCCTGATGGAGACCGTTCATCGCGCAATTGATAAACGCCGGCTGACACTGGAAAACCAAAAGCTGAAGCGGAGTCTGAAGGCCAGCCAGACACTCGGGCCGCGGATTATTGGTGAAACCGCCAGTATTCAAGCATTGAAAGAGACCATTAGTCAGATTGCTGATACCAATGCAGATATTTTGCTCTTTGGTGAAACGGGCACCGGCAAGGAGTTGATTGCCCGCTCTTTGCATGAATTGAGTTCCCGGAGAAAACGAAACTTCGTTGCCGTCAATTGTGGTGCGGTGCCGGAACACTTGATTGAAAGTGAATTATATGGCCATGAGAAAGGTGCATTCACAGGGGCAGAAGCACAACGCATCGGTAAATTCGAACATGCACAGGGTGGTACGCTGTTTCTCGATGAAATTGAATCGATGCCTATGTCAGCACAAATTCGATTACTGCGAGTGTTGCAAGAACGGTTGATTGAGCGCGTCGGCTCGAATGAATTAATTCCGCTGGACATTCGAGTGATCGCCGCCACTAAAGTCGATCTGAAACAAGCGGCTCAACAAGGCACGTTCAGGGAAGATCTCTATTACCGATTAAATATTGTGACTTTAGATATTCCCCCGCTGCGGGAACGTAAAGAAGATATTCCCGCGCTATTTCATCACTTTTTACTGGTTGCTGCCGCCCGCTATGGGAAAGCAGCAAATTCGATCTCAAAGCAGGACGTACAAGCGTTAATGAGTCATCGCTGGCCGGGTAATGTCCGCGAGTTAAGAAATGCCGCAGAACGGTATGTATTACTCGGTAAACTGATTCAACTCGGTCAGGATACAAACCTGTTGAGCGGGCCCATGCTTAGTCTTGCGGATCAGGTGGCAGAGTTTGAAAAATCAGTGATCGAACAGGCATTGAACGAATGTGGTGGCAGTATCAAAGACACGATGGAAAGTTTGAACCTCCCGCGTAAAACACTTTACGATAAAATGCAGAAATATCAGCTGGATAAAGAGAACTACAAAAACTAACACGCTTTCTGATACAACCGGATAAACCCTCAGTATGAGCCGCGATCAGCAAGACATAAAAAAACATGGAATGAAAGACTGACTTTCATTCCATGTTTTCATTTAATCGTTGTACGATGTTTCCAGATTAATCCTGCAGTTCTCTGATATTACTCACGACCCGACTGACCAATCCATACTTAACCGCCTCTTCAGGACTCATCCAGAAGTTATAATCGGTATCTTTCTCAACCTGTTCATAAGGCTGTCCGGTTGCTTCACTGATCATCTGATTGACCCGGCTACGCATACGTAAGATCTCATCCGCTTCAATTTGAATATCTGAGACTTTACCACGCACCTGACCCAATGGTTGGTGGATCATAAAACGGGTGTTCGGCAAACAGACACGGTTTTCTTTTTTCGCGGCAATGTAGATAGTCACTCCGGCACTGGCAACCCATCCGGTTCCAATCACGATAACTTCCGGTTTGATAAATTTAATCATGTCATGGATAGTATCGCCAGCTTCTACATGTCCGCCTTGGCTATTGATATACAAATAAATCGGCTCATCGCTGATTTCCTGCAACACCAGTAACTGAGTTGAAACTTTTTGAGCCAGCTTCTGGTCAATTTCACCAGAAATGAAAATAGAACGAGACGCTATGAGTTTTTCCTCTACCATTGAACCAGAGCTCCGTTCATCATTGGCCTTATCATTTTCATCATTTTTTAATACGAAATTCATAGACATTCTTCTCTTATTAACCTTGGGATTCATTGTAACGAATTACGATTAACTAGCAAGGCATATCTCCCACCTTCTAAGAAACAGATATCATACTTCAACCCACAGCATCGTCAGTCGTTTTCATCGTTGCGAAACGGGTCAATATTTTCACCATTTTGCCAGTTAATTACCTGACTGTTCAGAAGAATTGCCTGCCTTAAGCCAGTTTTCTTGGGCGACTATTTTTCTGCAGTTCGTTCAGTGTAGGAGATCAACGCGATAAAAACGACACAGCCAGTCTTGCACTGGTTCAGAATAGACCTGAGGAGAAGTCGGTGGGCACGCCCCGGTTGCGCTTTACCCTTATCGGGACGGGACCTTACATTGACATGTGATGTATCGGTGAGAAATTTCTTAGCGCCCATCCGAAGGTGCGAGAGATCGATAAAAAAGCAAGCGAATCGACATCATCGAACAACTCCCCGACTAACCTCAATTCACAACATCGTGCTGATATTGAGGCTGCGGGGATATTGGTACATGTCTTTATAGTGATTGGTTTAGTGATGATTATTTAGTAACTATTTATTTAGTGATGATCTCCGGTCCCATCAGTGTGGTCGGCAACCATGTTGAAACCCATGGCACATAAGTCACAATTAACAGGAACAGGAACATAATCGCTACCCAAGGCAACGCAGCTTTAACAACGTTGAGCATCGACATGCGAGCCACTCCGGCTGTCACAAACAGGTTCAGACCGACAGGCGGCGTTATCATCCCAATTTCCATATTCACCACCATAATGATCCCGAGATGAATCGGGTCAATCCCAAGTTGAATCGCAATCGGGAAGACTAGCGGCGCAACAATAATCAACAGACCTGACGGTTCCATAAACTGTCCGCCAATCAGCAGTAACAGGTTGACGACAATCAGGAAAGTGATTGGCCCCAAACCGGCAGAAAGCATTGAATTTGCGATCATCTGCGGTACCTGTTCTTCAGTGAGAACATGTTTCAGAATCAAAGCATTGGCAATGATAAACAACAGCATGATCGTCAACCGACCCGCGTCACACAGCGTTTTCTTCGTATCCGGATGAACAAATGCCTGAAAAACTTTGACCACGCCCGGTAGTCGATTTTCAGAGTCAGCGAACGGTCCCATATCTTTATAGACAAAGTTGGCAATCAGGAAAGCATAAACCGCAGCCACCGCAGCCGCTTCAGTCGGAGTGAAAATCCCCCCATAGATACCGCCTAAGATGATGACGATTAAGAATAGTCCCCAAATCGCGTCTCGTCCGGCAGACATCAGCTCCCCCCAACCAACGAAAGGTTGTTTCGGCAGGTTCTTAACCCGGGCCGCAATATAAATGGCAACCATCAACATCGCACCGGCGAGTAAACCGGGAATAACCCCACCAAGGAACATCCGTCCAACAGAGACATCGGTTGCCGCAGCATAGACCACCATGACAATGGATGGCGGGATTAAAATACCCAGAGTCCCGGCATTACAAATCACTCCGGCAGCAAACCCTTTGGAGTAGCCGTTTTTTACCATCCCGGCAATAACAATACTCCCGATAGCAACCACCGTTGCAGGAGAAGAGCCTGACAGCGCAGCAAACATCATACAAGCCATGACGGACGCAATCGCAAGACCACCACGGAACCAGCCAACCAGCGCAATCGCAAAACGGATGATCCGTTTCGCAACCCCCCCGGTTGACATAAAACTAGATGCAAGAATAAAGAACGGAATCGCCAACAATGTATAGTGGCCCGCAAAAGCATTAAATAGTGTTTGTGCCACCGAGGCCAGCGATGCATCAGAATGCATCATCAGGAACACAATACTGGATAAACCCAGTGAGACAGCGATCGGCACACCGATGAGCATCAGGGCAATCACCATTAAAAAGAGAAATAAAACGGCCATGAAGATTACTCCTTCCGATCCGATGACTGCGTCGATTTTTCAGAATCCACATCAGCGCTTTGCTGCAATTCTGCTTTGAGAGTTTCCAGATCATCTTCCCCTTCATGTGAAGCAATCAAACGATCAATTTTGCCCGTCAAAATCTGGTAAGCGGCTTGCACGAATCGCAATGTTAATAGCCCCATCCCGATAGGCAGCGCCATGTACGGAATAAATCGTGGTAGTTTCTCGTAAGCTTCCCCTTCATTGAGCCAATCGGCTAAAAACTGGAGAAACCCCGGCATCGGAATATCATCGGTTTCATACCAAGCCCGTTCGGCAACAAACGGATGCCAATAATTCCATGACCCAATTAACAGCAGGATGGCAAAGCTCAAACAGGCAATTGCGGACATCACGGCGAAGGTTCTCTTTAACCCTGCCGGTGCAATATTGATGATCACATCAACACCAATGTGAAAGTGCTTTTTTACCCCATAAGAAGCACCGACCAGTACCATCCAGGCAAACATAAAGACCGTCAGTTCAAGGGCCCACAATATGTTGTCATTAAAGATATAGCGACATATGACATTGATAAACGTCAGTAATGTCATCGTTCCTAAAAAGAATGCGATCAAAAATTCTTCAACCGAATCTGTAAAACGACCGACTTTAGAAAAGAAAGAATGTTCCATAACTATCTTCGCTCTCATTGTTATCATCAAGGTGCCCCACGCTTGTGTTGTGGGGCACATGTTTATAGCGTGACTACGACAGTTACTTCTGATTTGCTGCGAGTGCGTCTTCGATCAGATCATGACCGATATTTTTCTCGAACTTTTTCCAGACAGGTTTCAACGCATCAACCCACTGTTCACGCTGAGCTGGGGTCAGTGTCCGCACAACACCACCGGCATCGATGATGTTCTGACGGTTGGTCAGGTTGACTTTCGTTGACTCTGCATTTCGGGTTGCTGTGACTTCCTTGAGAATCTGTGCAAACTGATTCCGCACATCATCAGGAAGGTTGTCCCAGAATTTCGTGGATGTCACAACGAGGTAATCCAGGATGCCGTGGTTGGTTTCAGTAATACCATCTTGTACTTCGAAGAATTTCTTACCGTAAATGTTGGACCAGGTATTTTCCTGACCATCGATAACCCCGGTCTGTAAACCACCGTATACTTCTTTGAACGACATTTTCTGTGGATTAGCACCCAGCTGTTCAAATTGAGCAACCAACACATCTGAAGCCTGAACACGGAATTTCAGCCCTTTCGCATCTTTTGGATAAATCAGCGGCTTGTTGGCCGACAACTGTTTCATCCCATTATGCCAAAACGCCAGCCCCTGTAATCCACGGCGCTTCATCGCATTTTTCAGCTTATCTCCGGCAGCAGAATTCTGAAAACGGTCAACTGCTGCAACGTCGTCAAACAAAAATGGCAGATCGAAAATACGGTATTTTTTGGTGAATTTTTCAAACTTGGAAAGAGAAGGAGCTGCGAGTTGAACATCGCCATTTAAAAGGGCTTCCAAGACTTTGTTATCATCATACAGGGTGGAGTTTGGAAAAACTTCCATACAAACTTTGCCATCCATCTCTTGATTGACTCGCTTGGCAAGCAAAGCCGCAGCAATCCCTTTCGGGTGTTTGTCTGTATTGGTGACATGGCTGAATTTAATCACGGTTTCACCCGGATCACAGCCTTCGGAAGCAGCGGCATTGAAGCTGGTCGCAGCGAGTATCGATACAGTCAGTAATGTGAAAGGCTTGAACATCTTTTTCTCCTTGTTATCGAAACAGAACACCTGCTTGGTATTCACGTTATTGACAACAAGGCAATTAATAAGCCAACTATCAGAAACAAATGAAACAAATTAATAACAACAGCAACTTAAGATCAACACTATTGAAAAATCGCACAACATCGACATGTCACTTCAGTCAAGAATGGGTGGGAATCCCTCCATCCCAAACGCATCAATGGGTCATAAATGACACATCGAGGTCAAGCAGAAGTGGGCGTTATCCCGCGGATAACGGGATAACGAATAGATGTTACTGGCCAATCAATCCTTGTTGACCACCATGAACAGGTCGATAGCCGTATTATGATGAACAACTGATTTCGAGACATTTTCCCCATGCGGGGGGTAACTCCGCATAATGTTCATGCTGCGGCAGCTCATCATAAGGAGCCCTTAACACCGAAATCAATTGCTCTAACGGTTGAAAATCACCTTGTTCTGCGGCATCAATCACTTGCTGGGCAAGATAGTTACGAAGAATATATTTGGGATTCACCTGACGCATCAACTGGCAACGCTGGGCAACAGTCCGCACCTGCCCCGTCGAATCAGTTTCTTGTTCACAACGTGCAAGGTACTGTTGTAGCCACTGCTGTGCCGCCGCTTGGTTCTCAAATAGTGTGGTGACACATTCAGATGGTTGTTGCTCCAAAGATGAGAGTCGCCGGAAAAACAGCGTATAGTCAACCCGGTTTTCTGCCATGAGTTTGAGCAGTGCATCACACAGATCACTGTCTCCGTCCCGGCGCTGTTGTAATCCAAGTTTGCTACGCATCAAGCGGCTATATTCCTGATTGAGTTGCACGGTATACGTCTGCAACGCAGCTTCCAGTTCATCTTTCTCAACCAATGGCGTCAATGCCTGCGCCAGTGCAGTCAGGTTCCACCAACCAATTCCCGGTTGCATATCAAATGCATAACGCCCCTGATAATCGGAATGATTACAGATAAAATGGGGATCATAATCATCCAGAAACGCAAATGGCCCGTAATCAAAAGTCTGGCCGAGAATCGACATGTTATCGGTATTCATCACCCCGTGTGCAAAGCCGTAAGCTTGCCAGAAAGCGATCATCTCGGCAGTCCGTTTAACGATCTGCTCGAACATCGCCAGATAGACCTGCTCCCGCGGTGCGTCTGATGAAGATTCAAGTTCCGGGAAATGCCACTCAATGACTTTGTCTGCCAACAAGCGCAAGTCATCATACTGCTCGGTATAGAAAAAGTGTTCAAAATGGCCGAAGCGAATATGGGTTTCTGCCAGACGAATCAGCAAAGCCCCCTGCTCAACCCGTTCTCGATACACCGGTGTATCGCTGACCATCATCCCCAGCGCCCGGGTTGTTTGATTCCCCAGCGCAGCCATTGCTTCACTACAAAGATATTCACGAATCGTAGAACGTAATACAGCCCGGCCATCCCCCATCCGCGAGTAAGGTGTTTGACCCGCGCCTTTAAGATGAACATCAAACCAACGCCCTTGCTGATCCGCAATCGCTCCGAATAACAATCCTCGCCCATCCCCCAATGCCGGGTTATAGACACCAAACTGATGCCCCGCATACTTCATTGCCAGTGGTTGGAAATAATCCGGCATCGAGCCTGCGGAAAAGATCTGTTGCCAGATATCATCAGGCGTCTCATCCAGACCAAAACTGGCAGCTAAAGGGGCATTCCAGGTCACCCAGCGCGGATTATCCACCGGGGTCGGCATCACCCGAGTGTAAAAGCTTTGCGGCAGTGCTGCATAACGGTGGCTAATCGGTAATTGTTGCCAAAGAGACATAAGGTGTTCCCGTTTCAATCTATCTCTGTCAACCTTACCAATTACCTGACTGGTTTGCTAGGTTATTTCATGCATTGCGCGTGTACAGGTCACCCCATCGGCCGATTCATTCGGCATAAAAAAGAGCGTGCAAAATTGCACGCTCTTTTGATTGCTCTCAGCTTAACACCATCGCTATCAGGTATTGGCACTGAGTCAGAATATCAGTGATATTCTATTCGGTATCACCTTTCATCGCATTGGCGACCAATTCAGCCTTCGCGCCTAACACAACCTGCAAATCGGTTCGGTTCAGTTTGACGATACCACTGGCACCCAGTGCTTTAATTTTGACTTCATCAATCTGCGCCATGTCGTTCACAGAAAGGCGTAAACGCGTAATACATGCATCAATTTGCTTCAGGTTATCCTTGCCACCCAAGGCTTGGAGATATTCATCAGCCAATGTCTGAATATTTTCAGACACCCCGGACTGACGGACTGGCCCTTCTTCTTTTTCTCGGCCCGGAGTCGGAATATCAAACCAACGAATAGCAAAGTAAAAGATACAGAAATAAATCACACTGAAGCACAACCCGACCACCAACAAGAGTCCGGGTTTCGTTGCCAGCCCCCAGTTGATCACAAAGTCAAACAGACCAGCGGAGAAACCGAAACCATCGAGAATTCCCAGATAGTTGGTCACAACAAGTGAGATCCCGGTGAGTATCGCATGAATGATATACAGTACCGGAGCGAGGAACATAAACAGGAATTCAAGCGGCTCAGTCACCCCGGTTAAAAATGCGGTTAACCCCACAGACAGCAAAATCCCGCCCACTTGCGGACGACGACTTTTCGGTGCAGCCATGTACATCGCAAACGCAGCACCGGGCAGACCAAACATCATGATTGGGAAGTAGCCGGCCATAAATACCCCGGCCGATGGATCACCGGCAAAGAAACGATTGAGATCGCCACGCGTGGTTTCAGCCGCAATACTCTGAATCACACTACCGTCAATGGTTGAAATCGCACCGCCAACACTCAGTGTTTTTGCCACTTCAGGTGCAAGACATAAGTTGTGCAGTCCACCAGCCAACTCGTAAGTGACTTTGGTACATTCACCCAATCCGAACCAGAAAATGGAGTTCAAAACATGATGTAATCCGACCGGGATCAGAGCACGGTTTAATGTCCCATAAACAAATTCACCCCATGCACCAGAATGCGCCACAGTATGACCAAACGTATCAATACCATTTTGAATTGCAGGCCAAACCACACCGCTGATACCTGCCAAAACAAGTGTAATCAGACCTGTCATAATCGGTACTAATCGCTTCCCACCGAAAAAAGCAAGATACGCTGGCAAGTTGGTTTGATGAAAACGGTTATACGCATGACCGGCAACTACCCCAGCCACGATACCGCCAAAGAAAGACATATTGATATCAGCATTGATGGTTTTAGCGGCTTCCGTCAGGACCAAATACCCAACGGCCCCGGCTAAACCGGCTGCACCGGCATCTCCGCGAGACAATCCAACCGCAATCCCAATCGCAAACAGCAAAGGTAATTGACCAAAAATTGCGCCCCCAGCCTGAGCCATAAAAGCAATATTCAGCATATCCGGTTGTCCGAGCCTTAATAGAATTGCGGCCACCGGTAAGATAGCAATCGGCAACATAATTGCCTTGCCAAGTTTTTGTAGATACCCCAGTACGTTCATTGCACCCTCCATCACATGATTCGTACATTACACACACATCTTAATTCATCCAGTAAACTAAGACCTAATATATATGTCACATAATTGATAATTTTGTAAAGCAATACGACATTTTATTTGCACAAACAGAAAAGTTTATTCAATATATGAATTAAGTTCACTTTACTTTGATCATCTCAGATGGTGATTTCCCGAGGTTGTGCACGGTCAGGACCGATGTAATGAACCAGCGAACACACCATCACTATAGTGAATCAAAGTGTCAGTATGATGCATGGAGAGAAAAATGCGTTTATTACCTTTAAAAGATAAGCAACAAGTTGGTCAATGGACCGCACACTACATCGCTGAAAAAATCAAAGCGTTTCAACCAACCGCTGAGCGGCCTTTTGTGTTAGGCTTGCCCACCGGCAGTACGCCACTCACAACCTATCACGCTCTGATCCAGCTGTATCAGGCGGGTGACGTCAGTTTTGAACATGTCGTGACTTTCAATATGGATGAATATGTCGGACTTTCGCCAGAACATCCTCAAAGTTATCATTACTTTATGTTTGAAAACTTTTTCAATCATGTGGATATCCAAAAGAAAAATATTCACATTTTAAATGGCATGGCACCTGATTTAGAGGCAGAATGTCAGGCCTATGAAGCGACGATTAAGCAGTTCGGCGGTATTCATCTCTTCTTTGGCGGTGTTGGGAGTGACGGACATATTGCATTTAATGAGCCTGCCTCGTCTCTGGCATCCAGAACCCGAATCAAGACCCTGACTCAAGAAACGCTCATTGATAATGCCCGTTTCTTCGAAAACGATATCAATCAGGTACCGAAGATGGCGCTTACCGTCGGAGTCGGCACATTATTGGATGCCAAAGAAGTTTTGATTCTTGCCACAGGCCCGAACAAAGCATTGGCCGTACAGGCTGGTGTCGAAGGCGCAGTCAATCATTTGTGGACCATCTCTGCTTTGCAGATGCATCCCCGGAGTATTCTGATCTGTGATGAGCCAGCTGCGATGGAGCTGAAAGTCAAAACATTACGTTATTTTCAGCAACTTGAAGCGGCTGAGATTGAGCAATTTGGAGGAAAAAAGTAAATGTTCGCACTATGTCACGGTGAGATTCTGACAGGCGATGAAAAGTTACTGGATACGGCGGTTGTTATCAGCAAAGGGAAAATTCACGCTTTAGTCCCGATGTCAGAACTGTCTGAAGATATCCCTCGTTTCGATTTGCATGGCCATATCTTGTCTCCCGGTTTTATCGATTTGCAGTTGAACGGCTGCGGTGGCGTCATGTTCAATAGCGCCCCGACGGTGGAAACGCTCGAACACATGCATCTCACCAATCTGAAGACCGGTACAACCAGCTTTCTGCCGACTTTAATCAGTGACAGTGACAATGTGATTCGTCAAGCCGTTGAGACAACACGCCAGTATATGACCCAATATCAACACCAGGTGTTGGGGATGCATCTTGAAGGGCCTTACACGAACCCTGTGCGTAAAGGCATTCATCCGCTCCAGCAACTGCGCCAGCCCGACAATGACATGATCAACTGGTTGGCTGAGCAAGCGCCATGGCTAAAAAAAGTCACACTCGCACCAGAGATGAATCACAGCGAACACCTGAGACAACTGCACAAAGCAGGAATTGTCGTCAGTGTTGGTCATACGGCAGCAACCTATGATCAAGCCAGTCAAGCGTTTGAACAGGGCGCGAGTTTTGCAACGCATCTGTATAATGCCATGACCTCAATGGAGAACGGCCGTTCTCCCGGTGTCGTCGGTGCCGTCTTTGATCGCAATGATGTGTATGCCGGTATTATCGCTGATGGTTACCATGTCCATTGGGCAAACATCCGCACCGCCAAGAAAGTCATGGGTGAGCGGCTTTGTCTGGTAACGGATGCAACCGCCGCTGCAACGCCGCCGACAGGGATGACAGAGTTTGATTTTTGTGGCACCCCTGTGTTTATCCGTGATGGCCAGTGTGTCGATCAGGATGGCACACTGGGTGGCTCAGCACTCACGATGAATGAAGGGGTTCGTCTACTGATTGAACAGGCCGAAATTCCACAGGAAGAAGCGTTCCGAATGGCAACGCTCTACCCGGCCCGAGCGATCAAAATGGATCACCTGCTTGGTGCGATTCGTCCCGGCATGATTGCCAACCTGACCATTCTTGATCCCGCTTATCAGGTCATCAATACGCTGGTCAATGGCGAGTGGACAAAGGACATGCCCTAAATGGTCAAACGTAGCAGACAAGTGACAAATCACGAGCAACTCAAACAGGTCAATGCGGCACTGGTCTATCAGCTGATCGACCAAGAAGGGCCGATTTCCCGCGTCCGAATTGCTCAACAGAGTGCACTGGCGCCTGCCAGTGTCACCAATATCACGCGTCAGCTACTGTCCCACAATCTTATTACTGAGGTTGAACAACAAGCTTCAACCGGTGGGCGTCCGGCAATCTCGCTGACCACCAATCAGCGAGATTTCTACTTTATATCCTGTCGGTTGGGCCGGGATATGATTCAGGCAAGTCTGATGGACTTATCCGGTCAGGTTCATCATGTTCAGCAAACACCGATTGAGTCTCACGATACACAAGGTATCGTTGACACGCTCCGCCATGAGATCTGTCAAATCCAAACTCGGTATGCGACATATCGTCTGATTGCCATTGCAGTGACCATGGCGGGTTTGGTCGATCCAACCTCAGGGATGATCCATTATTCTCCCAACCATAAAATTGCCGGCCTTAAGTTATCCTCAGCACTTGAAGATCTGGCATTACCCATCTATATCGGTAATGACATTCGAGCCCGGGCACTCTCGGAATACTATCTGGGAAAAGCGAAACACTGCCATGACTTCATCCTGATCAGTATTCATCATGGCGTCGGTGCCGGGATTATCACCGACGGGCAATTACTTTTGGGCAAACACCGCCCGATTGGCGAGATTGGGCATATTCAGATCGATCCATTCGGACAACGCTGCCACTGTGGCAGCTTTGGTTGTCTTGAGACGGTCGTTTCGAATCAAGCGCTGCTCAAGCAAACACAAACGCTACTACAACGCGGTCATCAAAGTGTCTTGACTGCGGACAATCTCACCATCGAACGCCTCTGCCACGCCGCGATTCAGGGCGATGGCGTCGCAACACATATTATCGAGCAAGCCGCCCAATATCTCGGTCGCGTGTTGGGGATGCTGGTGAATGTATTCAATCCGGAAAAAATTCTGTTTGCCGGAGAGATGATTCAGACCGCCCCGATACTATTTCCCCTACTGTTGGAACAAATTCAGCGACAGACTCTTCCCAGCTTTGCCGGGGATTTACGCCTTGAACAAGCCCGTTTTCAACAACAGGACACGATTGGGGGCTATGCATTAATGAAGCGGGCACTCCACGAAAATAACCTGCTTCAACACATCATGGCAGATGCATAACACGTTATACTAACGATTGAATGCAACAGGAACTGATACAATTCAGAACGACTGGGTATGATATTCAACACCATTGAAATCAACATTGCATATCATCCGATTGTTCCATACGATGCAGTTCAGTCTTTAGGAAATCTGACATGAAAGACTCTATGAAAATCATCCTCCTCCATGGCCTGTATATGCATGGCATCGCGCTGCAACCGCTGCGACAACAATTAAATCAGCTCGGTTATACCACGGAAGTTCTCAGCTACAATACCGTTGCTATCGATGATGAAAAGCTATTTAGTCACATCGATGCAGCACTCGATGAAGCCCAGACCAATATTCTGGTCGGCCATAGCCTCGGGGGGTTGATGATCAAAAACTATCTTGCCTCCCGTCAACCACCCCCGACTCAAATTTCTCATGTCGTGACACTTGGTTCTCCCCTTCAGGGCGCTTCGATTATTAACAAGATTCAGGCGATGGGATTCGGTATGATCCTCGGTAATGCCCCCCATCATGGGTTGCAGCAACACCAAGACGAATGGCGCTTTCCCCAGAAACTCGGCAGCATCGCTGGCAACCTAGCTTTTGGGATTCGGCCAATGCTATTCGGCAATGACACAGCATCGGATGGCACGATTACTGTGGAAGAAACCAAAATCGCTGGTATGACCGATCATCTTGAAATTGGTTATGCACATACAACGATGCTGTATTCACAAACACTTGCCTCACAAATCAATGAATTTATCCGCCATGATCGTTTCCAACCAGAATCCTGAAATCATTGCGTTGCAGGATGGCAGACTGCGCTATATTGATCGGTTCCTCACAGAGACGGATGCACTGTCACACACACTAAAAAGTTCACTGAACTGGTATCAGGGCGATGTCTACTTATTTGGTCGCCATTACCAAACGCCCAGACTTCAGTGTTGGTACGGTGATAAAGCCTATACGTATTCTCAAGTTCGCTTACCGCCAACCCCATGGCCACCGTTACTCAACCAACTCAAAACCATTGTAGAAGCGGCTTCAGAGCATTCATTTAACTCCGTGCTGGGGAACTGGTATCAACACGGACAACACAATATGGGGATGCACGCTGATAATGAACCCGAATTAGGCAAGAACCCCGTTGTCGCAATGCTTACCTTCGGCACAGCCAGACCCTTACAATTCAGACACCGGAACGGTGAAGACCGGTTCACCATCACGCCCACAGATGGTTCACTGCTGGTCATGGAAGGGCCAATTCAGCACTACTGGCGACATGGAATCAACAAAAGTAAAAAGGTTACCGGGCAGCGGATTAGTCTGACGTTTCGTCAGATCTTATAGACAGCGATGCAAAGACGGGACAGAAACGGTCAACAACCAGAAGCCGGCGAAAAAATAGTTGTCAATTTATTGGTTGTCACCCAACTTTTTCTGCATGTATCGTATGGTCATTCAGTACGACAGAAGAATGTTTCCCATGCAGAAAGCTGGACAACCGATTACCAATCCGCAACAGATCAATCGTTATTATCAAGCGCTGGTGGAAAAAGATCCGAGTTATGTCGGGACTTTTTATGCCGGTGTCAAAACCACATCCATCTTCTGCATTGCCACATGCCGAGCCAGAAAACCGAAAAAAGAAAACGTTGATTTTTATCCCACATTAAAAGCGGCACTGGATGCGGGTTTTCGTCCCTGCAAAATTTGTAAACCGACAGAAAATGCCAGTGAAGCACCCTCACCCGTTGCTCAGGCTATAGCATTGGTTCGCCAACACCCGAAAGAAAAAATCTCTGACAGTTGTCTGCGACAACACCAGATACAACCGGAAATGGTGCGCCGCTGGTTTAAAAAATACTATGGCATCACTTTTCACACCTTCCAGCGAATGTATCGCATCAATAATGCGCTGGTCGAGCTCAAAGAAGGAAAGAAACTCATGGACACAGCCTACGACATGGGATATGAATCCTTGAGTGGATTCGGATATACGTTTAAGAAAGTTATGGGAAAATCACCAAACCAAAGTGCCAACAGTCAAGTCATCTTGATCAACCGCTTTACCACACCATTAGGCCCGATGTTCGTCTGTGCAACCGATGAAGGCATCTGTTTACTGGAGTTTGTCGAACGGCTCATGCTGGAAACCGAATTCCGGGATTTACAGCGCTTGCTGAAAGCCACCATCATCAATGGCGAAAATGAGCATATTCGTCAGGCTAAACAAGAGATGACCGAGTATTTTGCCGGGACACGCAAACAATTTAACGTGAGCATTCACTCACCGGGAACCCCATTCCAGAAACAGGTGTGGCAAGCTCTACAGCAGATAGAATATGGTTCGACAGCGTCTTACCAACAGCAAGCGGAAGCGATTCATAAACCCACCGCAGTCCGAGCAGTTGCTTCAGCCAACGGGCATAACCGCATTGCCATTATCATTCCGTGCCATCGCGTCATTGGCAAGAATGGCAAACTGGTCGGTTATGCCGGAGGGCTGGAACGCAAACGCTGGCTACTTGAACATGAAAAAGCCAACTGCTGATTCAAGATACTGATTCGCAGCACAACTGACTAACAGCAAAATTGATGGATAAAAAAACACCGAAGTAATCGGTGTTTTTATCAAGTATTTACTGACAGCATTCAATCACTGGATGCTTTTCATCCATCTGTCAGATTGAAACCATTTGGCGTAAATCCGCTCATAAGTCCCGTCACCCCGGATCTGTTTTAAATAATTATTCAGGAAGTTAACAAATTCAGCGTCACCCTGACGCACTGCCCAGCCCAGAGGTTCGAAAGTGAATGCATCATCAAGATGAACGACCTGTTTGGGATGCTGTGCAGCATACATTGCGTTATAAGGTAAATCGTAGACAAAAGCATCGGCCCGGCCATTAGCAACCTGCAACACTGCATCGGCTGAGGTGTCATAAAGATCAACGTTTGCTTTTGACAAATACTTCTTCGCAGCCTGAGCACCGGTTGTTCCCATCTGGGTTGTGACGGTATATTTGGCGTCATTCAAATCACGATAACTGTGAATCTTTCCTGCCAGCTTCGGTGACAGTAAAACCGTCTGTCCAATCTGCATATAAGCATCGGCAAAGGACACTTTCAGATTGCGTTTCGGCGTCACCGTCATCCCTCCGATAAAATCACACTTGCCAGTCTGTAATGCCGGAATAATCCCATCCCATGCAGTATTAACCGGCACAAATTTAACATTGATCGAATGGGCCATATGCTTCGCAATATCAATATCAAACCCGATAAACCGCCCATCTTTACTGGTCATCTCAAATGGTACATACCCAGCTTCAAAACAAAATTTCAACTCACCTGATTTTAAAATACCCTCAATCGTGGAGGTGGTTGCGAATACCGTCGTAGCAGAGAAAGCAGCTGTACCAATGACCAAACCGGTCAATAACCGACGCATACCTTTTTTCACTCGATGAATTGTCATGATGAATCATTCCGTAACTTGTTGTGTTTGAAGTGATATTATTCTTTAAATCAATAGTAAACATCATACCATCAGGCTATTCTTGTCGTCATGTCATAGATATGATGAGCCTCGCATCATCAGCGAAAAACGTCACAATTTCAATCTATTATCATTATATCTTATGCTCAAATATTGCCGCCTCGATACGCATGGCCGCTCTTTTCCAAATTTTCAGTCCAACTCATTTCACTACTCTGACGAGTTACCAATAGTCTATAATTTGTGTACTACTCTGATATCATGAGCACTGCATTTTGTCGCTCTCTGGCACGTATTTCATTGCCAAAATAACGTCAAAAATAATTATCAAAACAGATGAATAGGTGAAAAATATGTTTAGGGATTTAAGGCTAGGTTTGAAAATTGGCTCAGGGTTCGCTGTCGTACTGATTTTACTATCGATTGTTTTAGGGGCGAGTATCTTCGCATTACAATCAGTGAGTGACGGGATCAATAAATACAGAAACTTAGCCAGGGAGACAAACCTTTCAAGCCGATTACAAACGAACATGCTGATGGTTCGCATGAATGTCAAAGATTTTCTGATCACCAGAAACACTGACGACATCACAAGCTATCAAAAATATCTTGCCAAGATGAAAGATTTTTTGAATGAGGCAAAACAGTCTGTTCACTCACCGGAAAGAAAAGACCTGATTGATCAAGTGGGTCAGTCCATTAACACTTACAATACGACCTTTAATCAAGTTGTTGAATTAGTCAGACAACGTAATGGACTTGAAGAACAACTCGGTACCTATGGTCAAACAATGCGCGAGTCTATTGCCCAAATCATCAACTCAGCCTATCAAGAAGGCAATGCTGCACTCACCTATAATGCGAGTCAAGCGCAGCGAGCAATGCTCGTTGGACGTCTGTTCGTCGTCAAATATCTTCAGAGCAGTGAAGAGAAAGATTTCGCCACCGCGATCACCAATATGGATCAAGGACTACAGGATGAACTGTCGACCCTGAAGCAAGATCTGCAAGGAACATCGCAGCAAACACGACTCAACACGTTCCTGAAAGCACATCAAGACTATCTGAAAGATATGCGTGATATCAACAATCTGATCTCACAAACCAATCGGATGATTACCAACACACTGGATGAACTCGGTCCTCAGATTGCGACTGATGTTGAGAAAGTCACACAGTTAGTGATGCAAGAGCAGGATACGCTTGGTCCCCAGTTAAAAGACAGTACCAACAGAAGTATCGAAATCACTATACTTCTGTCCGTGCTGGCCATTTTGTTAGGGATTGCCGCCTCCTACTTACTGACTCTTGTTATTACCAAACCGGTTCATAAAGCCGTGCAAGCAGCCAACCAACTGGCAGAAGGTGATCTAACCGTTGATGTCGGCAAAACCAGTAAAGACGAAACCGGGTTACTACTTGCTGCCATTCAAAATACGGCGGTCAACCTGAAACAGATGATTACCACTATTTCAGGTGCCAGTACCGAACTTGCCTCGGCATCCACTGAGCTGGCAACCGTCACCGAACAAAGCAGTCAGAGTATTATCAGGCAAGAATCAGAAACGGAAATGGTTGCAACTGCCATGAATGAGATGACCGTGACCGTTCATGATGTTGCCAACAGCGCATCTCAGGCAGCCAGTGCGGCAGATCAAGCCAATCAGGAGGCTGAATCAGGCGCAGGTGTTGTGAAGCGAACTATCGCGGCTATCCATTCGCTCTCGGAAAGTGTTACCCAGTCTTCGGAAAAACTCAGCGAAGTAGAGCAAGAAGTCCACAATATCAGTACCATTCTGGACGTCATCAGAGGGATTGCCGAACAAACCAACCTTCTTGCGCTGAACGCAGCAATAGAAGCAGCCCGAGCCGGAGAACAAGGCCGGGGATTCGCAGTCGTTGCCGACGAAGTTCGCTCGCTGGCATCCAGAACGCAGGATTCTACCCAAGAGATCCAGAACATTATTGAACAGCTCCAACAAGGGACACAGAGCACCGTCAACGCCATGGATCAAGGGAAAAAACAAGCGATGTCATGTGTTGAACAGGCCGATGAAACCAATGAAACGTTACAAACCATTATTCATGCCATTGGCGTCATCAATGACATGAACATGCAAATTGCCAGCGCTTCTGAGCAACAGAGCACCGTTGCTGAAAGTATCAACGAAAACATCGTCAATGTGCGTCAAATCGCTGAAGAAAATGCAGTTGCCTCAGATGAAACCCGTCAATCCAGTGGGGAAATTGCACGACTGGCGGAACAACTGAATCAACTGGTTACCCGCTTCAAAATTTAATTGAGCATTCATGCGCCATAATGATAAAGGGAGACATCATGTGTCTCCCTTTATTGATGCCATCCCATTGTCTGTTCCGCCCACGGCCTGTTCCCGTCCACATCGGATACCATCGGCACCATCACACCCCGCATCACACCCTGATAGCGTCATTCATGAGACTTATCTTCTGGTGGCTCAGCCTCCGCTACCCGAGCATTACTGCGAATAAACATGAGATGCTGATGATAAAATGCGTCTTCAGCAGCACCATGTTGTCGTGCTTTTTTATAAATTGACGCGACAAAGATATCCGCAAGACTGAAATTGTGACCAATAACATACCCCGAGTCGTGACAAATCGACGAACTTAACTTACCGAGACAATGCATAATCCACTCACCCCGCAATTGCCGTTTCGAACTTTCATCAAGCTCAGGGCGAAAAAATTTAAGTACCGTTTTGTTTTGAGGTGAATGAATACTGCCATTTACATATTCACAAACCCGACGGATATGCGTCTTTTCATTGAGATTGTTACCGAGTAAAGGAATATCGGTAAACCGCTCTTCAAGATACTCGGCAATCGCCATTGATTCAGAAAACACCAAGCCATCTACCGATAGTGACGGCACATAACCAAACGGATTCACTGTGAGATAAGTCGACCCCAACTCTTGTGAACTCACTTCAATCCTTTGATAAGGAATCCGCTTAAAGTTAAGTACCCACTGCACTCTTTCCGAACAATTGGAACCCTTAGCGCTATACAGTAAAACATCCATATTCTCTCCTGAAAACACTAATTATCAGCATCGTCCGGTGCGTAAACATTGAACCCAGTCTGTGCGACCCCGTTGCTGAGCCGCATCGATAGCTTGCGACACATCGTAACTAACCCGATGAAACGCAATATCCCACTCATCACCACATTTTGTCTCACCGCCAACATGTTTGGACAAGATGACATAGGATGCTTGAGACGAATAGTTTTGCATGGCATGTACCACAGGCGCTTCATCGCGATACGCTTGCAATCCGACGCTACCGGGATTAATCACCATTTGACCGGTCGATAGTTCAACACATCTTGGCATATGGGTATGACCACAAAGAATCATTGGGGATGAGATGCCCCCCAATAATGCTATGATTTCCTGATCCGCCCTGACTTCAGGTTTCCCTGATTCAATATTGTCTAATAAATAAACCAGATCGCTCGTTGGCGTCCCATGACACGCATAAATGTCATTGGTGATCTGTAAATCAAATGGTAACTGTTTCATCCATTCCAGCGGGGCTTGACCCAACTCATCGAGTATGAATGCCATGGTGGGATTTGATTCAATTTCTTCTGGAGTGGCCTGATAGATCTGTCGATCCTGATTCCCCGATATGGTTATCGCATCCAACGTTAACAAATATTGATAAGTCTCTTTGGGCGCAATCGGTCCATACAAAATATCCCCAAGATTGATAAACTGGGTCACGCCCTGTGATTTGGCATGATTAACCACCGCGTCAAGGGCAAAAACATTGCTATGAATATCAGATAACACTGCAAATTTTGTCACTAAATTTCCTTGTGTTTATTGCGACCGATTCAGTTGATGGTCAGATAAGGCGCTCGAAACCGATCCGATACATCATCATGATTCATCAACCCTGTCCAATGCCATCGGAATATCCACCATCCCGTTTCTATTCCTGATCCCATCAATCCGTTTAAAACCAAAACGTAAATAGACACTTTCTGCGTTCACCGCAGAATTCACCGTAAAATATCCCCGATTACCGTTGTCGAGCGATGCTTGTTTGACCACATGCCATAACTGACGCGAAAGCCCCTGACCTTGATGGTTATCATCGACAAAGAGATGATACAGGTGTGAATGATCCCGGATGCCGGCCACACCAACCACATCGTCATTCCGATTAACCGCAACAACATAGAAATAATTAGCAGACAAATAAGTCTCCATGTTCGCCTCCGACATCGAATCCAACAAAATATGCCGGACAGATGCGTCAAAAGTTGGGCAAACATACTTTTCTGTTAACGGTACAATCAACTCACTAATGGCCTTCGCATCACTGATGGCTGCTTTTCTGATCTTGATACTCATGTCCTCAACTAACGTCAATGCAGTTCATCAGCACAATGAACGATCATGACGCTTGTTCATGGTTTGCCAGCTTAGGATTCTGTTTAAGCATCATCTTTTTGACGCCAAAATTGACTGCGAGAAAAAGCAAGAAATGCAATGGAATAGTGATCAATAAACCAACCCATAAAAAATTAAGGGGAATATGATTGGCCAACATCGTTGGCGTACCTAATAAGATCGTCGTCATTACATCGCCAAGCAGGGCCAGTAAAATCAAATGCCACTTCTCTTGTTTCTCAATGATACGTTGGTTCTTATTGGTATAGCTGTAGAAAACCCAATACGAGATACCGAGCAATATCGGTGTATTCAAATTGCTCGCATTCGCCATCCCCAGAAGACTCGCTGATACACCCGCGATCGCCATAATCACGAGATAGGCGGCCGTAAAACGGATAAAAAATCCTACTTTTGTCATCATCTTTCCTTCAATATGAACCCAGTCAACAGGTAGCGCCCAACATCATTGACTTGCTCGCATACAATTACACCCAGACATCATTCTCAGCCGTCAACTCACTCTCTGAATCACCGGTATTCACGACGCCTTTAGGCTCAACAATCATGATCTTGCATTCACTTGCTGCAACAGGCCGATGCTCAACACCTTTCGGAATAACAAACATTTCTCCTGGATTTAAGGTCACGACACCCTCCCGGAATTCGATATTCAGGATACCGTCCAATACGATAAAGACTTCATCGGTATCCGGGTGATCATGCCAAACAAACTCACCTTCAACCTTGACTAACTTAAATTGATAATCGTTCATTTCCGCCACAACACGCGGAGACCAGTGTTCAGAAAATTTCGAGAATTTATCTTTAAAATTGATCGCACTAAAATTCATTTTGACTCCATTGTTTCGTTCTGCTTATCCGCCCAACTTTACTGTTTACTAAATACGATTTTTCCTGCCAAACCAATCAGCAAAGCGCCGGAAAATCCCTCAATGATCCGTGAATAACGGTTGGCTTTGGCACTTTTCAGTAACCAACTACCGACAAACGCATAAATCATATTGCACAATGTCGCCAATCCACTAAAACACAATCCCAAGATGAATAATTGCATATTGGCTGAGTTTGCAGAGGTATCAATAAACTGCGGCAGAAAAGACAAGAAAAACAACGCCACTTTCGGATTGAGTACACTGACAATGATACCTTGCTTAAAGACGTTCCCGTGAGCCTGAACATGTGATGCTGCAGTGAATACCGAACCGCCCCGCCACATCGCTCTGAGAGAGCAAAATCCCAAATACAGCAGATAGATAGCCCCCAGCCACTTAATGATGCTGAATGCCAGTGCCGAACTCATGATAATGGCTGACAAACCGAAAACCGCAGCGAACGTATGCACAAAATAGCCAACACCTAAACCCAGTGCCGCTTTCATTCCCCCAACCATTTTACCTTTCATGGTGTTGGACACGATATAAATGACATCCGGTCCCGGTATTAAATTGATTGATAAACATGCAACTACGAATAGTAAGATTGTATGTAATTCCATTAACTGACGCCTCCGTTTGTTAAAAACTCATTTCATGTTTAGGGGTTGTTGATCTTTCATGGTTGAATTTTGTTCAGATGAACCCTCTGGGCAGCATTTATCGCTCAGGACGTTTTCTTATTGGCAAAAGGTCTCGACATACAAAGCTTCAACCTTTTCTCTTGCCCACTGCGTTCTACGCAAAAATTTCAATGACGACTTGATTGATGGGTTATTGTAGAAACAGTTAATTTGAATTTTTGCATCTAATCCTTCCCAACCATAGTGCGCTTGTAAACGTACGAGGATCTTTTCTAAAGTCAGACCGTGCAACGGATTATTGGGTTGCTCTTGATTCATATCGGATGTATTCCTGAGGCTCACGCATTGAAGCATGAATTGGTTCATATGCTATTAATTTACTGTTTTTCGTTCCAAAAGTATGATTTTTTTCATACTTGATTAAAAAATATCGAGTCATCTCCCACACGATGCCAGTCATATATGTATGACTGAAATGTCTGTCATCACAAGCTTTGTCGGTTGGTTATCGTGAAACCGCATCGAGTAAAGCATGCTTTTCACTCAGATGAGTAGCGCAGCACCGAAAACTCAACTTGGTCTCTTGAGCCTGCCTGATCAATTAACGTGAGTTGATAATGACCAGTTTTCAAGTCTTTCAATGTGATCTTGCTTTGCTGATTCGATAATAAAACACCGTTTAAAAGCCAGTAATAAGGGGCTTCACCACCCTCAGCGGAGATTGTGATCTCTTGGCTTTGCTGTTGTGGTAACTGGAACGCATCCTGATTCGCGAGCCCATGGATATGCACGGCAGATTGGCGAATAATGTTGCCTGTCAACTGGCATCTCGGGTCCCAGCTTGGAATGCGGGCAGCTCTGCGTTGTTCGGGCTTGAGCCAATGATCTAACGGTGCAGGCCAAACCGTCACCTTGTGACGCTGTGCCTTGATCTGACAGCGAATATTAACACGCAACTTGGAGTCAGTCGCTTGCCAGAAATTAAATTCGGATTGATCGAATGGTTGTTGCCGCTCAACGATATTGTACCAAGTCTTCGGGATCGTGCCGTCAACAATATAAGCGTGATGGCGCTCCTCACAGCCTGATTTAACCATGTTCCCCTGAGGCCAACAGATATCGACTTGAGAGACGCTGTCAGGCATCAAAGGAATTGGGCGTTGGTCATTGAGGCGTTGATAAATTGTGTTGATTAACGGTACAGCGGTGACTTGCCCGTAATGGCCGGGCATCGGCACGCCATCGGGTCTGCCAATCCATACCCCGATAGTGTAATGCTGGCTAACCCCGATGGCCCAAGCATCCCGGAAGCCATAGCTGGTGCCGGTCTTTACCGCCAGACCTGCCACTGCATTCGGCTTATCTAACAGTATTTTTCGGATCACCCAAGCAGCGCCGTCACTTAAAAGGGGTTGCTGTGTGGGTTTGTCTGTCGTGCTAAAGCGCAGATGCTGCGCTTGTCCTTGATTTCCCAGACTGGTGTATGCAGAGACTAAATCTTCTAAATCTGCCCCCACCCCACCGAGCGCAATGGCTAGGTTAGGCTTTGCCCCCTTCGGTAGTTCTAATGCTATGCCTGCTTTTTTCATCTTTAAGAAAAAATAAATCGGCTTTAACTGCTCCAACACCTGAACTGCTGGAACATTCAGGCTTTGTTGTAAGGCATGTGATACGGATACGGGGCCGCTGAATCCACCGTTGAAATTGTCGGGTTGATAATCTCCAAATTTGAGGGGCACATCCATTAATAAGCTTTCACTGTGTATCAAGCCTGCATCCAACGCCATGCCATAAACAAAAGGTTTGAGGGTTGAGCCCGGGGAGCGAGTGGCTTGCACCATATCCACATAAGCAAAACGGCTGCGGTCATTGAAGTCGGCTGATCCAGCGTAGACTTTGACCTGACCCGTCTCATTTTCGACCACCAAAGCCGCTGCGGAAACGTTCTGTCCGATGCCATGAACATAATTTCTGAGCAGGTTACTGACCTGACTCTGCCACTGCGCATGAATAAAGGTTTGAATCTGAGGCGCTTGGCTGTGTGTGACGAGCCTGCGGGCGAGTAACGGCGCAGATTGATAGCTCGCTTTGGTGGTGTTCGTAATGCCTTCGATTAACGCATCGTCTAACCTTTCTTGCGACCATGCATGCTGCGTGACCAAACGATGCATTAATTTGTCCCGCGCTTGTCGGGCACGTACGGGATGTCTGTCCGGCCGGTAATCACTGGGAGCTTGTGGCAAAACGGCCAACAAAGCGGCTTGGGCGTCCGTCAACTGCTTCACCGAATGACCAAAATAACCTAAAGAGGCCGCTTGAACCCCTTCATAAGTACCACCAAAAGGGGCATGATTCAGATAATAAGTGAGGATGTCGGCTTTACTAAAATGCCACTCTAATTGCAGCGCGCGGATGATTTCCTTGAACTTTCCCCATACCGTCCTGGGCTCAGGATAGCGGATACGAGCCACTTGCATGGTTAGCGTTGAACCACCGGACACAATTTGTCCTGTGCTTATCCATTGCCATGCGGCACGCATGAGCGCAAAGACATTGATACCCGGATGGTCGTAAAAATATTGGTCTTCGTAGGTGATCAGCGCGGTGAGATAATTGGGGGAGACGTCATCTAATGTCACAGAAAAGCGCCAGACGCCGTTCTCATCGGCAAAGTTCCGTAAAACAGAACCATCCTCAGCGAGAACCGTTTGACTCAGAGAGCGAGACGCTAAATCGACCGGTACGATCCAGTCGTATAATAAGAAAGACAAGAAGAATAATATCCCGGTTATAGGCAAAGCAGCCCATAACCGGGGTTGTTGATTCAAGATAGTCATTCGCGAGGCTGTATTTGCAGCGTCTTGAGCGACGAACCGACAGCACGATAATGAGGACGATACATATCTTCGACAAACGGCGGTGCAACTTGGTAAGTCCCCGGTGTCACCGCTCGCGCCAGATAATACAGTTTCTTCACGGCACGATGATTCAGGCTGACAGAGGCCACAAAGCGATCATCCCGATACTCCTGATGCTGAACGTGATTTTCACGGAAGTAGCTACCCAGTGGTTTCTCGTCAATCATAATGCTATCCAAATCGACACTGGCATTGCTTAGGTTTTGGTTTTCTAACACCAAACCGGCTGGCAAAAGGTCAACCACTAAAGCATCCGGAATACGGATGTCATCATCAACGGTCGCAAGACTTAATTCCACAATAACCAAGTCGCCACTGGTGAGCGTCGTTGGTATGGTTGGCTGTCCTGCGAGGTCGTAATACTGTCGGCGAATGCTTACCCCTTCACTATACGGTTGCGGGATGTCGCTTGGTGCCCCTTGATATTGCAGGCTGGCATACAACTTCTGGTCGTGAGCAATGATCCCTTTGAGCTGACGCAACTTGTCGGCATCAAACACCGCATTGAATGCCTGTGTTTTTACCAGCGACTGTTCACTCGATGATAACTGGATAGTGGCATCCCAACGACTGGTTTTGTTCGCATATTGGCGAGCGACTTTTAACAGGGCAATCCGCTCTTGGGTACTGAACCAACGCTTGTTGTGCAGGCTATTGATCATTTGATCTGCGAGTGTACCGTCATCTAGCCCGATTTCCAGAGCGACAGCAAGACTTAACGCCTGATCGCGCACAACAGAGCCATAATCCCGGTAATACGCATTCGGTTTACGCTCAATTTTGAGGGTCAGTTCAAGTGCCTTTTGGGCTCTGGCGGTGTCATTTAACTGCTGCAATGCGCCCGCTAAGTGCATCCAGGCAAGACCAGACTGATCGAGCCTGATTGGTTTGGAATCCCCCTCACCTTCGTAATTGGTCATCGCCTGACTGTAGAGCCGACGCACAAAACCTAAGCTAATGGCATCGGCTTTTGCTAAGACAAAGGCAGCGTAAGCGCGATAAGAGAATTGATAGTAGTCCGGGCTTTCGCTCCACATCTCGCTTTTAGGGTTATTGTTAACAAAGAAGGTCAACCGTTTGATCGCGCGCTTCAACATATCGTCATCAATGACAATCCCTTGTTTCCGTGCATCGATTAACAACTCCGTCGCGTAAACCGTTCCCCAGCGAGACTCCCAGCTACTGGCATCCCAATAGCCAAAACCACCCTGACTGAGTTGTTTCGCCTTGAGCTTTTCAATCCCTTTCTGGATTTGTTCTTGACGGAACGCTTCGCTAAACGGCTGCTGAAACTGTTGTTCAATACTGCTATTCAAATCAAACTTCTTGACCATCGCTTCATCGAGTAACAACCAAGGATAAGTTGAGCTGGTCGTTTGCTCTAAACAACCATAGGGGTATTGCAATAGGTTGTTGAATTGGCTTGTGAAATTGATCGCGGGACGATTAGAAATCGTCAGCATGGCTTGAACACTGCTGTCTCGCAATTCACTGAGATCAACATCCGGCTGCCACTGTGCACCGGGTTCAATCGTTGCCCGTAATTGATGGGTTGCCCAAGGATAAGGGCTCCGGACACCCAGTCGCCATGTGCGTGTGATATTGATGTCATCACCATTGCTGGCATTCAGTTGAATGACGCCTTGCCCTTCAATATCTGCACCTGTAACAGGAATCGTGAGGACCGTTTTTTCTTTATCGGCAAGCGCTAACGTCTGCTGTAACCCCTCACTCGTGACAGCCCCCGAGACTTCCACACTGACCTCAAGTGTTTGGTCGGTATCGGAGAGATTATGCAGGTCAATATTCACTTGGCTGTTATCGCCCATGGCAAGGAAGCGAGGCATGGCAATTTGAGAGACCAGCTTGTCCGCAACAATCATTTCTTGGTGGGCACTTCCGTAGCTGTGGTCGCCATAGACCACAACCATCCATTCCAACTTGCCGTTAAAACTTGGTAATTCAAAGCTAACATCGGCTTCGCCATTCACCACGGTGACAGGCTCACTCAGAAACGACACAATTTGCACATCGGATTTCGGTTTTTTGCCGCCCCGACTGAGTGCTGCATCCGACTCATCAAACGCATCCCCCCCAAATTTCTGGCGGATCATGTCATACCCTAGGTTATTGATGATCTTGCCGTATATATCGAAATATTCTGACTCGAATCGGCGCGGTGCATAGAAGTACTGCTCAGGTCGAGGAGGTTGATAATGTGTAATATTCAACACGCCTTTATCAACAAGCGCGACGGTTGCATACAGCTGTTGATCACCGAGTTTGGATAAATTCGTGACATTTATATGCGCATTAACTGCTTTGTTGGGTTGCGTTTTATCCTTTGTGGTCAGTTCAACGGTTGCAATGGCATCCGGACGGATTATCGATAAATGCGTGATGCCCAATGCACGTTTCGGTGCAACTTCCGTCACTTGGTCGGCAGGCGTTAATACCATTGCCGTGATATACAAATCGTGTCGGTTCCAATCCCTTTGAATATCAATACTGACTTCATTGTCGCCTTTATGGATCTGTTGATGCAGGCTGTATTGCACGCCATGGGTCGATTCCACATTGATAATGCCATCGCCTGTGATGGGACTCGTCAAACGAAGTTTCGCGCTATCGCCCGGCTCATAGTGATCTTTATCTAAGGCCATTTGCAACATATCAGGTTTTATGTTGCTGCTGTTTTGGTTGCCCCAACTCCACTCGGTCTCAAACTCAAACGTCGTCTTGGCACCCGAGGCAGAGGTGACTTCTAAAATATAAGTCCCCCATTGCACAGGAAAATCGACCGTGACTGAATCCCCCTTCACGTCAACCTTTTCGCTGCCGACAGCATAAATATGGCTTTTATAATTCCAGTACCAGCCGCGGGACTCGTTATACTCCCAGAAGTACTCTCGATACTTGCGAGACATGCGAACATTGAGTTGGTCGGAAACGGGCTTTCCTTGTTGATTGACACTTAACAGCTCAAATTGCACCGTCCCATCGGATGCAGGCCGGCCTTTAAATAACGGATGAACCCCAACCAGTTTGTCGTAGTCCGGCAACTGGATAACCTGTTGATTGCGGGTCACCGGACGGCCACCACTTTCATAAACACTGGCACTGACAAGGTATTGCAATGGCACGGAAATATTAGACCAATTCGCAGGCACTGAGATGGCACCTTTCCCCGTCTGGTCCAACTGAATTGCCGGCGTTTTTAACGTTCGACGGCTGATTTTTTCTTTGGCATACCCAAAGTAAAAATCCTTGAGTGCCGGAAATGGTGACGTGGCAGGCGAAACCATAATCACAGCATCGGCATGATTGCCTGCCGCAGGCGCACCGTAGAGATAATCCGCTTGTATCGGTACCTCAAAACTGCCGCTGACGGGCGCATAGTGCGTTTGATTCGGCACTCCATCGTAAAAGGAAAGCGTCAGCGTTTCCGGCAAAAAGTCTTCGACTTGGAACCAATACGTATTGACATAGTCATCGTTAATGCTGACCTCAAGACGCCACTTCCCTGTGGGGGCATTGTCATCTAACTGGAAACCAGTTTGATAGAGATTGGTGCTTTCAGGTTGCCAGGTGAACTGTTTCTTACGTTCTCCACGAGCATCATAAAGCTTGGCTGTGAGTGGCAATCCGGCAACTTTTTGACCATCAAAATCGCGAAGAAGTAGATTGATCGAGACGGCTTCACCGGGGCGATACAAATCACGAGGCCCGTACATAAACATCTGATATTGACGATGCAGGCTCGGCACATTGGGATAGGCAGAGAGATCCAACGCACCTTGGTCTAATTTAAGAAAGGAAATACTGTTACCATGACGCGCAACCACCACTTTGGGCAAGTCATTGGTTGCCAACTGATAGCTGCCGTCAAGGGCCGTCTTGCCAGTTTGGTCATGTGCGGCTTGTTTCTTGGTTTTGGGCCACAAAAAACGTAAATCAACATTGCCCATCGGCTTTGCAGTCGCAATGGAATGGCTGTAAACCACTAAAGAATCTTGGTACTTTCTGACATGCAGCCCGATGTCAGTAATCGTAAAAACTGCCGTGTCATAGGCATAGTCATAGTCACCTGCTTTGCGGATGACCGCGACATAAATCCCGGGAGAATTTTTGTCTAAAACCGGGTCTAAATTTAAGTTGTAGGTCTTACGCTGATTGGGTTTTGCATCATTGTCATAGCGCGCTGTGTGGACTAAATCGGCGTATTTTTTTAATCGCTGGAGCCGGTAGTAATTATTCATGCCTTGGAAGGACGTTTCGTGAATAAAGCGGTCTAAAGCATCATCTCGAACACGAAAGACATCTAAGTCTACCGATTTCTGATTAATCACAGTCACCGGTATACCGTTTTGAATATTGCCAACCAAGAAGCTGCCTTTGTCTGAGAAATTGGCTCCGGGGACAATTTTTCGGGTTTTGACGGTCCGCTCAAACGGATGCTCCTGACCTTCGCTGTCTTTTTCAGAGAGGGTGACGCCACCAACCGATTGAAGCTGAGGATCCACTTTGATTGTGTACTCAGTGCTGGGTTCAACAAATGGAAGCACCCATTGGCGGCCATTATTTTGCGGGATCCAGATATTACCGGTCGTAGGATTTGGCGTTATAGCAACTGATTTGCTCAAGTCCGTTCGCGGATCGACCGGGCTGGTAAAACGAATCACTAAGGCCGGTGCGTCATCTTGGGTGGTTTCGCTGATATCAGAGACATAAAAATCGGCAGCCTGAAGCGTGCCGGAAAGCAGTAATAAGCTCATCCAGATAAGGTGAAATCTTAATAGAGAAGACCACACAGTAAGCATTCCTTTTACGCAGGTTTAGGCTACCGATAGTATAAGAGGCATCTATATTTATCAATTTTTTAAGATGAAGTTGTTATGTGTCATTTTGTTTAAGCATCCATGATTTTTTATCGTATCAATTCTCTTCAAGAGCGCCCCCTGTAAAGACGCCCAAAGTGATTCACCTTGGGCGTTTCTTGTGGCAAATGTCGTAATGATAAACCGAGTATTCAAGCGCCATATGCGGCATTGGAAAGGGGTTTCATCTCATCCAGTGGTGAACGAGAAATCACTTGCCCATAGGCTCGTAAAAATCACTTGTCGTATTAGGAATATAGTTTGGCATATTGACCACTTAAAACGTCATTCAGACAGGAGTATATTAGATTTATCTAATAATCATACCGAACACATCATCGGTGACTCACGATAAAGCGTGTGAACTCGTGTCATGGATAGACCTTCATGACAATCTGAGGTTGGTGCGATGTTACGACAACCTGATAAATGAAAAGGCTTGATATGAAAGACTTATCCATAAACCAACCATCCTCTGCGAAGAAAGAAAGCCGATTAATACATTTCCCGATTTCAATGTTCTCTATCGTGATGGGGCTTAGCGGGTTTTCAATCGCATGGCAAAAGGCGCTGGGGATGTCCTTTCCTGTGGTGACAACATTGAGTAGTGCTTTAGCAAGTCTTGTCATGATAATTGTAAGCAGCTTTTATTTGATGAAACTCATTCATTTTCCCAATGCGGTCATTGCAGAAACGAAACACCCGATCAAGATTAATTTCTTTGCTGCTTTCTCAATCAGCCTATTACTTCTTTCCGTCGTCTGGCACCGGTTTGAATCCCTTTCCTGTGTTTTATGGGGGATTGGAGCCATCGTTCAGTTATCGCTAACTTTATTGATTATGCATAGCTGGATACACCACGATCACTACCGATTAGAGCACGCTAACCCGAGTTGGTTTATCCCGGTCGTCGGAAACATCATTGCTCCAATTACCGGTGCGAATCTGGGCTTTATTGAGATAAGCTGGTTCTTTTTCGGTGTCGGTATTGTGTTTTGGATGGTGCTATTCACCATCATTACCAACCGTTTGATTTTCCATGAAATGTTACCAGCACGTTTTAAACCGATGCTGTTCATATTGTTAGCGCCCCCATCTCTTGGGTTTGTCTCCTATAGTGCGCTAGTACCAGAATTGACTGCTTTTTCCAGAATACTCATCTCTGTTGCACTATTCACCGCTATTTTGCTCGTACTCAATCTCAATCAATTTCGAAAAAGCGGGTTTTATCTTTCGTCATGGGCGTTTTCATTCCCGGTAGCTGCCTTTAACGTCGCCCTATTTAGATATGCAGAATTAACCCAGTCATCAACCTGCTTCTACATTGGTATTGCACTAATCGGATGTTTGACACTGCTCATTCTGTGGCTTTCGTTTAATACACTCAAAGCAATCAAAGCCGGAGAAATATGCAAGCCAGAGTAAATAAAATTCAAATATATCAGTGAGGTAAAATTATGAATAAAAATTATACAGCCATTAACCAACAACAACGCAAATTGGGTTCCGCTTTTCGAAAAGAAAGCCCTGATACGCTTAACGCTTTCTTAAACCTTCACAAAGCTGCCTTTGCGCCCGGTGCAATGGAAACCAAGTACAAAGAACTGATTGCTGTTGCGATTGCGATCAATGTTCGCTGTGACGGCTGTATTGGTTCCCACGTTGAAGCCGCGGTGAAAGCCGGCGCCAACAGAGAAGAGCTTGTTGAGACCATTAATGTCGCTATTTTGATGGGAGGTGGCCCTGCCGTTATTTATGGAACACAAGCCCTCGCTGCTGTGGACGAATTTTGCCAATAAAAATTGGCCCAGCTGTCAATAAATCTAACATGATTCGCCCCAGCAGGTTTTGTGGTGGTCAATCAGCCCCAGACACCTTGCTTTCATACGAAAACGCCCAAAGTGATCCACCTTGGGCGTTTCTTCTGGCACATTGAAGGATGATAAACCGAGTTTTAAAGCGTCATATGCAGAATTGGAAAGGGGTTACCTCTCTTCAATAATTTCATAGTGACGTTCAACATTGGCGGTTACTTTCCCCCAATGAGACGCTTTGACTCTTTTTTGGTGATACTCAAAAGCGGCTTTATCGGTAAATTCCTCGTAAACATCGAAACGAAGCGGGTTTTCTAAATTTGCGGTGACACTGAATGTCATACACCCCGGCTCTTCGAGTGTCAGGCGTTGATGATTGACCAACTCAATTTTTACGATCTCAAGTGCAGACTCAGGCACTAAGATGAAACCTTTTAAGATAATTTTGGACATAATTTCCCTGATTACGCATACACGCTCACCTCAATCAAATTTAAATCCGGGTCGACAAAGTAAACGGATTGAATCGCTCCACTCGCCCCTGACTTTTCTACCGGACCTTCAATAATGTCAATACCTTCACCGGCTAAGTGATTGACAACATCACCCAGAGGCCAGTCAGAGATTAAACACAAATCACCGGAACCGACCTGCGCTGCGTTTCTCGTTTCTTGGCCTAAGATTTGAAAGTTGATCTTTTGACAGCCAAATTTAACGGCCTTACGCCCATTGGCAAAAGTGACTTCTTCCATGTGTAACACACGTTTATAGAACGCAACCGACCGTTCAATATCCGAAACTGTCAAAACGATATGATCAATATGACTAATCACAATATATCTCCTGTCTTCCTTGTGTTCAGCGAACACGTTTAGGGAGTACCATTCGGCAGCCGAGGGAGCTCTCGCACGGGTCAGTCGAGATGACGACACATGATATGCGATTGATCTTGAAAGCCGAGTTGCTGATAAAACTTCTGCGCAGATTGATTAAAGGCCATGACCTCCAGCCTGATTTGCGCGGCACCTTGTGATTTTGCCCACTGTGCACAAGCGTCCATCAATTGTGTGCCGATCCCGCAAGCACGATGCGCTTCATCAACGACGAGGGTTCCAATCCGACAGATTGGGCAACTCACGATAAATGGCACGGTATCATTGACCGTGATGGTTGCGGTCAGAAAGCCGACAACCAGACTATCTGACTCCGCCAGCAAAAAAAGCGTTGCTTCATCATTTAACAGACTCAGCCAGAATGGTTTATCCGCGGCTGAAGGCTGTTTAAATGCAGACGGTGCATTTTCAAAGTGTAGCTGCCCAATTTGCTTACTTAAAACCAACAACGCATCTAAGTCTGTTATTTCTGCGGTTCGAATCGTCATCATTTCCTTTGATCTCATTGTGTTCAGTAAACATTATGTTCAGTAAAAATTTACTGGCAGCATCTACATCACTGATGTTGAACACTGAATACACTTCGAACTACATTACCCTGTGTACAAACTTGTTTTCAACTATTCGACCAAAGAAAATCAACCAAAGAAAAAGGCCCCGACGATACAAGTATCATCGGGGCCTTCTCAAATAACTGGCGCGCCCTGCAGGATTCGAACCTGCGACCACATGCTTAGAAGGCACGTGCTCTATCCGACTGAGCTAAGGGCGCGTTACGGAGGGGAATTATACGAGTTCATCGGCGTAAATCAATGAGTTTCTCTAATTGAATGTTTTAAATGCCTAAAAAATTACCAGCTTGGGAAAAGGCGCAGAAAACATACCAGAAGCAAACGTTTGCTTATAGATGTTCTGCGAAATATCTGCGACAATGCGCGCAAAAATTTTTGCTATTCTTTTGTTTCGCGACTCATGAAGGTAAGCCATGACTGCTCAAAATATTGATGGAACCCTAATTTCCAAAACCGTTCGTGCTGAAGTTGCTGCACGGGTGAAAGCAAGAACCGATGCCGGACTTCGGGCACCGGGACTTGCCGTGGTTCTTGTCGGGGAAGATCCTGCTTCCCATGTCTATGTCGGGAGTAAACGTCGGGCTTGTGAAGAAGTCGGCTTTATTTCAAAATCGTTCGATTTACCAGCCAATACCACCCAACAAGCACTACTTGAGTTAGTTGACCAGCTCAATGCCGATCCAAGTATTGATGGCATTTTGGTGCAGCTTCCCCTTCCTGCCGGTCTGGATGCAACGCAGGTTCTGGAAAGAATTCTGCCGGATAAAGATGTCGATGGTTTCCACCCTTATAATGTCGGCCGTCTGGCACAACGGATTCCGACACTCCGTTCATGTACGCCTAAAGGGATCATGACCCTGCTTGAGCGCTATAACATTGACCCACGCGGCAAACATGCAGTTGTCGTCGGTGCATCCAATATTGTCGGTCGCCCAATGACCCTCGAATTACTCTTGGCAGGTTGTACAACCACGACATGCCACCGCTTTACCAAAGATTTAGAGCAATTCGTGCGTCAGGCAGAGATTCTGGTCGTCGCTGTTGGGAAACCCCATTTTATTCCCGGTGAGTGGATCAAAAAAGGTGCAGTGGTGATTGATGTAGGTATCAATCGTATGGATGACGGCAAATTGGTCGGCGATGTCGAGTATCAAGTTGCCAAAGAAAAAGCCAGCTATATCACACCAGTTCCCGGTGGTGTGGGGCCGATGACCGTCGCAACACTGATCGAAAATACCATGCTCGCTTGTGAACAGTTCCATACTGATGCTTAAGGATAAAACGCGCCGCTATTATCATGAAGGTAATTGATGATTTACAGCGCGTATCACAGATATAAACAAGGCTCCGTAAAGGAGCCTTTTTAATGCGAACCGCTGTATTACTGCTCATCCGGCTAGTTCATAATGATACGGTCTGCAAGGTGGCTGACTGCAAGCGCAAAATAATACGAGTGGTTCCACTTCATCAAGACGTTATAGTTGTTATACACCAGATAGACACGCCCCTGTTCATCATCAGGTGCGATCAGCCAGGCTTCAATATCCTGTTTCAGCTTCGGCAGCGGGCTACCATCATAACGAGTCACCCCCAGCTCACTCCACTGATGAAGCATTTTACCCTGACCTTTCCCCCGCCCACTCAGACGCATATCGAATCCACGCGGTAAATGAACCTGACGGCCCCAAATCATGTGTTCATTCCAGCCGGACTGACTCAGATAATTCGCAGTTGATGCAAATACATCCGCTTTTGTCCCCCAGATATCTTTTTTCCCATCGCCGTTACCATCGGCAGCAAAAGCAAGGAAAGAACTCGGCATAAACTGACACTGCCCCATCGCACCGGCCCATGAGCCTTTCATCGCTTGCGGGGTGATATGGCGCTGTTCCAGGATGTTCAGCGCGGCCATCATTTCATTCCGGAAAAATTGTTCACGACGCCCATCATAGGCCAGTGTTGCCAAGGCATCGACAACGTTGTATCCACCGGTGAGTGAACCAAAGTTACTCTCTACCCCCCACAATGCAACGATATAACGGGGTTGTACACCATACTGTTTGCCGATTTTTACCAGCTCATCATAGTGTTCCTGATAGAGTTTTTTTGCCTTCGCAACTTTCCAGTCCGGCACCGCGCGAGGAATGTATTCGTCTAAGGTGAGCTTTTTCTCCGGTTGATTCTTATCTGCAACAATCGCTCGGGGACGATAGGTGACGTTTGCAAAAGCAGCTTGAATTGTTGCTTGGCTAATCCCTGCTTGCTGCGCTTGTTGTTTGAGGCCTTCGACATACTGCTCGAAACGCTTAGCATTATCGACACGCTCTGCATTGGCATAGAGGGGACAACTCAGAATCAATCCCAATCCAACTGACCATAATTTTTTCATTTTATCTCCTCTCATCCTGATAAGTATTCGCTACTGCTGTTCCTGTTGAGCGGCTTTCCTTGCTTTATAGCTTTCTAATAAATTTTCCGGTGGTGGCGGTAATTGTAAGAAAAACCCATCATCTTTGAGCGCGACCTGCACTTTTTCAATATCAACGCTTGCCAGCGTCTTACCTGCCAGACTCATCGTCATCACTAAAACCGGTCGTCCGAACATCTGGAGCAGTGCTTCCGGAACTAGTGAGAAATCGTCTTTTTTCTCAACGTATAAGTAGGTGCCTTCTTTTTTAGGACTTTTATAAATAGAACAAAGCATTAGCGTGCCTTTTGTATATTTCCTGACCAGCATGTCAAGACTTACGATCCCAACACATAAAGTTAACCTAGTTTTGAGGTTAAAAGCGTCAATTAAAAGTAAGATATCTTGCTGAGTTTGAGCTGTGACTATAACATGACAGCCCTACTTTCAGGCAATGCCCTTTCTACAGTGTTTTATGAGTTGAGGCCCAAATTACCTATGTCAATCACACCTGATCTTAAAGGTAGTAGTTTTACACTCTCCGTGTTACATATTGCAGACAGTGAAGTTTCAAAGTCCGTCGAGTTTTTGAAAGAAAAAGTCACTCAGGCGCCGGCATTTTTCACCGCTGCCCCCATTGTGCTCAACATTGCCCAAGTTGAAGGTGAACTTGATTTTCACCAGTTGAAGCTCGGAATTCATGAGACAGGCATGGTGCCTGTCGGTGTCACCGGTGCCCGGGATAAACGCACACAAAATCTTGCATCCGAAGCGGGTTTAGCCGTACTTACCGCCAGTAAGTCACCGAGTCAGGCACCTGCAACCATCACACCGACGAAAACCATCACCACGCCGATTCGTTCCGGTCAACAGGTCTACGCGAAAAATTCTGACTTAGTCATTCTCAATCATGTGAGCGCAGGTGCCGAAGTGATTGCCGATGGTTCAATTCATATTTACGGTAGCTTACGCGGCAGAGCCATTGCGGGTGCCAGTGGACAACAGCAAGCAAAAATATTCTGTCACGATTTACAGGCTGAATTAATTTCTATCGCAGGTAATTATTGGCTCAGTGATCAAATTTCGAGTGAACACTGGCAGAAAAAAGCGATGCTCAGTTATCATGACGGCACGCTCCACATTGAGCCAATCACTATTTAAATCCTACTCAAAGGAAACTTAAGTTAAATTTAAGGGAAACAAATGGCACGCATTATTGTTGTTACATCAGGTAAAGGCGGTGTTGGGAAAACGACATCGAGTGCAGCAATTGCCTCAGGTTTGGCAATCAAAGGTATGAAAACCGCAGTCATCGATTTCGACATCGGCTTACGCAACCTAGACCTCATTATGGGGTGCGAGCGCCGGGTGGTATATGACTTCGTGAATGTCATTCAGGGCGAAGCAACGCTCAATCAGGCGCTGATCAAAGATAAACGCTCCGACAATCTCTTTATTTTGCCTGCCTCTCAAACCCGGGATAAAGAAGCCCTGACCCATGATGGTGTCAAACGTGTGTTTGATGAATTAGACACGATGGGTTTTGATTTTATCATCTGTGATTCTCCGGCAGGGATAGAACAAGGCGCGCTCATGGCACTTTACTTCGCCGATGAAGCGATTATCACCACCAATCCGGAAGTCTCGTCCGTACGCGACTCTGACCGTATTCTTGGTATTCTCGATTCGAAATCACTTCGCGCCGAGCAAGGTCTTGAACCGATCAAACAACACCTCTTGCTCACCCGCTACAATCCGACTCGCGTCACTCAGGGAGAGATGCTGAGCGTGGAAGATGTTGAAGAGATTCTGCACATTAAATTGCTGGGTGTGATACCTGAAAGTCAGGCAGTGCTCAATGCGTCCAATAAAGGGGTACCGGTGATTTTTGATGATCAGTCAGATGCAGGCCAGGCTTATCATGATGCAGTCGAACGCCTGACAGGCAGTGAGCTGGAATTCCGTTTTCTGTCCGAGCAGAAGAAAGGCATTTTTCAACGATTATTTGGAGGTTAAGAACGTATGTCATTACTGGAGTTTTTCCGCCCGAAGAAACAAACCTCCGCGAGTCTTGCGAAAGAGCGTTTGCAGATTATCGTTGCCGAGCGACGGAGCCAGAATGATCCGGCCCCGAATTATCTGCCGCAGTTGAAAGAAGATATTCTGAAAGTGATCGCCAAATATGTTGCCATCGAGCCAGACATGGTTGAACTCACTTTCGAGCACAAAGGCGATGATCTGTCCGTGCTGGAATTGAATGTCAAATTACCGGAAGAAGAAAAGTAATCGCTGTTCTCTCGCCCGCTATATAACCGGTGTCAGTTCCGGTTATATAGCGACTTCACGGATACATGTAGCGGATGAGTACCGCTATTGTCCATTTGCCTGAACGCGTGATGAGTTACCCGATGCTTATCGGGTTACGCAGACGGCACCATTTCATATAAGAGTTCACCCAGCGCTTCTTTACGCCATCCTTGCATCAGATCCGGAGCATATTGCGGATCGGACGCCATCTTCCATACCCAGCCCAGTAACTGATTCAACTGTTTCCGGGATGCAAGAAATTCCGGTGATAAACCCAGCTTTTCAGACTGCACGTTGACTTGATCTTTGAGTCGTTTAAACAGCTGTTTGTATCCGGGGTAGTCTGAAACAGGAATAATGCGCGCTGGATAATCAGATTCGCTGACCGCCTGCCCTTCCTTCACCAGTTGACTAATTTTTGCACCGTGGCGTTTCACTGAGCGAGGATCAACCCCTTCGGCTTCCATGCGCTTGAAATTGACTAATTCCAACCGGGCTATGGTCAATAAATCCTGCTCTTTGATAACAAAATTCAGTGCCAGATTACGCTTTAAGGCTTCTTCGTAGCGCCAGGTCGCCAAAGGTTTTAAGATCGCCAGTTGTTTCGGTGACAGTTGCCATGCCCCTTTGATATCGAGATAAGCGTCTGCCGGCTGATAGCTTCGGGTCCGCTTTTCCACCTGTAGCCGGGATTCTTCCAACGCTGCATCCCACCAACCTCTCTGTTGAACTTTTTCCAACAATTGCTGATAAACCGGCATCAGATAAAAAACATCCGCAGCAGCATAGTCTAGTTGTTTCTGACTCAACGGCCTTGCCATCCAGTCCGTCCGGGATTCACTTTTATCGAGCTCAACCGCTGTGAAATCGGCAACCAACGCGGCAAAGCCTGTCGACAAGCCATACCCCATAAATGCTGCCAGAATCTGAGTATCCACAAACGGTGCCGGTGCGCACTCAAATTGATGGTAGAACACTTCTAAATCTTCACCGGCGGCATGAAGCACTTTAAGCACCTGTGGGGCTTTCAACAGATTGACGAAGGGAGTCATATCTGTAATGGTTGTCGGGTCAATCAATGCAACGGATTCTCCGTCATAAAGCTGGATCAATCCCAGTTGGGCATGAAATGTCCGGGTCCGGACAAATTCCGTATCCAACATCACAACGGGACACTGCAATGCTTTGCGGCACACCGCTTCAAGCTCATCTGAGCTGGTAATCATTTGATAGTCCAAAATTACTCACTTTTATCATTCATTGTCAGGTACCCGACCATCCTTTGACAGTCAGTGACCGGAAACAAGCAAAAATGCCGACATCAATGTCGGCATTTCCCCGTACGTTTCAATCATAGCTGACTAGGGGCTGTTGACCTTTCGTGATGGTTTTTGCAGCAATTTGTCGCTCATTTAGTCAAGGCAGGTCATGTGAAGTGTAGCGATCTACATGAACCATGACCTAACGCTGGATAAATGAGCGACAAATGCTGCCCAGAGGGTTCATCTGAACGTGTCTTGCTCTTTGTTACGGGTCATTTGCTTAGGATACTAAGCGGCATGCCCCGCGCCGCGATCAATACCCGTTCAGATTGAACAAAATTCAACCACGAAAGATCAACAGCCCCTAGGTTTGTTCCATGCTAAACGTCACCTGATTTTCATCTTTCAATGCCCGGCGCAATATTTTACCGACATTGGTTTTCGGTAGATCTTCCCGGAATTCTATCAGTTTGGGGATCTTATATCCGGTCAGATATTGACGACAGTGAGCAATGATTTCTTCTTTTGTCAGCGATGTATCTTTCTTCACGACAAACAATTTCACCACTTCACCACTGACATCATGTGGCTGCCCGACGGCTGCGGCTTCCAGCACTTTATCATGCATGGAAACCACATCTTCAATTTCATTCGGATAGACATTAAAACCGGAGACCAGAATCATATCTTTTTTCCGATCAACAATATATAACATACCTTGTTCATCCATCCGAACAATATCACCGGTCGATAACCAACCATCGTCAGTCAGCACTTCTCTGGTTGCATCTTCCCGTTGCCAGTATCCACGCATTACCTGCGGCCCACGAACCTGTAGTTCACCGGTCTGATCAAACGCAACGATTTGACCATTCTCATCAACAATCCGCACATCCGTCGATGGTACCGGCAGACCAATTGCGCCACTGTAATCACTCAAATCATAAGGGTTACCAGCCACCAAAGGCGAACATTCGGTTAAACCATATCCTTCAAGCAAATGTAAGCCCGTTACTTTTTTCCACTCATTGGCAACCGCCCGTTGGACGGCCGTTCCGCCACCAACAGACAAATGTAACTGTGAAAAATCCATCTGACGGAACGAGTCATTATGAACCAAAGCATTAAACAGCGTATTCACGCCGGTAATTGCCGTGACAGGGTAGCGTCGTAACTCTTTCACAAATCCCGGAATATCTCTCGGGTTGGTAATCAGTAGGTTTTGTCCGCCCAGCTCAACAAATAGCAAACAGTTCACACTCAGCGCAAACACATGGTACAAAGGCAAAGCCGTCACCACCAACTCTCGCCCTTCGGTCAAAACCGGCCCATAAGCGGCTTTCGCCTGTAACACATTGGCAACCATGTTCCGATGAGAAAGGATCGCGCCTTTGGCTATCCCTGTTGTCCCACCGGTGTACTGTAAAAACGCGGTATCATCACCGTCAATCATAGGCTTGACGTACTGCATATGACGACCACGTTTCAATGCAGTGCGCATCGAAACCGCATCGGGCAAATGGTAATGCGGGACCATTTTTTTGATATATTTGACGACAAAATCGACCACAGTGCCTTTCGCCCGCGGTAACATCTGTCCCAGACTGGTCAAAATGACATGCTTCACCGCTGTCCGTTTCACGATTTTCTGCAAGGTTCCGGCAAAGTTAGAGACGATCACAATCGTGGTGACCCCTGCATCATTGAGCTGGTGTTCCAGCTCTCGGGGGGTATACAGCGGATTGACATTGACCGCTACCAAACCAGCCCGCAACACACCAAATAGCGCCACCGGATATTGCAGTAGATTTGGCATCATCAGAGCGACGCGATCACCTTTTTGCAGTTGTAGCTCGTTTTGTAAATAAGCGGCAAAAGCGCGACTACGCTCTTCCAGCTTACGGAAGGTCATAACCGTTCCCATATTGACAAAAGCAGGCTGATCAGCGTATTTCGCGACCGACTGTTCAAACATCTCAACCAGAGATGAATAAACTTCCGGATTAATTGTTTCAGGCACATCATCTGGATAACGTGCAAGCCATGGATGCTCCACAGGGATACTCCTCGTGCTGGCAGGTCAGCGCCCTGCCTTATTATATATGTTAATTGTTTGTTAATTTACTAAGGTTTTTTAAAGTATATACTCTAATTCAAGAAAATGGTGTTTCATTGATTTTCATAACAAACTGTGAGATTAGCTGACCAATGTGATCAGGATGCTCTAAGTGACAATGATGACCACCCTCTACATGCTGAATCTCAATTTGCGCTGGTAACGACTCTGGGGAATATGATTTTAAAGATGGATAACCTTTGTTCGCTAAAACGACTTGCATGGGAGATCGAATTGCAGCCAGAATCGCTTCCGCATGCGCATTCGACATTCGGTATAACGACGGAGCCGATAATTTCGGATCCGCACGCCACACCCACTGCCCGTCTTGTACTTCGAGACCTCGCGCCACAATCGGCTCAATGAGCGCTTTTGGTAATTCCGAATGTGCTGCCCGCACTTGTAGAGCCACATCATAATGGTCATAGGCTCTGCGAAATTTGTGTCGAATGCGGGTGCGACTTTTTACGCCATCGCGTAACCGCCGCACACTCAGTTCTGTTCGTTCGGTCAAAGGTCCGAGACTCTCAATCAAAAAAAGTCCATCGACATATTCAGGAAAGGCGGCACTATAGCAACTCGCAATCATTCCACCAAGTGAATGACCAACTAAAATCTTTTTTTTCGTCGGCAATTTCATTAAAAATTGATGAATGTCATCGATATAGTCATGAAATACATAAAAGTTGTCAGCCGACTTGTGGCTTGACAGACCGTGTCCCGGTAAATCAATCGCACATAGATGAATCTGGGGGGACATCTGATGCATGAGAAAGTCCATCACGGACATGAAGCTGCCGGCGTTATCCAGCCAGCCATGCAGGAAAACGACGGAACATGTTGCTGTTTGACGATTGTCAGTTTCAATCGCAGCAATGTTCCGTTCGAAGATAGAATAAGCGTTTTGTACGAGCATAGAAAATCATTTGACCTCAGGTATCACCTTACCCGTCTTCGAGCCGAAACTCTCCCGACAGCGCCAGTGATCACAATCACGTAGAAATGAGTCCGGTTCATGAATAACGATACGCTCTGTCACCCGCCACAGATGATATGCGGATGCTGACAAGACAGGAAACTCTGCTCGGTATTCACCGACCTGACTTTTTTCTGGCGCGCTTGCACTACCGAGCACCGTCAGTAAACGGCCTTTGGCATAAGTCACCGGATCAAGGAATCGATTGACATAAACAATAAATCGTCCATGTGGTTCCTGCCGAATATCGGGTTTACCATCAGAGCCGATCGGCAAATTGACCATTTCCAGCCGAGTCCGTTGCGGCAAGTTCTTAATATCAGCAATCACCCCCCCTAACCGCACGTAGGGTGCTTGAGTCTCATGCAGTGCTGCAAATGTTTGATAATCTTGAATCACGGTCGCGCCATCAGGCACAGATAACTCATTCGGCAGTGAAGCACAGGCGCTAAGCACCAGACAGGCAAAGGTTATCATCATGCTTTTGATACGACGATTGAAATGATACCGGGCCATTATGTTTTCCTTCATCTTAAATATAAATATCGACTCCCAGCATCTGAGCAAGTTCCTCGCGCCGGGCTTGATTCATCACACCAAAATACTCTTCCAGAGCTTTACGCGCCCGCCCCTCCGGTAAGTCATATTGCAGATTCTCCTGAAAACGCTCAGTCTCTTTCATACCGCGCATTGAATGCGTGACAGCATGGGCAACGGGGGTCGGTTCATAAGTGCCAGATGTGGCACCTGAAGTCTCACCCTGCCGCTTTGCTTTTGCGGACTTCGATGACTTCCCCGTTCCCGGTATCCGCGAAGGTGGTAATCCCTGAATCGAAACCATAATGTTCCTCACCTATCTTCGTGTATCGGTGGTGACGCATCACCGCCCGCGGGCTCGCGAAATCGGCTATCCACGACCCGGCATTTTTTTCCAGGCGACCTGATCACGTAAGTAAATTGGGCTAGCTTCTTCTGCTGGCACCGTTTTACCGTTCTCAAACGCAATTTTAGCTAAAAAGACAATATCTTCGGCATCGGGATAAAGCACATCCCCCGAAGCAACCTGAATTGGTAATTGGGCGAGTGCTTCGTGATAAGCTGCCCAGCCCGTTCCGGCACAGCGCCACGTCTGTGAATCTGACTCAAGCTGGTGTGTCAGTGTCTGAGGCGGAATCACACATTCATCATCCACAACCTGCCAGGCGCCATTATCCTGACGGGCAAAACGCCCCCAGTACACTTCACTCATCCGTGCATCAATAGCGCTTGCCACATGCACAGCACCGTGTAAACGGTAACTTCCCTGCGCCATTGCTTCCAGCGTTGAAACCGGAACCGTCGGCAATCCGGCACCAAACGCCAATCCCTGAGCGATGCCGATACAAATACGGACACCGGTAAAACTGCCGGGGCCTCGGCCAAATGCCAGCGCATCTAAATCAGCCAGTTGAACATTCGCTTCATGTAACACTTCGTCAACCATCGGCAGAATTTTTTTCGCATGGTCCCGCGGTGCAATGTCGCGCCGGACAAAACATTGGTTATCAACCATCAAGGCAACAGAACAGTTTTCTGTTGAGGTATCAATTGCAAGAATTCTTGGACTCATTTAACTCTCTGTACTCACTTCATCACTTTCCGAGTGCGACGGCTCCGATATATCACGGAGAAATACTTGTATCTGTTCTAAATCACGGGTGCGCGGGATCGGGGGTAAACTTGCAAGAAACACGCCGCCATAATCTCGGGTGACCAACCGATTATCACAAATAATCAGCGCACCTTTATCGCTTGCGTCGCGAATCAACCGCCCCACGCCTTGCTTTAGGGTGATCACAGCTTCCGGTAATTGAACCTGTTGGAATGGTTCTCCGCCTTGCAGACGACAGTCTTCAATTCTGGCTTTCAGCAATGGGTCATCTGGTGCAGTAAACGGCAATTTATCAATAATAACACAGCTCAGGGCATCGCCTCTAACATCAATCCCTTCCCAGAAAGCACCGGTTGCAACCAGCAAGGCATTCCCGAGCGCCATAAACTCAGACAGGGTTTTCTGTTTGCTGGTTTCACCCTGTAATAGTACCGGCAGTTCGAGACGCTGGCGAAATCGTTCGCCTAAATCCCGCATCATCTGATGTGAGGTACACAGGAAAAAACAGCGCCCTTGGTTCTGCTCGATAACGGGCGTCAGCATGGTAACCAATTTATCGGCCATACCCGGTGAATTCGGTTCGGGCAGATAACGCGGGACGCACAGCCGCGCCTGTTTTTCATAATCAAACGGGCTTGGCAGGGAAAATTGTTGTTCAGGTATCAGCCCCAAACGATGACTGAAATGGCTAAAATCATGATTCACCGCTAATGTTGCCGAGGTAAAAATCCACGTTCCCGGTTTCAGTTTGATCTGTTCCTGAAACTTATCCGCGACAGAAAGCGGTGTAATATGTAAACCGAAATGGCGGGGCGTGGTATCAAACCAGTAGGAATACCCGGTAATTGAAACATCACAGACACGCTTCAGACGCGCCAGAATGGTATTGGTTCGCTCAAAAGCGGTATCAAGCAGTTGGCTTCTTCCCAGAACGAGTTTCAGGACATCTAATGCGAATTCAAGGCTGTCAGTCAGACGCTCAAGCGCCTGATTCATTTTGGGCTGGCGAACGGCTTCACGCCAGTTGCCCCGATAACCGGGCTCGCCCAGAGCTATTCTGACATCCATCGCGGTTTGAACCAGCTTATCGCTGATTTTTTGCAACTGACGCATATCTTTTGCTTCGGTGCGATAGCCAATTTCGATATCTTTCGCCAATTCCTGAATCTGGCGGCTGCTCAGCGACTGCCCGAAATACTGGCTCGCGATATCCGGTAACTGATGGGCTTCATCAAAAATAAACACCTCAGCTTCCGGGATAAGCTCACCAAACCCAGTTTCTTTAATCGCAAGATCAGCCAGAAACAGATGATGATTCACCACCACAATATCCGCATCCATTGCTTTTCGACGTGCTTTCGAGACAAAACAGTCCTGAAAGTCCGGGCAGTCTTTGCCCAGACAATTATCATTGGTCGAAGTAATGGTTGGAATAATCAGGCTATCTTCCGGTAACGTTTCGCATTCACCGAGGTCACCGGTTTTCGTCTCCGACGCCCAACGACGGATCTGGAACAACTGTGCAAAATGCTGCGAATCCGTTTCATTGCCGTGACTCTCAACCATCTGGCGGTTGAGGCGTTCCAGACATAAATAGTTCGCACGCCCTTTGAGTAAGGCAATCTGGCCGAAGAATTCGAGCGCTTTGACAATCAAAGGTAAATCACGATGGAATAGCTGCTCTTGCAGGTTTTTCGAGCCAGTGCTGATGACCACTTTCTTACCGCTCATCAACGCCGGCACTAAATAGGCAAACGTTTTCCCGGTTCCCGTTCCCGCTTCAACCACCAGTTGTGACTGATGACGGATAGCGGATTCAATCGCGTTGGCCATATCAAGCTGGGCCTGACGTGGCTGAAATCCGGGGATGGCTTTTCCCAAAGCACCATGAGCTGAAAAAGTCTGTTCGATCATCGCATAGAGGATTTAAAAATATAATGTGCGATTATGTCAGGTTTGATGAGACAGCGCGAACCTTTCTCTTACGATTCACGCTGCAAAATGCGCGTTAAAGGGGTTACTTGCGGTTCAGATATCGTTGTAACCAAGACGCAGCTTCCAGTACGTTGGTCGGCTGCTCCAGCATCACTCTGGCAGCATCAGCAGGAGAAGCTTTACTTTCCCACATCGCATTCAGGACAATCTCATCGATTTCATGTGTTCCGATCAACTCGTGGACACGCTCAACATACAATTTACGAGCTAGCAATTCCTTATCCATAACCACCACCTTCATGAAAAATGTGATAAACAACGATTGTCCGAAATAAAGACCAACCAGATAAGCCGAGGAAAATTACTTTAGTGATTGGGTTGAAACTCTCCTGAGAATAGATTAATTATAGCCGCAGTATTGTGGAACTCATCACCGTTTTGGGTACTCTGAAATAGTTTTTCATTCAAAAAAATCATCGGAAGTCATCATTGATGGAAAAGAAAACGCTCCTTACACATTGCACGGATAAACCAGGTCTGATCGCCAAAGTTACCAATATCTGTTACAAGCATCAGCTGAATATCATTCACAACAATGAATATGTCGATAATACCAGCGGCCATTTTTTTATGCGCACCGAGCTGGAAGGCTATTTTAACGACGCAACGCTGAAGGCGGATTTAGATCAAGCGCTCCCCGAAGGGGCCAAATATCAATTGATCGGCTCTTCACGCAAGAAAATCGTCATTCTGGTCACCAAAGAAGCACATTGCCTAGGCGATATTCTGATCAAAAGCTACGACGGCAGTCTCGATGTCGATATTGCAGCGGTCATCGGTAACTACGATAAACTACAAACGCTGACAGAACGATTTGATATCCCTTATCACTGTGTTTCTCATGAAGGTCTCAATCGTCAGGAACACGAACAGAAAATGCTGGAAGTGGTCGAGCAGTATCAGCCGGATTATATTGTGCTGGCAAAATATATGCGTGTTCTGACGCCGACTTTTGTTGAAAAATACCACCACCGTATCATCAACATTCACCACAGTTTCTTGCCGGCATTCATTGGGGCGAAACCTTATCAGCAAGCCTATGAACGGGGCGTCAAAATCATCGGTGCGACCGCCCACTTCGTCACGGATGATCTCGATGAAGGTCCAATCATTAAACAAGATGTTATTCCTGTCGATCATACGTTCAGTGCTCAGGATATGGCGCAAGCAGGGCGTGATGTCGAAAAAAATGTTTTGAGCAAAGCACTGGCAAATGTGTTGAATGACAAAGTCTTTGTCTACGGTAATAAAACCGTCATCCTGTAAATACCAAGCCCATCATTCTCCCTAGCGAACGTTCGTTTGTTGGGGAGAATGGGTTGTCACAGTCAGCGTTGAAAGCGCTATCGCTGACCACCACCAAATCAATCGGATAGATTCCCCGAACACAGCAATCAAACAATCCCATCACTGAATAGTTGTCCCTCTCTGGGTTATCACGTAGGATCATATCACCATACACCGTGTACCATCAGGTTTATCAACCCATGGTGCCTAATCAGCCACGATGTTAAAGCGATTATGAAAACAATACTAAAAGCTATCGGTATGATCTTTCGGTTTATCTGGAAAACGATCACCCTGTTCCGCCTTCTCGTCACGAACTTGTTGTTTCTGTTCACGATTGCCATTATTTACATCTTGTATACCCAATCAGCATCAGACGATACCAATATTCAGATTCATCAACCTTCGGCACTGGTTCTGAACTTATCCGGCCCGATTCATGAACAAGCCACTTATGTTCAATCCGTTGATTCAATTGCGACGTCACTACTTGGTGACTCGCTGCCGAAAGAAAACATTCTGTTTGATATCGTTGATACGATTCGCCATGCCAAAGACGATGAACAAATTTCAGGACTGGTGCTTTCACTCGGCGAGATGTCCGAAACCAATCTGACAAAATTACGTTATATCGCAAAAGCGATTAATGAGTTTAAAACCAGTGGCAAACCGGTGTTTGCGGTCGGTAACATGTACACCCAAAGCCAGTATTATCTGGCCAGTTATGCTGACAAAATTTTAATGTCTCCCGATGGACTGGTGATGCTCAAAGGCTATAGTGCTTACGGTTTATATTACAAAAACCTGCTAGACAAGCTGGATGTCACCACCCATATCTTCCGCGTCGGTACTTACAAGTCCGCGGTGGAACCGTTTATGCGGAATGACATGTCGGATGCGGCAAAAGCATCGAACAAGCGCTGGCTACAACAGCTCTGGGATGCCTATCTGACCGATGTGGCAGCCAACAGAAACATCACGCCTGACAAGCTACGCTTATCGATGGATGATTTTCTGGCACAACTGAAGCGTGTTCATGGTGATATTGCCAAACTGTCACTCGATCTTGGGCTGGTTGATGAACTGATATCCCGGCCACAAATGCGAGCGGAGCTGACCGATACATTCGGTAGCGATGGTCAAGATGGTTATCGTTCGATTGGTTACTATGACTATCTCAACGCTATCGACTCACAGTTCGAACCAAGCCTGACGACGAAAAATGAAATCGCTGTGATTGTGGCTTCAGGCACCATCATGGATGGCAATCAACCTCGCGGTGAAGCGATTGGTTCAGAGAATATCAGTGTTCTGCTGAGAGAAGCACGCAATGATCCACACATTAAAGCGGTCGTGTTACGAGTTGACAGCCCGGGAGGCAGTGCCTCCGCTTCTGAAGTCATCCGTAGCGAAATTGATGCGCTGAAAGCTTCAGGCAAACCGGTTGTGGTCTCGATGTCCAGCCTCGCAGCCTCCGGGGGATACTGGCTATCCACCAGCGCTGACCAAATTGTCGCGCAACCCACAACACTCACCGGTTCAATTGGCATATTCAGTGTGCTGGCCACCTTTGAGCACAGTCTGGATCGTATCGGTGTGTCTACCGATGGTGTGGGTACAACACCATTTTCCGGTCAGGGGGTCGCGACTGGGCTGTCTGATGGCACCAAACAGGCATTGCAATTAACTATCGAACACGGATATCAGCGCTTTATTTCGTTGGTTGCAGAACATCGTCATCTCTCATTGCAAGACGTCGATAAAGTCGCACAAGGCCATGTCTGGACAGGCCAGGATGCCCTCAAATTCGGTTTAGTCGATAAAATGGGTGATTTTGATGATGCGGTTGCACTGGCGGCCAAACTTGCCAAAGTGGATGACTATCAACTCGACTGGCTGGAAGAACCTGTTTCAACCATGCAGAAATTACTGATTGGCCTCTTTTCAGAGGCCCGGGTATCACTGGGGCTGAATGTCACGGCACTCCTCCCTGAAAGCCTGCGTTCTACAACCCAAAAAATGCTCAGTGACGCAACGCTACTCAACCAGTTGAATGACCCCAAAGGACAGTATGCATTCTGTCTCAACTGCGAGGTCGAATAAAGCATTAAACGTGATCAAGGGCGACAATGTCGCCCTTTTTATTGCGTATGATTTCGCTATAATCGCACTCCCTGAACTTGATAGAAGAGTAAATTTCAGTCATGGCAAGAAAACATATCTATATTGCCTACACGGGCGGCACCATTGGTATGCAAAAATCATCACACGGCTATGTTCCGGTGGCTGGTTTTATGGAAAAGCAACTCGCGGGGATGCCCGAGTTTCATCGTCCGGAAATGCCTGAATACACAATTCACGAATACGATCCGCTGATCGATTCGTCAGATATGACGCCAGAAGACTGGCAACTTATCGCTGATGATATCCGCAATAACTACGATCAATATGACGGCTTCGTCATTCTGCATGGTACGGATACGATGGCTTATACCGCATCAGCACTGTCATTCATGTTAGAAAATCTGGGTAAACCGGTCATTGTTACTGGCTCACAGATTCCATTGGCAGAACTCCGTTCTGATGGACAAGCGAATTTACTCAATGCACTGCATATTGCTGCCAATTATCCTATCAATGAAGTCACGCTGTTTTTCAATAACCAGCTGATGAGAGGAAATCGCAGTACAAAATCACATGCAGACGGCTTTCACGCATTTACATCACCGAACCTACCACCACTTCTGGAAGCAGGTATCAATATCTCGGTGAGTAGTCATGTGACCGTCGGCAAACAGCCAGATGGCCCTTTTCAGGTCAGTGACATCACGCCACAACCGATTGGGGTGATTACCATGTATCCGGGCATCTCCCATGAGGTGATTCGCAATACATTACTGCAACCCGTCAACGCCATGATTCTTCTGACCTTCGGTGTCGGCAATGCCCCGCAAAACCCAGAGTTGCTTGCACAACTCAAAGCGGCTTCAGAACGGGGAGTGATTGTGGTTAATCTGACTCAATGCCTTGCCGGGAAAGTGAATATGGGTGGCTATGCCACCGGAAGTGCATTGGCAGAAGCGGGAGTTATCAGCGGGTTCGACATGACACCGGAAGCAGCACTGGCAAAACTGCATTATCTGTTGAGTAAGGGGCTGGACTACGAGACCGTCAAGTCAGAGATGCAAAAAGTCTTGCGGGGAGAAATGAGCCTGTAAAACAGCGCGGTTTGCCAAAACAAAATCAGCTCAGGCAAACGCCTATTTAATATCAAATCCAGAAAGTCCCCTCAATCGTCATCAATGACGCACTCCCGGCCAACACTGGGAGTGCCATTGTCAGCACTCACTGCAATTCATGAGCACATCGATCACTCAGTTTGATTGGGATTGACCCGCAGAATATGCTCTTCTGCCTGCTCTGCTTGAAACTGTTTTTTCAACTCAGACTTCGATTTAAAACAAATCTCGCCGCCTGCGGCAACTGTCATATGTTCCGGCTGTGCATTATGCTTAGATTGGTACAACATCACAGCTTGAATACATGAGTCTCGCTGTTGTGCAGAAAGTATCGTACCTTCAGGCCACTTACCCGTTTCAACTGCATAGAGTAAACGCTGGTAGGCCTCAGGTGTAATCGCATCAATGAGTTGTTGAGTATTCATTGCATATCCCGGATGGTTGGTTGTACAAACAATTCAACATAATGAAGTTTCAGCCGCTAACGTCAAGGGATGTCGTATAAATAATTGTATATGATCACAGGCTATCATTATATGCAACAACCAATGAAGTATATTTGTCTTGCTATCACTGTTCTTCTATTGAGCAGTTGCTTTGAAAATACGAGAAATACAGACAAACTTTGTCTGGATCACCCCGAGCTTCGTTGTAAAGAACTGAACATTAATGACGGGCAATGTCGGGTCGCCAGAACCAACCTCATCTGGCATCGTTTCGACGTCTCCAAGAACCCTTCTGATCTCAATAAAATCACTGAGTACCAACTCACCCAGCAATATCGAAAATGCCTGGGCGTTGCTGCTCAGATTCAACCAATCGATCAAGCTGAACTCAAGAAAAGACGCTTCAACGCATTACTCAATTCCGGGGATAATATGGAACGTCTGGAAAAAGAGCTGATGCAATTTAACACCCCTGCTTCACTCTATTTCTTATGGAGTCAGACGGGTGATACACAAGCGCGCCGACAATTTTTACAGCTGGAAGGCAAACCAGAAATGGAGACAGCAGCCCTGCAATATGCGCTGGCAACGTTCTACATCGACAGAGACAGAGAAAAAACCATCAAGCTACTCAATCATGCACTGGAACTCTCCGACCCGGATTCACTCAATATCAGCATTTTTGAATCATTAGCCAGTTTGAATCAACTGCTTCACCATCAAGAAGCCTCTTATATTTGGGCGATGGTCGGTAAACACTTTGGTGTCCCTATTGCATCCCCCCAAAATATACAACTGATGTATGGTTTCAGTGAAGAAAAATTCAGTATGTTAGATAACGTTGCAGATATGATTATTGATGCGATAGAAAGCCAAGAATATCACCCATCGATGATGCCTGAGTTTAAAAAATAGCCATTCTGTACAAATCATACAAAAATGTTCAAAAAACACTTACTCTTGATCATTTTTGTTGAAAATTAACGACACTGAATTGACACAGTAACGTTCACCGGTCGTTTGCGGACCATCATCAAAAACATGGCCGAGATGACTATCACAAGCTGCACAGCGGATTTCAATCCGGCTCATGCCATGACTCTCATCCTGTAAATATCGAACGGCATTAGCATTGATCGGGGCATCAAAACTTGGCCAGCCACATCCGGAATCATACTTACTCGCGGAAGAAAACAACGGGGTCTGACAACAAGTACAGGCATAAATGCCGGTCTCTTTATTATGCAGTAGCTTCCCAGAAAACGGCATCTCGGTGCCCTGCTGGCGACAAACACGAAATTGCTCATCTGTAAGTGATTGACGCCATTGAGATTCTGATTTTTTAACCTGTTTCATATCCTCACAACTCATCTTAGGGACTTTACTTTTACGCACTCGATTTTATCATGTTTTTTTCATGAAAAACTTGCACATTTGCGGTGTTGTAGCACATACTTCAACACCTTAACATCATTCGTTGAGATTTTTTAGAATACCATGGATGCTTCGGTATTCTAGGCCAACTGGTGACTGACAGAGATCAAATTATAGAATAAATGCAACCGATAGAAAGAAAGGTTCACTTTTTTGATTTTAAACAACTAAAGTAGGATTATCGGTTGCAGAGATGCATCGATTTCTGTAATTTTACTACCAGTATCTTTCATCACAAAATTAAGTTGTGGAGCAACTACAATGACTATCAAAGTAGGTATTAACGGTTTTGGCCGTATCGGCCGTTTTGTTTTCCGTGCAGCACAAGAGCGTAACGACATCGAAGTTGTTGGTATTAACGATCTGATCGACGTAGATTACATGGCATACATGTTAAAGTACGATTCAACCCACGGTCGTTTCAACGGAACTGTAGAAGTTGAAGGCGGCAACCTAGTTGTCAACGGTAAAACTGTACGTGTTACAGCAGAACGTAACCCTGAAGATCTGAAATGGGATGCAATCGATGTTGACGTTGTTGCTGAAGCAACCGGTATCTTCCTGACTGACGAAACTGCACGTAAGCACATCACTGCTGGTGCAAAAAAAGTCGTTCTGACTGGTCCTTCTAAAGACGCAACACCAATGTTCGTGAATGGTGTTAACTTCGACACTTACGCTGGTCAAGATATCGTTTCTAACGCATCTTGTACAACAAACTGCCTGGCACCTATCGCTAAAGTACTGAACGACAAATTCGGTATCGAATCAGGTCTGATGACAACAGTTCACGCAACAACTGCAACTCAAAAAACTGTTGACGGTCCTTCTGCAAAAGACTGGCGCGGTGGCCGTGGTGCTTCTCAGAACATCATCCCATCATCAACTGGTGCAGCAAAAGCAGTTGGTGTTGTACTTCCTGAAGTAAACGGCAAACTGACTGGTATGGCTTTCCGCGTACCAACAGCAAACGTTTCTGTTGTTGACCTGACAGTTAACCTTGTGAACGGTGCTTCTTACGCAGATATCTGTAAAGCAATGAAAGAAGCGTCTGAAGGCGAACTGAAAGGCGTACTGGGCTACACTGAAGATGCCGTTGTATCTCAAGACTTCATCGGTGAAACTTGTACTTCAGTATTCGATGCAAAAGCTGGTATCGCACTGACTGACAAATTCGTTAAAGTTGTATCTTGGTACGATAACGAAATCGGTTACTCAAACAAAGTTCTGGACCTGATTGCTCATATCTCTAAGTAATCCAGATTCAATCTGAACTTGTTCAAAGGCGGCTTTTAGCCGCCTTTTGTATTTTCAGGCCGATCACTTGTTGACCCTAATCTCCGGATGACACCAAAATGCGAGGATGAAAAAATGGACTTACATGCTTTACCCACCCTGACCAATCTTTCTAACTGTGTCTCAATCGTAGAACAAGAAAACACAAAAATAGTGCGTGTCATACACGAGAAGGCAACCGCTGGCATTGCTTTATACGGTGGACATGTAATTTCCTTTCAACCAAGCGGCAAAGCCGATTTAATCTGGATGAGTGACAGTGCCAAATTTGATGGCACAACCCCTTTGCGTGGTGGTATCCCCGTTTGCTGGCCTTGGTTTGCCCGAATTGGCTCACCGTCTCATGGTTTTGCCCGCACCCAACAGTGGACATTGGTTGAACACCGGGAAAGTGAAGCAGGTGTCATCATCACTCTCGGCCTGACAGCCAATCCTGAAACACTGTCAATCTGGCCATATCAATTCAGCCTCAAGTTACACGTTGCCATTAGCGATACGCTCGAAGTCACGCTGGAAATGACCAATGAAGACGACCGAGCTTGGCACTTCTCCGGCGCATTACATACATATTTGAATGTCGGAGATATCCGGCAGACCACAACAACGGGAATGGGTAACGAATATATTGATAGCCTGCAAAATAATCAGGTCTGTCAGGGCGATGATGAATTACAGCTGACTGACACCATTGACCGTATTTACACCAAGCCAGCACCACAGATTCACTTACATGATCCAGTGCTGAAACGGACGATTCAGGTTGAAAATACAGGCCACAATTGTGCAGTCCTATGGAACCCCTGGTCACAGGGAGCCCAGTCAATGGCAGACATGAACGACGAAGGCTATCAAACCATGCTGTGTATTGAATCCACCGTTCATGCCCCCTGTATTTCTACCGGGATTACATTACAGCCGGGTGAACAGTATCAGTTGAAAACACACCTTTCAGCAACGGATTAACCCGCCTGTCGTGCGCGCTTGTCTCTTGATATACCAATCAACCTGACGAGCGCTTTTTATTTGCAGAAGAACCCGATACACTGCCCGCCTCCAATCGATACGAAATACAAGGCTGATTATGTCTTATCAATGTCCATTGTGTGACGCCCCACTTCAGCAAGAGTCCGGTACATTCCGTTGTATGAACCGCCATCAGTTTGATATTGCCAAAGAAGGATATGTCAATCTGATGCCTGTTCAGCATAAACGTTCCAAAGATCCCGGTGACAACAAAGCGATGATGCAAGCCAGGCGTCATTTTCTGGAGCAGGGTTACTATACGGCCATGCGTGACAGAGCCGCCCAGCTCTGCGCACAATTTATGTCACAGCCCGCAGCGTTGCTGTTGGATATTGGCTGTGGCGAAGGTTATTACACCACGCATGTCGCTGAAACCCTACACACGGACAACCCCGATTTGACCGTCTACGGTCTGGATATCTCCAAACCCGCGATTCGCTATGCTGCTAAACGCTACCCCAATTGTCAGTTTTGTATTGCATCAAGTCATCGACTCCCTTTTGCCGCACAGAGTATCGATGCAATTTTACGTATCTACGCACCATGCAAATCAGAAGAGCTACAACGTTGCCTGAAAGCCGACGGCATTGTGGTGACCGTCACGCCAGCAGCGCGTCACCTATATCAATTAAAGGCACTGATTTATCAAGAAGTTCGCTTGCATGATCCACAAGCAGAATCGATTGAAGGATTTGTCCCGGTGCATGAAGAACAGTTACATTACCCGATGCAAATGAGTGGCACAGATGCATTCAACCTACTCCAAATGACGCCTTTTGCCTGGCGTGCCAGTGACGCGGTCAAAACCACATTACAACAGCAAGAGACCTTTCACTGTGAAGCAGACTTTACGCTGCGGGTTTATCGAAAAATATAAATACCACACCAATTCGGGCATATTTTTTGCTGTCTTATTTGCAGGAAAAACTTTGAGAAAAAATAACTCAAGTTTTTCCTTCAACCTCCGTTAACATATAAGGAGATGGGCAGGAGAATGTTATGGACCCAGTAAAAGCAACAGGATCTACAACTTTGTATTCACCTCAGTCGGTTAAAGCAAAACAAATTGCACCGGCAGCTCAGGGTGCGCCAAATAAAACCAATGAATCGACCAAAGTTGAGCAGAACAAAGTCATTTTATCCGACGAAGGGAAAGCTTTACTTGCCGCACTGAAAGAAATCGACAAAGAAAACAAAGCGAGTGAAGATAAAAGTGTGGGTGATAAAGTCGAATCATTTACTTATGGTGCTCTGGGAATGGAACATCCTAAAAAATTAGAAGAGGAAGATGACGGCTCATACTCTGCGGGGCAATATCTTTCCGCAGCGGCAACAATTGGCAGTATTCTGTTAGCCATCGTTTGATCAGCCAGCGCGTCTGACCCGCTCAAAATTCTTTCTTTTTTCTCATCCCTTCAGATGATCCGTCTCTGAAGGGATATTTTTATCTCTGCTATATTGTCAGGGCGCCAGTCAGAGCCCCTCATCTTCAATTCACACCATGCTCATGGAAACATTCAACGTATTGTTTATCTTCTTTCTGAATATGTAATGTTAACCAATCTTCAAGGAACGCCATCAGCTCCTTACCAATGTTTTCACCATTTTCGACACGCTTCTGGAAATCAAGTACCTGCTCGACTAAACGATGGTGAGCCCCGACGTGCTCATGCTCATGCACATAGCCGAATTGTTCAAACAGCGTTTCCTCATACTGAAAGTGGTTCGCTGTATAGTCAATCAAGCTTTGTACCACCCGTTTAATCGAAGACAGTCCATAACCGTTATTCAATAAATGATTTAACTCATTAATCAGATGGACTAAAGTCTGATGCTGACGATTAATTTCCTTAATATTTAAATCAAGCGATGGCCCCCACTCGATTAACTTATTCCTTTGCTTGTCTTCGGTTTCCAACTGGCGACTATCAATCGCAAAGCGATGTAAGAGCGAATTAATTTCACCGGATATATTTTGCACTGTGACACTCGCCATCAGTGTTTCTTGTGTCGCTCTGACATTCTCTTTTGCCACGACAGAGATTTCCGACAAACAATGTTCTAAATCGACCGTTGCATTGACCTGCGCATCCAAAGACGTCGTGATTTGACTACTTTGCCCTTTAATCTCTGCGATCTTCTCTAGTAACTGCGAGAAAGACTGGCTGGTCTGTTCGACAACTCCCATCGACTCATTCATGCATTCACTGTTTTTCTGCATCGCCTCAACCACGGTATTAATACTTGTACGCAATGCCTCAATCCGCACATGGATATCATTGGTTGCCGTTTGCGTTCGTGTTGCGAGGGTTCTGACTTCATCAGCAACAACAGCAAAGCCACGTCCCTGTTCCCCGGCCCGGGCGGCTTCTATCGCGGCATTCAATGCCAGCAAATTGGTCTGCTCCGCAATCTCACTAATGGTGCTGATCACCTGCCCAATACTGACACTTTCCGACTCCAGTGTATTAATATGCTGATGCGATGTCTCAATTTGCTCACTGGCTGTATGTAACGCATGTTCCAGTTGTGTCATCCCGCGACAGCCTTCATCAGCCTGTGTCTTCGCTTCATTGGCATAACCAGACGAAATCTCGGTAAAGTGAGCAACTTGCCGGGTCGTCTCAACCAAGTTCCCGACGATTTCTGCCGCCTGTTCAATATCATTCCTTTGCTGTAAAGCACCGGTTTTCGACAGTTGCGAATCTTTTTTTACTGATTCAGCAACGTTGAGCAATGCCGCAGAGGTCGCCCCCAGTGCCCCAACCGTTCTTGAAACATCTTCACCAATTCGATTGAAAGAACGATACAGCGGATGCGCACCTTCACGCTCAGTTTTAATTCTGACCCGCAAGTCACCTTCAGACAGCTCAATCGCAGCATTCTGGGTTATCATCAGTAAACGATGAAATGATTGCAACGTCAGATACACAACGGCACTAAACAGGATTTGTCCTCCGGTCCACCACCAAAGCTGCTGTGAAACAAAATAGGCGAAGAAAGGCAATTGCAGGATAAATAAGATTAAATTCCATTGTTGCGCGCTCAACTGACTCAATTTCTTTATGTTGTTATAATTCATAAAAAACTCTCAAGGGGTAATGCTCTGATTATTATATTGATTTTTTGATTTCCCCAAGTGACTGTACGATACGACTCAGAAGTGATTGGAAGACATTCTGAACCCAAAACCACTTGGGTGATTTTCATACAATGACTTAACAAAATCATAGAAAAAGTTTGATAATTTTCCAAAGAATGTAACAAAAATAAAGCAAAAGTATTCGAAAATTTGATCGCGTAACGATAAACATAAAAATACAGTGAGCCACTTCATTTATTCTTGAATTTAAATGATAAATAATTGAATTATCATTATTCCTAAAACATTACAGAAGGAACCTCACTGAATACCATTAGATTTGTTGCATTCACCACGTCATTTATCAATCCAACAAATTCAGTGGACGGGGACGAGACAGCAAAAACGCTTCACAACGATCAACCGGCTCAGGACGACAAAAGTAATACCCCTGAATTTCATCACATTGGTGCTGATGTAAGAACGCCAACTGCCGATCATCTTCAACCCCCTCAGCGATGACATTCAGTCCTAGGTTATGGCCTAACGCAATCACTGCTTGTGCAATGCTGCATCCTTCAGGGTTATCCGGCAGATCCATAACAAAAGCGCGATCAATTTTCAGGCGATGGACCGGAAAATTTTTCAACGCACTGAGGCTGGAGTAACCCGTCCCAAAATCGTCAATCGAAAGCTGAACCCCCATGCGGTTGATTTTTTGCATAATTTCAACGGCTTCTTGCGGATTTTGCATCACCACACTTTCCGTAATTTCCAGCTCCAGGTAACGGGCTTCTAGCCCACTCACTTCTAAAGCGGCAGCCACACGATCCGGTAGGTCTTGTTCATGGAATTGACGCGCCGAGACGTTCACGGCCACGCAGAGCCCCTCAATACCGGCATCTTGCCAAGCTTTATTCTGTTTACATGCGGTCTGCAACACCCAATCACCGATCGGAACAATCAGCCCTGTCGTTTCCGCTAACTCGATAAAACGCATCGGCGGTACCATACCGAATTCAGGGTGCTGCCAGCGCAATAGCGCTTCAACCCCAACAACCCGCTGCGTATGAAAACAATATTGGGGCTGATAGTGCAGAATGAACTCTTGATTATCTAATGCATGGCGAAGGTTTTCCTGAAGCACCATCCGTTCCTGAAGCTCATGCCCCATCTTAAGGCTATAATGCTGAAAACTATTCCGTCCCTGTTCTTTGACATGATACATGGCAACATCGGCATTTCTTAACAGGACTTCTGCAGTCTCACCATCATCAGGATAGTTAGCAAACCCGATACTACTGGTCATACGAATTTCGTGATCAGCAATGTCTATGGGTTGGGCAATCGTCTCTTTAATCCGATTGAGGACCAGCTCAATCGGGTCAGCGTTATACAAAATCAAGACAAATTCATCGCCCCCCAAACGAGCCAACGTATCTGTTTTCCTGATGCAGGCCGTCATGCGCTTGGCAATAATTTGTAATAATGCATCTCCGCAACTGTGACCTAAACTGTCATTAATCATTTTGAAATGGTCCAAATCAATCAGAACCACCGAAACTTTCCGGCCATAGCGCTGCGCCCATAACAGTCCTTGATTGAGACGATCATCGAATAATGTTCGATTCGGTAATTCCGTCAATGTATCGTGATGTGCCAGATATTGAATCCGCTCTTCATTATATTGACGTTCAATCGCAATACCCGCAATGCGGGTTACCATATCCACAAATGAAATATCCACTTGATTCATTTGATATTTTTCAAGGAAATAAAGTGTTAGCGTACCTAAAATATCGCCCTGAGAAGTGACCATCGGTACGGTATAACAAGCTTGAATCCCAAACAGATCCAGTAACGAGCCATAGGCTTCCCATCCGGGTGCCGGTGCCAGTGGGTCCTCACACCAGACGGCCTGTTCCCGTATCACAGACTCACTATTCGGACTGGATGATTCCGTCACAAGTTCGCCTTCGGGAAATAATGTCTCATACTGTGTGGCAAACATGTCCGGCAGTCCGGGCGCGGTGCGCAACGTTAACCGATCGTGGTTTTTCAAAAATATCGCGCCCAACGTCGTTATTTGATGTGCTTCAATCAATTGAATCAAACGGTTGAGAATGTCATCCAGTGCCGAGCCAGTGACCATCATTTCAAACAATTGCCCTTGGCCGATGTTCAGCACCTCTGTTCGTTTGCGCTGATCAATATCATGTATGACTAAAATTTCCCCTTTAGAGAGGTCGTCCCGATCAATCGCGGTCAGAATTGTCTCTCCCCAGAAACATCGCCCATTACGACACTGATAGCGAATATCTAAAACATACTCACCTTGCTGAACGAGCGACTGACGCGCAGCTTGATGAATGTAATCATCATGATATTCAGCCGAATAAAGCGATTCGAGTGGTAAATCACTCAAAGTGTCGATCGTCTGCTCAAACAGGGTCGCAAATTTTTGATTACACCTGACAATCCGTCGCTGCTGTAAAAATGCAATCCCGACCCCGGAATGTTCCAGTAAACGTTGCTGTTCTTGTAAAATTTGATTTAGTGCCCCTTGCGCTTGTTGACGAACTTGGCTTTCTTCCACCAATTGCTGGTTTTTTTCCGTTAACCGCTGCTGCATATGACACAGAGACAAGTGAAGCTTAATCCGAGATACAACTTCTTCGATCTGAAAAGGCTTGGTAATGTAATCCACACCACCGACCTCAAACCCCTTCACTTTGTCGGTTACATCACTCAACGCCGTCATAAAAATCACCGGGATATGGCACGTTTTATTATTTTTTTTCAACAGCGTACAGACTTCAAAGCCATTCATCCCCGGCATCATCACATCCAGTAAGATCAAATCCGGCACCACATAATCAGCCCGCTGTAATCCCTCTTCTCCGTCTTCCGCGATCAAAACCTGAAAATGCCGGCCATCAAGTTCATCCACTAATACGCCCAAGTTGGCAGGGGTATCATCGATGATCAAGATGACTTGGTCTTGCTGTTTCAATGTCGAATTCTCTACGATACTCATATAGCAGATTTCCTTTCCAACAACTCATTGACCAATAACAATATCGCCCGGGATTGGAACGACTTCGTCATATCAATCAAATGCATAGCAAAAGCATGATAACGAGCGTCTTCAGTTTGCAAACTCTCACTCCAATCACGGATATGGCGCATATTGCCGATCAGTGCCAAATGATGAAGTTCCTCTAATTGCGTTTTTGGTGGCACGACCCATTCTGAAGTATCGGACACCTTTGGTGATGCTTCCAATTCTGATGTCCGCTCATCAACACGCCATGTGAGATCCAACTGCTCACCGATCTGAATCAGTAACTGGTGCCGATCAATCGGTTTGCTCACAAAACCACTGGCCCCGGCCTCTTTTCCCTGAGTAAACTCGGTTTGCGATGCGCTGGCAGAAACAATCAAGATCGGTATCGCCGCCAACTCTGGAATAAGTCGAATACGCCGCGTCGCTTCCAGCCCGTCCATCACCGGCATCACAATATCCATCAAAATCAAATCCGGACGCTTCGCCGTCGCTTGCTCAACCCCCTCCTGCCCCTCGGTGGCTTCACAGGTTTCAAATCCAATGTCAGTCAATAAATCAACCAGTAACATGCGATTCTCCAGCACATCATCAACAATCAGAATTTGCTTCCGGCTGCCTTCATAGCCAATAATATGTTCTTGACCGGAACGAACTTCCTGCTCGCCCTTCTCCGTCACCACAGGCAAATCCAGCGTAAAGAAAAACAGACTCCCCACTCCGGCTTGGCTTTTGACCTGAATCTCTCCGCCCATCTGCTTGACCAGTTGCTGGCTAATCGCAAGGCCAAGCCCCGTCCCGATGATCCGGCGTTTTTTATCACCGACACGTTCAAAAGGACGAAAAATAATATCCTGCATCTCGGGATCAATCCCAATCCCACTATCTTCGACCGAGAAAGTCACCCGAACGGATGCTTCCCTATCAATGGGTTCAGCAATCACGTTGAGGTAGATATGTCCTGTGTCGGTATACTTCACGGCATTACCTAACAAATTCAGCAATACCTGCCGCAGCCGTTTTTCATCCAGAAAAACCCAAGGCAGCGTTTGAGGCATCACCTGAAGTTTGAGCGTTAAACCTTTCTCCGCAGCTTTAATCCGAATAATCTCAAGTACACTCTGAAAACACCGCGATAGATCAACAGCCTCCGGTGTCATGTCCATCCGCCCGGCTTCAATCTTCGACAAATCCAACAGGTCATTAATCAAGGTCAGTAAATGATGACCACTCTGGATAATGGTATTCAGTCCGTCTTTTTGCTGTTCGTTTAATTCAGGTGCCCGGTGAATCAATTGCGCATAACCGAGAATGGCATTTAATGGTGTTCTCAGTTCATGGCTCATATTCGCCAGAAAAACGGATTTAGAATGGGTGGCGGCTTCTGCCTGAATACGCGCACGATCCAGTTCACGCGCCTGGGCTTCCAACTGCTCGGTTTTATGCTGTAAGTCTTCCGTCCGTTCAACAACCCGCTGCTCCAGTTGTGCCATGATCTGTTGTCGTTCCGATTCCGCTTCTGCTTCCATTGCCCGGACTTTCACCGCATTTTCCTGAAAGACTTTCACGGCACGAGACATAGTGCCAACTTCATCCTGACGCCTCACGCCCGTAATATTGACATCAAGCTCACCCGCCGCCAACTGACGCATCACTGCGGCCAGAGAGACAATCGGGCGGGCAATCAAACGCGACGTTGACCAAGCAATAAACAGCGCTGTCAATGCCGTGATGCCACCAACAATCGTCCCCGACAGCTCACTCCATGCATTATGCTTATCCGCTGCAACTTGCTGCTCTTTGGCAAATTGAGAGACCAGTGATGATGCCCGGTCTGCTTCTTCACGAACTTTCATGTGAACCCGGGACAACGCATAATTAGCCTGTCGAAACCGAATAAACGCATCCCGGTAACCATCAATCAACGCATTGACGGTCACCGCTGCGTTCAGAGATGACTCCGAAATATTCACCGACGGCAAAATGCGCGAGTAATGACTCAATTGATCCAATGTTTCATGGACGAGAGCGGCCTCGTCATCTGTTGAATTCAGCAGAAAAGTCAATGTTTTGGCTTCTAAATAAGCGACCCGCTCCGTGAACCGTCTGGAAACATTGACCGAGTTTTGTAGTAATCCCAGCTCAGTCCTGAGGTGATCCATCATCTGATCCAGTTCCCCTTCTCGTGCAGACACTCGACTTTCAAGCTGATTGATCAGTTGTTCAATGGTTTGAAGATGGACCAACATTTGTGTATAAACACCCCGACGCTCTGATGGGGTATCCTTCAGTGCCTGAATATCTTGTTGGGTAAGAATAAATGTCTGTTCCAGTTGTTCAATCGCACTTAACCACCCCGCCTGAACATCATTTTCTTTGAGCATATTGACAACCGGAAACATCGCTTGCAAAGCACGTCTGATTTCGCTGAGCGACTGCTCAATATCCCCATTCGTATTCGGCAACAGCACCGATGAGATTTTATGCAGTCCCCCACGAAGGCTCTGGATAATCTGGTGGACTCGGAGCATCTTATCTGTCCCGTCATCCTGCAAACTCATCCGTTGCTCAAGCTGCTCCCGTCGTTGCATCAGATCGGTTTCAATCGCAGTTGCGACGCTTTGCAATTGCGTCTGCTGACGCGTCATATTGCTGGTTTCGGTATTCATCATGTCAGTCGCTAACCCTAAAATGTCGACCGTATTGGAGAAGTAGCGCATTCGTCTTTTCAGTGCAGAGACTTCTTCTGCATGAACACTATCCAATTCACTCAAATCCAGATGAGCGAGCGTTTTAACATTCTCTTCGATAATCGTTTTGACTTCGTTCAGACGGTCGGGCTCATGGGAAGAGATAAAAAGTTCAACCCGTTCTGCTGCATCATTGACGGAAACCATCACCGCCGAAGCGTAACTAATCATTTCCACTGACTTTTTCAACTGAGTCAAACTATAGAAGTGGACCGCTGAAACCCCGAGATTGAGAAAGACCAACAAAATCACCGATACGGTAATCTTGGTAGTAATTGACCAGTGCTCAAATGACCTGATTTTCAGCATAAAATCACATCCACATGGTTACTAATGCAATGAAGCATCGATCATTTTCGCGACATCTTGCTGAGAATATGACGGGTTTGCCGCACCACCGACTGGCATTTTCTCAAGCCATGCATCCAGCTCGTCACTATGAATCGTCACTAAAGGGACCTTGACGATCTTCGGCACTTCCTTTCCGGCTAAAATTTGCTGTGCCACCCAAAAACCGACCTGTGAAATACTGGGACTCGCTGAAATGGAGAATGTCTCATAACCATGTTTATCCCGCTCTTGCTGCCAGAATGCCAATTCATTCTGCCGATTACCCATCACAATAATCGGTAAAGGCCGACCAGCCTCTTTAAAAGCCATCGCTGCCCCATAACCATCTCCGCCCTGATCAATCACAGCGTCGATTTCCGGTAGTGTCGGCAGAGCTAATGCCACTTCTTTTTTCGCCACTGAATTGGTCCATTGACCATAAACGGTATGCACGATTTTCAGGCCCGGATACTGTTGCGCGGCTTTATGCAGCCCGGCACTGATATCATCATCGGTCGCATCTCCGGCAATGCCCCGAATTTCCAATAAATTACCTTTTCCTTGCAGCCGTTCGGCCACATACTCGATCTCTGCTCGTCCCATCTCATCCCAGTCGTAGTTGACCTCATAAACACAAGGGTCATTAACTTTACTGGCAAGAATCACGACCACAACACCGGCCTGACAGGCATCATGAACCAAGCCCCTTAATGCGGTATCTGAACCCGCCAGAATCACGATGGCATCATAACCTTCCATGATCATATTCTGGATTTGCTGCGCCTGTTCTGTAACTGAATTATTTGCACTGATCACCGGTGCATCTTTGATCAGCCGCTTTTGCTGCGCCGTAGATGCAACTTCTTTCCAGTTCTGCACCATGACTTTACGAAAATCACTGCCCGCATAAGAGTTACTCAAGATAATCCTTTTGCTACCGGTATCGCTGTGCACCACGCCATCGGCTTGTATCACCGGTACATAGCAAAGCAAGAACAGCGGACAAATCATTGCAAGCAAGCCTTGAGATCGTCTCAACCAACGTCGGCTCAGAGAGAAGGGATTCAAAAACATGGAATGTATCTCCTTGATCAAGGGACTCGAATTTCAGGGAGAAAAAAGCCATGCACTTCGCGGGTTGGTATTCAACGGCGCAACCATTGAATATACATCGGAGCAACCCCTCATCATCAGGCTGAAACGAAATGCTTGGCGAGAAATCCCCCCCGAAATATTTCCCCAAACATAGGAAAAATATGGTCAGAAGCTGTGTCAAACACAAAAATTAATCATAAATTACGTGAAATGATACTCATATTATTGATATAACTGGCAATCTGTTCCCCCACAACATTGACAAATCGTCTGATCACCGCTGAGTGCTGTCCAACATGGTTCTTTCCCCAAAGAGCAGCACAAATTAACCGTCATGACCAATATTCTCAACTTACCTTCATGGCCTGCATTCTGGTATCATCGCCAACCAAATTCAGAGACAGAAATTATTTTCAACTGAATGATTTCAATCCGAATAGTCTTTTAAGATGACAGGAACAGGGAGAATCATAGCCGATGAATCAACAGACCGAGTCTTATCGTCAGGCACATCGTGAAGCTTTATGGGCAATTGCACTGGCACTGGGATATTTTATCTGGTGGTATGCCACGGCTTACGGCTTCTCTCCAGCGCCTGAATCTCAGGCATTACCTGAACTTTATTGGGGAATGCCATTATGGTTTCTACTTTCTTGTGTTGTCGGCCCGGTGCTTTTTACATTCTTGTGTGCTCTGATGGTGAAATATGTCTACCGTAATTTCTCTCTATCCACAGCAGAAGACGTTTTGGAATCAGACCCAAACACACTGAAATCATCTCAGACCAACACTTCACAACAGAATCATCATCATGAATAGTCAACTGATTATCCCTTTACTCATCTACCTTGCCGCGGTCTTTGCGCTGGCCATGCTGACAAGACGACACCATCGGCCGGGGCAATTTCTCAGTGAATATTTTATCGGCAGTCGTAGTCTGGGCGGGTTTGTCCTCGCCATGACACTGGCAGCGACGTATGCCAGTGCCAGTAGCTTTATCGGCGGACCGGGTGCGGCCTATAAAATGGGGCTGGGCTGGGTGTTACTGGCAATGATTCAATTGCCCGCAACTTGGCTGACCTTAGGTGTACTGGGGAAAAAATTTGCGATGGAAGCCAGACGCCACAATGCGGTGACGCTCAATGACATTTTGTTTGCCCGTTTTCAGAGTCGCACCGTGGTCATCATTGCTTCACTCACGCTGCTACTCGCCTTTTTCGGCACCATGGTGGTTCAGTTCGTCGGTGGTGCGCGGCTACTCCAGACCGTCACCGGCTTGTCTTATCATCAAGGTCTGTTGCTGTTCGCCTGTACGGTCGGGTTATATACCACCATCGGTGGCTTCCGGGCGGTGGTCCTGACCGATACCGTTCAGGGCATTATGATGCTGATCGGGACATTCGTATTGCTTTGGGGCGTGCTCCATGCCGGCCACGGTATCGGTGAATTAATCACTCGGCTACATGACATTGACCCGGCGTTAGTCACTCCGTACGGGCCGGACCATTTTCTCAATCAGCCGTTTATTCTCAGTTTCTGGGTATTAGTCTGCTTCGGGGTGATCGGTTTGCCTCACGCAGCAGTGCGGTGTATGTCTTACAAAGATAGCGCTTCATTACATAAAGGGATTGTCATCAGTACCATTATGATGGCTTTACTGATGTTCGGCACGCATTTGGCCGGGGCGCTTGGCCGGGCAATTGTGCCGGAAGTTGCCAGCCCGGACCAAATCATGCCGACACTGATGATGACGGTACTGCCACCGATGGTTGCAGGGATTTTTCTCGCCGGCCCCATGGCTGCGATTATGTCCACGATTGACTCACAACTGATTCAGGCTTCTGCAACGCTGCTGAAAGACCTGTATCTCAACTATATCAATCCCAGAATGCTGGATGAAGATCAGGGAGAGCGCAAACTCAGCCGTCTTTCCGTCTGGGTGACCGCGATTTTTGCGTTGCTGGTCTTTTTAGCCGCCACCCACCCGCCGGATATGATCATCTGGCTGAATCTGATGGCTTTAGGTGGTTTGCAAGCCGTCTTTCTCTGGCCGTTAGTGCTGGGGTTATATTGGTCGAAAGCCTCGGCAACAGGCGCTCTGAGCAGCATGGTGGTCGGTTTGGCAAGTTATATTTCGCTGGTGGCATTCAAGCCCGATCTCGGTGGGATTCATCCAATTGTACCGACATTGATCCTCGGTTTGGTGGCCTTTATTGTCGGTAGCTATCTCAAGCCCTCAGCCGCTTCGACAGTTATGGCGGCTAAGTGATGTTGTTCACAGGTAGCTACGGCTACCTGTGGCCTGCGCTGTTGTATGATGTATCACTGAACATGATGAGACTTTGACCCCAAAAAATAGTGAATAGGCTTCATTAGATTTGCAACTTGTTTAATATAAAAATAATTCCAACTCCAATTGATAGGGCTATTTCATGTCTGTGTCTCATGTTAAGGGAGACTTTTGTAAAATCGAGGGCTTCAAACCCACACCTCGGACAATTGATGCAATCAGCAAAATGAATAAAATCATCGATATGTCAAATGTCCTTGAAAAACTACTTGTGGGTGTTCCTATCTATCAAATTTTTGCGGGTAGAGATACATATATGTCTATTACGATTGGCAGCCTCGGATACAACGTAACAACCTATGATTGGCAATTATTTGCGGATTCAGTAAAAAATGTCGGTAAAATAAGAAGAGCCCAACTGGAAAAAATAGCGGATGAAATGTCCTTATTTTCTATGGGTAAAGAATATAAATTTTGGAGATGTATTGCTAATGCGCTGTAAACTTTTATTACTCATCTTCTGCGGGGCGATCTCTTTTCACTCACTTGCACAAAGCTGGGATAACTATCTAAAAAACCAAATGATAGCGTCGTATTCGGTTTTGGAAAATAAAATGGAATACTGCGACAGCATCGAAGAAAAACTCCCTAAGATTGATGAGCAGTGGTTTATTCAATTATCTAAAAAAGAGAAGTACGCTGTCGCGAGTTATCTTGCTTACCTTGCAGATATGAATTGTTTTGGGGAAGAGCAAAAGCAATATGAGTCAGCGATGTTAGCTTACACCGCAGAATCAAAAGATGAAAACGCTCTCAAAGAATGGTTTTCTTCTGCTCGGGTTTACCGAGGGGCTGAATTCGAAAAAACCTTTGCAAATATCGATGTCACTAAACTATTAAATTGGCACCAACAAAACAGTGGGTTAAAGCCATTTGATATTGTTCAGTTTTTGCAACAGTATCCAGAGTTTCAACAGCATTAAACGGGTGATAGCGTGTAGCAGTCTGGTAATCACTGCCCCCGATTTCAATCGCATCTCAGACAGCGACCCAGATAGCTTTTTCGATGCCTCTGAAACCGAAAAACGAGATTGTGTGTCAAACTGCAACGCCGATGGCTGGAAAAGTAAAAGGATGATGCTGAGTTTGGGACGCAATCACTTTCCTCGATTTCGTTAGCATCTCCGACTGCGCCCCAGGTACTTTTTCACGGCAGAAAAAGTACCCCAAAATGCCTAGGGTTTGAGTTCAGCGCACGTAATCAGGGTCGGATTGATTCGCATCCTGCTCAAGCAATCCTGAAAAATCGTCCATGATTTTTCACCCTGAGTTCAGTGACCAAATTGACTTTTTAAGCATGTTTCACCGCACGCAAATCAACCACTCAACCAAGAAAATCATTCATGGAAGAATGATTAGGCTTTTCCGGGCAGGATGCCCGTAAAAGTCGGTTCTGGACAACGTGTAACTACACCAAACAAAAAAAGATTTTCTGGTTCGTCTTTCATCTCTGAAAGATGAACTGGCGCACAGAGCTCAGAAGCCTCTGAAACCAAAAAACGTCATTGTGCGTCAAATTTGGGAGCCGGAGGCTGGGATATAAAAATTGAGGAAAGTAATTTGGTGCGCAATGAGTTTATTGATTTCTGCGGCATCTGGTGCACGCGCCCCAGATACTTTTGGCGTTCCAAAAGTACCCAAAAGAACAGTTTAGTTCGTGGACGCTGCCCGGGTCGGATTGATTCGCATCCTGCTCAAGCAATCCTGAAAAATCTTCCATGATTTTTCACCCTGAGTTCAGTGACCAAATTAACTGTTTAAGCATGTTTCACCGCACGCAAATCAACCACTCAACCAAGAAAACCATTCATGGAAGAATGGTTAGGCTTTTCCGGGCAGGACGCCCGTAAAAGCTGGTTCTGGACAACGTGCGACTCCGTAACAAAAAAAGATTTTCTGGTTCGTCTTTCATCTCTGAAAGATGAACTGGCGCACAGAGTACCGATGCTTTTGAAATCGGAGAACGAAATTATGCGTCAAATTCCAGAGCCAAAGGCTGGGATAAAAGCAATGGCTGCCCTCAGGCAGAATAAATCAATCTATCCGCATCAAACAAACCCGTTCAACCAGCGCTTTTAACTGCAACACTCGCCCTTCGAGATAAGCCAGCTCTTCTGCGATGATTTCATAATGCTCCGAATAACGGGCTTCAATATAGGCGCGTTGCAGGCGGCGGAAGCTACGACGGTGGAATTTATTGTCGAGGGGAAAAATCGTCTTAAACTCTGGCTCGATTTGCGCACACAGTTTACTCAGCTTTTCGATATTGTGGGATTTGGGCAAGTAGTTGGTGCATACAAGTAGGGCACAGGAGAGTAAATGTTCCGTAGTTTGATGAAGTTCGAATGCTGCTTTTTTTAGTCGTGAGTCGTTTCGTGCATAGTTATACATTGCGAAGTCATCATTGGCACTTTCGAACCACTGTTTATAATGCTTACAGGCAATTTCCCGTTGCTCTGCTTCGGTTAAATCCCCCGGCTCAATCAGCGGTTTCGGTGTCGCGGCAAACAGTTCGATTCCCTCTTCGCGGATATCTTTAAAGAAATAATGACCCTGTTGCAGTCGATTATTCACTTCGTTCAAATCATGCACAATCAAACCCAACGGCGCGGATTTTACTTTGCGATCAATTTGCTCTTCCGCCCGCTGCCAGACCACATAATCTTCCACCAAAGCGGCTTTGTTGACGATCACCAGAATATCATAATCGCTGATGTAACCATTAACCGGATCGCTGACCCAATTGCCTTTGGCGTGGCTGCCGAACAGAATGATTTTCAAGATGCGAAACTCGCTTTTACTCCCCGTTTTGCCTTCAAGATAGTCGTCCAGCGTATCACGCAGAATGGTCGAAATCGTCGCAAGCTCTTGCTGTTTAAATTTAGGCAGGTGATCGAGGGAGGTTTTCATAATCGCGCTTCGCTTTGGTGGATAACATGGCTCTAGCATAAAAGAAGCGTTCAGAAAAAAATACTGTTTATCATAGTTTTAGCATCGTGGGAGGGTAAAATGCGACGCGGTTCTTTTTTATTTCTGTCCCTGATGATTGTCTCAGGTTCCGACTTCGAGGCATCACACACAATGATGCTTATATGCTAAAACGCATGGTGTATTCGGGATGTCCCGTATGTTCATCACGCTGTTCACTCACCACATGAAAGCCTTGCGACACATAGAACTGATAGCTGGCCTGATTTTCTTTGTACACTTCACTTTCTTTAATTAAAATCTATTACTAATTGGGGAGGCTAACCCCGTGCTCTGCGGCAAATTTGGAGCGCAGCGGAAAATTTGTCCGACAGCAGCACTTTGTTAGCTTTGGTGGTGCTGGACAATAAATTTTGCGCGCTCATAAAGTTCATCAAATGTAATAATTTCTGGGTTACTAGTATTTTTACGAAGCAGCTCGAATGACCTTAGTTTATCTCTGTTCACGCCTTGCTCCGATAAAAATTCACCCATGCTGCCTATAACCAAATAGGATTTAGGTTGGTAATTATAAATTTCTTCGCCAGTTGGATTACCTTCACTATCGCTGGGGTTGATTCTGCTAGATAGATTTTCCACTGCAGACGCAACGGTACCTTGGACTTGTGCGATAGCACCAGCTAATTCTTTTGAAGGTGCCCAGCAGCCAGACCGATAAGGCTTAGCCTCTAGTAAAGCTGTTGTGTGGGTTTTAATTTCAACAAAGCATAAGTTGGAAATAATGCCCTTTGTCTTCATAAGAGCATCAACACGCTTACCGTGCGAATCTACGCTATGCCCTTGTACTACTTGCTCTAGTTTTTTGTCATCGAGGCTAGACAAAAAAATGTAACCTAGTCCATAACCAAATACCCAAGGATTCTTTTCAAAGTACTTTTGCCATAAAGCTTCATTAGAGCAATTTTTTATATTTTTTAAATCGTCGAAGTAGCTTTGATCATGCAGAAGCTTGTTATAAACACTTAACTGTTTTTTTCGAAAACCCACCGCAACAAGATCTTCTGTAGTTACCTCAGATTTTAGTGCTTCAGCAAACAATTCCTGATTTTCCACAAGAAAGGTTTTAGCTTGATGAGTAGTCAAAGCTATTTTTCGAAGCTCTTCATCAGAAATATTTACTTTGGCTCTA